>CAWUSK010000001.1:0-95740 GCA_963925035.1 uncultured Flavobacteriales bacterium
GCGGCTGGTTCTGTAAGTGTGATTGTACTTGCGATCGTACAGCCGTTAATGTCCGTTACCGTTACATCATATGTTCCAGCTGTAAGCCCTGTTTGGTCTTCTCCTGCTGGCGCAAGTCCTGATCCATCAAGTGTTGTCCAGACATACCCAGCTGTTGCATATGAAGGAACGCCTGGAGTAACGGTTAAATCAACTTCACCATCAGAAAAACCAAAACATGATACATCTGTTGGGTCTAAAGATAATGTAGAAGTAAAATCAGTTAGTGTAATATCTACAGTAGCTGGAGTAATAGGACAACCTGCATTATTTGTTGGAGTCAATGTTAGCGTAACGACTCCTGTTGTTCCCGGAATAGGAGTCCAAGTGGTTGATACTGCCGGTCCAACACCTGCAACAGCTCCTGGACTAGTGATAGAGACAGTTCCAAAAGTTCCTCCATTTGACGAAGACCATTCCCCAGTTTCAGTTTCCGTTACATAACCACTAATTGTAATTGTTGGTGTTGGATCATAACATACTGAGACATTTCCTGAAGGAATATATGTTTCAATATCAGTCACATATTCAAAGACTTCCATCGTGTCGGATGCTGTAGCGCAACCATTTAAGTCAGTTATTACCAAGACATATACTCCTGCTTGGGTGACATCGACAGTTGCCGTACTAGAAGCTGAAACAGTTGAGTAACTAAATCCAATGCCGTTTCCACTGATACCATTCCATGTATACGTAAAGGCTGGTGTTCCCCCTATAGCCGTTCCAGTAGATGTTAGGGACACTAAGGATCCCAAACAGAATGCCATATCTGGGCCTGCATAGGCGAACAGGTCTGGATAAATGGTGACCGTGACTGTGTCACAATACTGTTGACCATTACAGGCTCCTGACAAATTTCCACAAACTTGATAAGAAACGGAGGATGGAGAGCCAGTTGTCGGGGTAACGACAACATCTAAGCAACCACTTGTACAATTGAGGAGACTATCCCATGCTCCGGTCGCTCCGGGAGCTATAGATGTCCATGTAATGGTTGCTGGATCCAAACCTTGAACACTAAGCGGAATTGTACAACCTTCAGTTACACCCACATCTGGAGGGAAAGACGGAATAATTTGAGTAAATGTAAAACTGTAGGTTGTTGCTCCTGTTCTACAAAACATGAATCTATGATACTCTTGGCCTGTTAAAGGATCCGTATATGCATTTGCCGGATCAAGACAAATAGGTACGTTTGCACCGAATACGGTACTGCAATTATCATAATAGATTTGAACTGCCCCCCCAGCACCACTCTGAGTGAAGTTAACACCCGTAGCTCCCGGATCTACAATAACATTAAAAAATAAACAGCCATTATTGGTAGGTAAACCACAGCACTGATTGTCCGCGTTTACAATATTAATCCCGCTTTGCGTAATGGTGTTTGAACCCGTTGCTGTAAAATCAAATTCATATAAGGCAATTGGACCACTACAAGGAATATAATTCCCGTAATCCGTTGACAAACCTTGCGAATGGCTATAAAACGTTCCGAAAAATATAAAAAAACTTATTATCCTTATCATTATCCCCCTTTTCATTTCATATTTGTGAAAAGCATATTAATCATTCACGATTATAATTTGCGCTAAGTTTAATCGCAATACAATATATATCTAACGAGAAAAAAAGGCCATCCTTTCAGATAGCCTTGAATATAGTTTGCTTTTCAATTATTTCAATTGATCTGGATTTGATTCAGCAGCTTTATTAAACTTCTGTTGCTTGTTCATCCAAATACCGAAACCAACAAAACCTAGAACCAATAATATTTTGTTGAACGAATTACCAATCATATCTCCTTGCATAGCTTCTAAAAGCCAAGTAAATAAATCTCCTAAACCCCAGAAAAATTCAGAAAATGTCATAATCTTATTTTTTTTTGTTAGAACAAAGTAAATCTATTTTTTTAAATATTCCAAACACATTGATCTAAAATCTAGCTTTCCCTTGGATTTTGGGGGTTTATTGCCTCAATCATTTGTGTTAATTCAATGAATTGGTCAACAGATAAAACTTCTGGGCGTAGCGCCATGTATTCATGGTCTAAGACATTTCCATTTAATAGCGGTTTCACGGAGTTTCTCAATGTTTTTCTTCGTTGATTGAAGCCCATTTTTACAACTTGTTTAAACAGCTTTTCATCACATGAAAGGGTCGTTCTTGAATTTCTTACGCAGCGAATAACACCCGATTTTACTTTTGGTGGTGGATTGAAAACATGCTCATCTACCGTAAAACAATATTCAATATCGTAATACGCCTGAAGTAAAACACTCAAGATTCCGTATTGTTTAGAACCTGGTTTTTCTGCAATGCGTAATGCAACTTCTTTTTGAAACATTCCCATAATTTCAGGAATTTGATTTCTATATTCGATGCATTTGAATAAAATTTGAGACGAAATATTGTACGGGAAATTCCCAACAACTCCAAAAGGTTCATCTCCCATAATTTTAGAAAGATCCGCCTTTAAAAAATCTTCTTCTAAAATCTTTCCTTCCAACTGCTTGAAATTCTCTTTCAGGTAAGCAACGCTATCCCAATCGATTTCCATTACCCAAACATCAAGGTCGTCTTCCAATAAAAATGTTGTGAGCGCTCCCATTCCTGGGCCAACTTCCAATACACGATTACAGTCGTTGTGGCGCTTGTATTGATTCGCGATTTTTTTACAAATGTTTAAGTCCGTAATAAAATGTTGTCCAAGGTGTTTTTTTGCTTTTACACTCATTTCTTATATTCTTCTAGTACAGTTAATATCGTTCTAAAAGCAGCGAACTTTCCGTTAAATTTAGTCCCGTGCGCCTCTTGAAGTGCCTCAGAATGGGCTGCAAGATACTCGTCGTATTTTTCCTGTGAAGGAGCAACATAACCAATTGCGAATGTAACTCCACCTTCTTCCTCACCATGAACACGGCAAATGCGCGATTCAAGAAAGCAACCTGTCGCCATCATATCTGGAATATGTGTTATTCGCATCCATTCCAACCACTCTGTTTGCACTCCTGGGTCAATACTTACTGTAACATTGTATAAAATCATTTTCTTTCTTTAATTCGTTTCCAATACATTTTTCAAATCAAATAGATTAAAATAACCACTTTGATCTCCGGTCAACAGAAACTTTACTTTTTTGACGTTGTCTTTTGTTAAGCGGTAACTTGTATTAATTGATTCTCGGAAATTAGCATCCGTTTCACAAAAATGGTACGAGTATAATTTTGATGGTAAATCCGCTCCGCTAGCCGATGGTGATTTAAACTTTTGGAATGAATTTCCCGCAACCACCAACAACGTGTTTCCCTTACTGAATTCAAAAATCTTAGTCTCCCCTTTCTTTAAAAACAATGAAGCCACTTTTCCATTTTTTTTCTCATCTGCTAAGAACACAATTACATCAAATTCAGAATCGTTTCGCATCATTGCAGCAACAGTTCCTTTCGTTTTCTCTAAATCTATAAGTCCTTTCCGTTGAACAAACGGCGATGCAACTGAACACGAATCTGCAAGACCTTGCAACTGAATTTCAGAATCTTTTACCAAATCCTGATAAATTTCTTCCATTGTTTTGTTCTCAAAAGGAACACGTAAAGTCAACATTGAACTGTTTCCAATAAGTGGTGCGCCTCGATCGACGTTCAAATCTTCAGAGCGAAGGTTTCCATCAATTTGACGTAATAAAGAATCAATTTGTTTTCGTTCCTCATTGGTAAATTGCTTAAATGATGTTTCGTTGTTTAACTCTGGCTCACTAATGTCGCTGAATGGTTTGAAAACAATTACATAAACGACAAATCCCACTATCGAAAACAAAACCGTTGTCATTAGTACGTTTTTCCAACGAATTGGTGTTTTTCCTTTACCCTGATTCTGAACTTTCAACTCACCAGATTGTAATTCACGACGCAAATCCAACACTTTATACTCGTGTTCACGATTCAATTCCACTTTTTCAAGTTGCTTCAATACCCAATTCGCAAAACGCACTGTACATGATTTAGAACGAAGAGAATTTAACAATTGATCAACGTAATTCAATTTCAATGCATACGACGGACGAGAAAGGTTATTTACACAATCAATCAGCTCATCGGAACACAAAGGCTTCAACAATTCGATTAAGGCTTGCTCCGTTTTAATTTGCTTCAAAGCACTGTTTAAATCATTCAAATGACCTGCAATAGGAGTGAACAATTGTGCTTCGACAACTGCTCGATGATTATCGTCTAGGAGCTGGACAAATGAAAAAACTTGAACTAACGTTTTTGGACTATCATCTCCAGCAAATTTTAATAATTTTTCTGATAAATAGGGTGAAATAAATCGTTGGTAATCTTCAGATAGTTGATGTAATAAATGGCTAAATGAATCTTCATAACCGTCCAGTTGATTATCGTCCGTTAAGATTTCTACTAAAGCCGTATTGTAAGAAACCCAACCATAGAAAACGATGTTTTCGGCAGTTTTTAAAGTCGAAACAAAGTAATCGAACTGAGCAGTTGTAATCTGGTATTGCTTACAAATTTCTGTTCCTTCATCACCTATTAAGCGTTCATAAAACGCACTCATTCCTTCTTCAGAAAGAAGATCTGTATGATTTACATAAAGCGGCTTGAAATAGTTTAAAGGAATGAATCTTTGCATGGTGTTTATTTAAAGAATCGAATTGCCCTTTGTACTTCTGGGTCGAAATCGTTATAGACTTCATAATACCCTTCTTCCACCCAAATTTGACGCGCAATTTCGGCTTTTAGTATTTCAGAAATTAGTTTCTTACTTGTTGCAAATTCTTTTTTGTTCAACTTAATTTTGTATTCACTTGATGCGAACACGATCAAATGATTCAAAAGCTCATCACTTACAGCAAATCGTTTTTTGAAATCACTTAGCGACGACCATTTTGTACGTTTTCCTTGAACAAAATCAAATGCGAATGTTGTGAATACGTTGGTGTATCTTAATTGTGTTAAATACCAAGTTGATCCAGTAGTATCATACGGAACAAAAATATCTGGCATAATTCCACCACCACCGTAAACTACTTTTCCTTTCGGTGTTTTGAATTTTAATGAATCAACCAATAAAGTAGAATCTACTTTATACATTTCACCGTTATCGTATCGCCCAACTTGATCAGACATATACTCATCATAATCATCCGAGTAAGGTTTTTGGATACATCTTCCTGTCGGCGTATAATAACGTGCTATCGTCAATCGTAAATTACTTCCATCTCTCAGCATCACATCTTCTTGCACCAATCCTTTCCCAAAAGAACGACGGCCGATAATTGTACCGCGGTCATTGTCTTGAATTGCACCTGCCAAAATTTCCGAAGCTGATGCGCTGTTTGAATTAATCAAAATAGCGACTTGAATGTCTTCCAAATTTCCTTTTGTCGTTGCGCGATAAGTATAGGGCATAGCGTGCGCACCTTTTGTTTCAACAATTGGAATATTTGCTTTTAAAAACTCATCTGCAATTTTCGTCGCTCCCGTTAAAACCCCGCCGCCATTATTTCTAAGGTCGATGATCAATTTTTTCATTCCTTGCGACTTCAATCGAGCTGTTGCTTCTTCAAACTCGTAAGAAGTAGTCATAGAAAATTGCTCGATTTTTATAAACCCAATCGTTTTATCAACCATATAAGCCGCCAACACAGATACAACTGGAATGGAGCCACGAACAACTTTTTTCTTAATCTTTTTATTGTCGCGTAAAACGGTCAAATTCACAGGCGTATTTTCTGTGCCTTTTAGCATTCCCATAATTTCTTCGTTGCTAATTTTCACATGAACAACCTTGGTTCCATCTACTTCAAGTATTTTATCTCCTGATTTTAAGCCCGCCCTCATTGCTGGAGAGTCAGGCAATACATTTGTTACACAAACGGTATCACGGATTATGAAAAAACGAATTCCAACTCCTCCGAATTTTCCTGCCATAGCCTCATTCATCGCTTGTAAGTCTTTTGCGGGAATGTAATTACTATGCGGATCTAATTTGTGAAGCATGTCGCCAATTGTTGTTTCAAACAATTCCTCACTGTTCACTGCATCGACATATCGCCCGTCCAAAATTTGAATAATGTCCTGCATTTTTTGGTAACGCGATTCTCCTAAACTTTGGGTCGCAACTTTTTCAGGAGTCAAAATATTTCCCAAATAAAGTCCAACAGCCAAGCAAGTTGCCATGACAATCGGAATCCAATAGTGTGTACTTTTATTCTCCATCGAATGGGGTTTCTATATGTTCTATTTCAATTCCGGCTTCTTTCAAAAAGTCAACGCCACTTGTGTCTTTATAATTGTTTATAAAAACAACGCGCTTTATTCCTGATTGAACTACCAATTTACTGCAATCACGGCATGGAGATAGCGTTAAGTAAAGTGTTGCTCCATTGCAATTATGTGTTGATTTCGCAACTTTCAAAATTGCATTTGCTTCTGCGTGTAAAACGTACCAATGTGTCTCTCCAGCATCATTTTCACAGCAATTATCAAACCCACTCGGTGCTCCATTGTAACCATCTGAAATAATCATCCCGTCTTTTACTATAATTGCTCCAACCTGCTTTCTAACACAATGCGATAACTCAGACCAAGTTTTGGCCATGCGTAAATATGCTTTATCGTACCTTAATTTTTTATCTCTTGCTCTATCCATTGTTCCTTATCAATGCTCAAAATTAACATTAATCATGCGTTAAATTGCCTTATTGATTTTTCAAATCTCCTGTGAACTTATATCCTACTCCGCGAATGGAATGAAAAAACTGGGGGTCTTTGGGGTCGTTTTCGAAAATTTTTCGGAAATTCAATATGTAATTGTCAATTGTTCTGGAAGTTGGAAATTGATCCTTTCCCCAAACTCTATCTAAAATTTCTGAACGCGGAATAACCTCATGATTTTTTTCATGGAAAAGTTGAATTAACGCAATTTCCCGCTTTGAAAGATCAAAATTCTCATTGGTGACAACATTTTTTACTTCATACGTTTTACCATTCACGTAAAAATCCCCTATTCTTATTTCCTCTTGCGTTTCACTCTGTAAACTACTGGTCAAAACAGCTACACGAAGCAACAGCTCTTCTAAATCAAAAGGCTTTGGTAAGTAATCGTTTCCTCCTGCTTTTAACCCTTCAATGCGATCTGTTGTTGTTCCTTTCGCTGAAAGAAACAAAATTGGAGTCTTAGAAGTTTTTCTGATTTCTGCACACAAATCGACTCCATTTAAACCAGGTAACATAACGTCCAAAATGATTAAATCAAATTCAACACTATTTTGAAAGGCATTTTTTGCAATCAGTCCGTGATCGAAATGAGTGACGTGATATCCTTCCAATTCGAGATTTAAACGAACCATTTCAGCGATGCTACTTTCGTCTTCAACAACACAAATATTTATCATTCTAAATCAACATTTAACACTAAAATTAATCAATCCAAACGCTATTTTTTAGGAAATAACATTTTTTGGGGGCTTTTAGTTGAAGATTCCTGCTTTTTATTGATATAATTTCCCGAAAAAAATAAAAATTGAAGTACTTTTGCACTTTCCATTTTTAAAAGCAAGAATCACAACGCCATGAACGAAAGAAAAAAGATCCAATCAGCATTAATTTCAGTTTTTGATAAGTCAGGATTAGGTCCAATTATAGAGCAATTGCATAAAGACAATGTGGTACTATATTCGACGGGGGGAACGCAAGCTTTTATTGAGGAAATGAATGTTCCTGTTAATCGTGTAGAAGATTTAACTTCTTACCCTTCAATTTTAGGAGGTCGAGTTAAAACATTGCACCCTAAAGTCTTCGGAGGCATTTTAAATAGACGAAATCACGATGGAGATCAAAGTCAAATCGCTGAATTTGAAATTCCAGAATTGGATTTGGTAATTGTTGATTTGTATCCTTTTGAAGATACGGTCTTTTCTGGCGCAAGTCATGCTGATATTATCGAAAAAATCGATATTGGTGGTATTTCATTGATTCGTGCTGCTGCGAAAAACTACAATGATGTTGTAATTATTCCATCTGTCAATCAATACGCTACATTTTTAGACATTATTACAAATAACGCATCTTCTACAACAATTGAAGAAAGACGTGATTATAGTCGAGATGCATTCAATGTTTCATCTAACTACGACACACACATTTTTAATTATTTCAACAACGGAGAAACAGAAGTTTTCAAACAAAGTATTTTAAACTCCGAAGTGCTGAGATATGGTGAAAATCCTCATCAAAAAGGAATTTTTCATGGAAATATGGGTGAATTGTTCGATAAATTGCATGGAAAAGAATTGTCCTACAACAACTTATTAGACGTTGATGCTGCTGTAAATTTAATGGCAGAATTCAAAAATGAAGATGCAACGTTTGCTATTCTAAAACACAACAATGCATGTGGATTGGCAACTCGATCAACAATTAAGCAAGCATATTTAGACGCATTAGCTGCAGATCCAGTAAGTGCTTTTGGAGGGATTTTAATTGGAAACAGAACAATTGATGTTGACACAGCAAAAGAAATTAACGCGTTATTTTGCGAAGTCGTAATTGCGCCAAGTTATGATGCTGATGCCTTAGAAATTCTAAAAGAGAAGAAAAACAGAATCATTCTTATTCAAAAAGAAGTGGCATTACCAAAACGTCAATTCAGAACTTTATTGAACGGCGTTTTAGAGCAAGACAAAGATTTCTTAAGTGAAACTAAAGAAGATTTAGAAAGCAAAACAATTACTTCTCCAAATGATCAAGAAATTGAAGATTTATTGTTTGCAAATAAATTGGTGAAACACACAAAGTCGAATACAATTATTTTAGCCAAAAACAAGCAGTTATTGGCAAGTGGAACAGGACAAACTTCTCGAGTTGATGCGCTACTTCAAGCAATCAATAAAGCACAATCATTTAAGTTTGATTTGAATGGTGCAGCGATGGCTTCAGATGCATTTTTTCCATTTCCAGATTGTGTTGAAATCGCAGGAAATGCAGGGATTAAAAATGTGATTCAACCTGGCGGATCAATTAAGGATCAACTTTCAATTGACTACTGCAATTCACATGGAATTGCCATGGTAACAACGGGGAATAGACATTTTAAGCATTAAACCGAAACCTTTTTACAATTAATAGGTATAAAACAACTTAAGTAAGAAGGAAAAAACCTATTATTACTAGATTAACACTTACACAGCGACAAATAAAATGGGATTATTTAGTTTTTTAACGCAGGAAATTGCAATTGACTTAGGAACAGCCAATACGCTAATCATCATGAATGATAAAGTTGTGGTTGATGAGCCTTCAATTGTAGCACGAGACATTCAAACAGGTAAAATTGTGGCAATCGGTAAACGAGCGCAACAAATGCATGGTAAAACCCATAAGTTGATTGAAACTGTCAGACCGTTAAGAGATGGTGTAATTGCCGATTTCCAAGCTGCAGAACAAATGATTCGCGGGATGATCAAAATGATCGGAACAGGAAAAAGTATGTTCAACCCTTCCTTGAGAATGGTGATTTGTATTCCTTCTGGAATTACTGAAGTTGAAAAAAGAGCCGTTCGTGATTCTGCCGAACACGCTGGAGCAAAAGAAGTGTACTTAATTCACGAGCCAATGGCCGCTGCAATCGGTATTGGAATTGACGTTGAAGAACCAATGGGGAATATGATTATCGATATCGGAGGGGGCACTTCTGAAATTGCAGTTATTGCTCTTGGAGGAATTGTTTGTGATAAATCTATTCGTGTTGCGGGAGATGATTTCACGAAGGACATTGAAGAATATATGCGTCGCCAACACAACATTCTAGTTGGAGAGCGTACCGCTGAAGAAATAAAAATCAACGTTGGAGCTGCACTTCCTGAATTGGATAATGCTCCAGAAAATTACGCTGTTCAAGGACGTGATTTAATGACTGGAATTCCAAAAGAAATCGTTATTTCTTATACCGAAGTTGCTCATGCTTTAGATAAAACAATTTCTAAAATTGAAGAAGCGATTTTAAGTGCGTTAGAGATGACACCACCAGAACTTTCGGCGGATATCTTCAAAACTGGTATTTACCTTGCGGGTGGTGGGTCGATGTTAAGAGGTTTGGACAAACGGATTTCAATGAAAACAAAACTTCCTGTTCACATTGCAGAAGATCCGCTTAGGGCTGTTGCAAGAGGTACAAGTATCGCATTGAAAAATATCAATAAATTCCAATTCTTGATCCGCGATTAATCATACTTTTTCGCGTGTTTTTTACTAAATAAAAATTGATGCTAAAATCAATTTACGAAGGTGTGTAAAGCGAATGCTTTTTCTTACTTTTGTACATGCGTAACTTCCTCGCCTTCGTCAGACGCTTTCGCGTTCTTTTGTTTTTTGCATTGCTGCAAGGATTTGCCCTTTCATTATATTTCACATTCATTCAATTTCCTAGGACGCAATACTTAACAACGGCATCAGCTGTAACTGGAGCCGTTTTAGAAATACGAAATGATATTACCAAACACCTCTATCTAAGCACAAACAATACTGCATTACAACAGGAAAATATTGGGCTTCGAGATTCAATTCCTTCGAGCTTTATTCGACTGAATACCGGTTTGGTGAAAATTAACGATACACTTCAAAAGCAGCAATACGAGTATGTGCCGGGAATTGTAATCAATTCTACACACGACAAGCGAAACAATTACTTCACACTTAACATTGGTTCTGGACAGGGAATAAAACGAGGAATGGGCGTTTTTTCCGCAAAAGGAGTTGTTGGTGTTATTCACAATGTAAGCACTCATTTTTCTGTAGTAAAGTCGTGCTTGACAGAGAACATCAATATTGATATTATGATTGAAAAAACCGGTCAATTCGGTTTGTTAAAATGGAACGGTAAGGATGCTAGTAGAGGGACAATGTGGGGAGTCTCCAATGATACCGATGTAAAAAAATGGTCAACCGTAATAACACGTGGTGGCGGTGGAATCTTTCCTCGTGGAATTAGTGTTGGAAAAGTGGAACGAACGGATGTTGTTGAAGGTAAGCCTTTATGGGATGTTACCATACGGTATTCTGAAGACTATAGAAGTTTACAACGTGTTTACGTAGTGCGAAATTTATTGAAAATAGAACAAGAAAAGCTTGAAGAACTAATCCCAATTGAAAATCCACAATGAATCAAGTCGTAAAAAATATACTTCGCTTCTTGGGCTTAATGGTGTTTCAAATTTTGGTTTTAAATCAAATCGAAATTGGTTTTGGAATTCAATTGATGGTATATCCATTGTTTATTCTACTACTCCCTGTTGAGATGAGTATTATTCTCGCACTCCTTCTGGCATTTGCTTTAGGTTTGTCTATTGATGTCATATCAAATACCTATGGACTGCACGCTTCTGCATTACTTGTTTTCGCTTACTTCCGACCATTGATTTTTAAGGTTTCTGCCCCTCGTGATGGTTATGATCCTATGATGGAAACGAACTTGCATACAATGGGCTACAAGTGGTTCATCAAAACGTTTGGAGTTCTTTTACTTATTCACCATTTTTGGTTCTTTCTACTAGAAATCTTTAAGTTGAATGAGTTGGCTTTTGTTTTCCAAAAAACGGGACTCAGCGTAATTTTATCCTTTTTACTCTGTTTATTGCTTCAGTATTTATTCATGAATAAACCTGTTAAGAAATGAAATTTGAAGGCCGTAAATATGTGTTCTTTGTCATTTTCATTTTAATCGGAATTATATACACATTTAAGCTTTTTTACATGCAGGTGGTGGATGACACCTGGAAGCTGCGTGCGCAACAAATTGCCGAACAAAGACGTGAAATCACTCCCCCACGAGCTGTGGTCTTTGATAGAAACGGCAATAAAATTGTCTCCAATAAAACGTATTACAATCTAATGATGGTTGAATCAAACATCGTTGATCTAGATACCCTTGCATTTGCAAAACTCATCGGTTGGAGTGTTCAAGATGTTAAAAATCGTTTCAAAGAAATTATCGTTGGAGAAGGCAAGTATAAAAATCCACATACCGGAAAAACGACATCCAATTACCAATCAATTCGAGCATATCCATTTCTTAAGGAATTAACGGCAGATGAAATTTCTGAAATTGCGCCTCATTTAGAGGATTTCCTTGGGTTTTACGAAGAGGTTTCTGATATGCGGAATTACCCATACTCGAATGCTGCAAATATTTTAGGTTACCTATCGGAAGTAACACAGCCCGAAATTGATAACGATCATTTCTACACACCGGGAAGTCGAATTGGTCGTTCAGGAATCGAACGCTTTTACGAAAAGGAATTTAGAGGTTTAAAAGGTGTGAAGTACATTGTGAAATCTGCCATGAACAATGTTGTCGGTTCTTTCGAAGATGGAAAATACGATACTACAGCGGTTCAGGCTCCTGCAATTCACCTTGGACTAGACGCTGAATTGCAGGCCTACGGAGAAAAATTACTGGAAAACAAAAAAGGTTGTATCGTGGCAGTTGATCCGTCTACGGGTGAAATTTTAGCACTCGTATCCTCGCCAAATTACGACCCGAATTTGCTAGTGGGAAACAGAAAAATTCGTGAGAATTACCCAGCACTATTAAACAATCCTGACAAGCCTTTATTCCCACGTCCACTAGCTTCAGAATACATGCCTGGTTCGACATTCAAGTTGCTTCAATCGCTTATTGGAATGCAAGAAGGCGTGATTACGGAAGATTCAGGTTTTCCATGTAATAAAAGCGTCGTTGGATGTCACAATCATCCTTCAGCTCAAAGTGTGACTCAGGCAGTACAAATGTCTTGTAATCCTTATTTTTACGCTGTTACACGTAAAATTATCCAACAAGGGAAAAGTAAAAGTGATGTAAAAGATGCTGAAATTGGATTGAAAAAATGGGCAGAATACATGCACAGTTTTGGTCTCGGAAAGCGTTTAGAAACAGACATTACTGGATTACGTCCTGGTGTAATTCCAGACCCTGAGTATTACGACAAATGGTACGGTCATCACCAGTGGAAATTTTCAACTATTCGTTCCATTTCAATTGGACAGGGAGAAGTTCAGTTGACACCATTGCAATTGGCTAACGTAGCTGTAATAATGGCAAATAGAGGTTGGTATTATACCCCTCATTTTGTAAAGTCAATTGGAAACACTGGTCCTCTGCCACAATTTAGAACAAAGAACTACACAATGGTCGATCGAAAATATTTTGACCCTGTGATTGAAGGTATGCGCAGAGTTGTTCACGAAGGTGGTGGAACTGCTCGAAGAGCCCGTATTGACGGAATGATTGTCTGCGGAAAAACAGGAACCGTCGAAAACTACATCGGAAGTGTGAAACAAAAAAATCACTCGGTATTTATTGCTTTTGCACCGATGAATAATCCAAAAATTGCCATTTCAGTATTTATTGAAAATGCTGGAGGCGGAGGTGGAACTTGGGCTGCACCAACAGCTAGTTTAATGATTGAAAAATACATCAACGGTGAAGTGAAAGATCTTGCAAAAGAAAAATACATTTTAGACGCTAATTTTATCAAATAGAATGAGACAAAATCAATCCCTTACTGCACATGTTGATTGGCCGCTCTTTGTGGTTTACATCTTATTGATGTTAATGGGATTGGCAACAATTTATTCTGCTGCATTCGATGCTGACCATCCTAGTGTTTTTGATTTCTCTCAAAAATATGGAAAACAAATCATGTGGATTGGAGTCTCTTTGTTTCTGGGCCTTTGTGTGTTTTTAATAGATTCAGATATCTACAGGAAATTTGCATTACCCATCTTTCTTTTCGTTATCTTTTTATTGGTTATTGTATTATTCATGCCCCCAATTAATGGTGCGCGTGCATGGTTAGGTGTTGGATCCATGGGTATTCAACCTGCTGAATTTGCCAAAATTGGAACTGCTATATTATTAGCCCGATTTCTGGGTACAATAAATCTAAATCAGCAAAACAAGTCAACGGTCTTGATTGCAAATGCAATCATCCTCGTTCCAATGGTCTTGATACTATTACAACCGGATGCAGGAAGTTTCGTTGTTTTTACAGCATTTCTATTCGTTTTGTACCGTGAGGGAGTTTCCTATGATCCTTTAATTCTTTGGGGGTTAAATTTAATTCCAATAAAAGGCCTTCACTTTAAAGAAACGTGGATAGGAACTCACTTTATTCCGATTTTATTTGTTACTATATTTTTAAGTGTTGCAACGCTTTTGATCAGTAACAATTCTTTTGAGCTCAGTTTATTTCCGAACACAGAATTTCCTGGCTACGTGAAAATGCTCCTGTTTATTTTTGTTTTTTGCTTACTTGGATACTTCGTTATGCGTTTCGCATTTTCCAAGAGAGATAGAAAAAGAGCCGCACTAATTGCGCTGTTGGGATTTATTTTGGCTTCAGGTTTAACCTATGCCGTAAATCAGTCATTTCAAAAACTGGCAGGTCACCAAAAAGAACGAATTGAATTGGTGCTAGGCTTAAGGCAAGATCCTGATGGAGACGATTACAATAGAAACAGAGCGATGGCAGCCGTTGGTTCAGGTGGCATGTTAGGTAAAGGGTATCAAAATGCATCTGTTTCAAGCGTTGAGAGTAATCACGTTCCAGAAAGTGAAACCGATTTTATCTTTTGTCCATTTGCTGAGGAATGGGGGTTCGTAGGAAGTCTCATTTTAGTTCTTTTATATTTATTTATGATTTTGCGCATCATTATCATTGCAGAGAGACAAAAGGCCGCATTTAACCGAATTTATGCCTATTCCGTAGCGATGATTTTATTCTATCATTTTGGGATTAATATCGGCATGAACATTGAATTTATGCCCGTTATTGGAATACCTTTGCCCTTTTTTAGTTACGGTGGCTCTTCGATGATGTCGTTTTCCATGATGTTATTTATCTTGTTAAAATTAGACAGTCAAAGGAAGGATGTTCTTAATTGATCCAACTCTGACTTTAGTATTTGACTGAATTATTCTTTATTTTTACACAACATTGGCAATTATGGGAAAAAACGTGAAAGAAAAGTTGCAATTTGAGAAACGCACATTGCGCATTCTTACTGTATTATTGTGGTTGGGAGCGTTCTCACCTGTTCTCGCCGTAACCGTTTTGTTGATGAAACAATCGGATGACGATATGCCTTCGATTGAAATGCTAGAAAACCCACCTGAATTGCTGGCTTCAGTTGTACTAGCTGACGATGGCAAAACAGAACTTGGTCGATTTTGGAGTGTAAATAGGACAAGCATTAAATACAATGAAATTTCTCCTTATATATTTGATGCGCTAATTGCAACGGAAGATGAGCGTTTTGAAAGTCACTCTGGAATTGATTTAAAAGCAGTTTTACGTGCAATTACAAGTGCTGGAGGATCTGGAGGAGCGTCGACAATTTCCCAACAATTGGCGAAACTGTTGTTTACACTTCAAGAAAGAACGCACCAAGCTGAATTAAAAGCACAAGGTAAAACATTGGATCAACCGACTGGAAAAATCGGTCGATTAATGAAGCGTTTGGATGAAAAAGCAAAAGAAAATATCATTGCTGTTCGTCTAGAAAAACGCTATACAAAAGAAGAAATCATCACGATGTATTTGAATCAATTCGATTTCTTGTACAACGCCGTTGGTATTGAAAATGCTGCAAAAGTTTATTTCAATAAAAAACCAATCGATTTAACGAAAAACGAAGCAGCAATGCTGGTTGGAATGTGCAACAATCCTTCATTGTATAACCCTTATACATACAAAAACAAAGATTATAGAAGTACTGTCTCTTCAAGAAGTAATATTCCCCTGGCTCAAGTTACAGATACGCAAATGCAAGAGTTAAGAACAGCGGACAGTCTACGTTGTATAAAACGACGAGATTTAGTGCTTTTTCAATGGAGAAAAAACAGCAGAAACGATAACGCTTCTTTGAAAAACAAATTATCCGACGAAGAATACGAAACAATTAAAAAATTAACGGTAGAAGTAGATTACCAAGTTGTTGATCACAAGGAAGGTCCAGCTCCTCACTTTCGAGAATCACTTCGTTCCGAACTAACGGAATTGTTTGAAGAAAAAAATGAAAAAGGTGATTTAAAATATAAAAAAGCCAATGGTGAGGCATACAATGTTTACCGTGATGGCTTGAAGATATACACGACGATTAACGTTAAAATGCAAGAATATGCAGAAAAAGCAGTTGAAAAGCATTTAAAAGAAGATCTACAGCCAGAATTTGAGAAAAACAATAAAGGCTTGAAAAATTTCCCGTTTACAAATCGAATATCTGATGAAGTCGCCGAGCAATTGATGAATTCTGGACGTAAAAATTCTGATCGTTACCGACTATTGAAAAGTCAAGGGCTTTCTGAGAAAGAAGTCAAAGAGAATTTCAACTTACCGGTGCAAATGTCTATTTTCTCTTGGGGTGGAGATATTGATACCGTCATGACTCCTAACGATTCTATTCGCTATTATAAAAGTAAATTACTCGCTGGATTAATATCGATTGAGCCTGCGACAGGATTTGTTAAAGCATGGGTTGGTGGAACGAATTTTAAACACTTCGCATACGACCACGTTAAACAAGGGAGGAGACAAGTAGGTTCTACAATTAAACCATTTGTATATTGCACTGCAATGGCAATGGGCGTAGTAAAACCATGCACCAAGTTTGAATCAGGAACATCTTTCTGCGTGGATGTATTTGGCTCCTCTGGAAACTTAATCAATCGCTGGTGTCCTCGTGGTGATATCCCTGCAAATGCATCAGTAGCAATGGGATTAGCGGCATCGAGTAACCCTGTAACAGTGGCCGTAATGTCTAAAATGGGTGGACATTCAGGTCCGAAAAATATTTCAAAATTATTGAAAGACTTGGAAATTAATTTACGTCCTGAAGATGAAGTTCCTTCGATGTGTTTGGGTGTAATGGATTTATCTTTATTCCAAATGGTGGGTGCGCAAGCGATGTTTGTGAATCAGGGAATATACGTGCGGCCAACAACCATTTTACGTATTGAAGATCGAAACGGAAACGTGATTTATAGTGCCAATCCACATTCAAAAGAAGTTTTAAACTCTGGTGTTGCATACACTACTTTAAATATGATGAAAGGAGCTGTTCAATTTGGTACAGCGACAAGTTTGAGAGGAGGACGAAAATGGGGTGGAATTACACATCCAACAGCCGCAAAAACAGGTACAACTCAAAGCAATGCTGACGGTTGGTTCATGGGGCTAACTCCAGAATTAGTTACTGGCGTTTGGGTAGGGGCTGAAGACAGAGCAGTACGATTTAAATCTATGAATTGGGGACAAGGAGCGCGAATGGCACTTCCAATTTATGGGTATTACATGCAGGCTGTTTATAAGGACACCAAATTAAGAATTTCCACCGAGGACTTTGAAGTACCGATAGGATATGACCCATCACTGTTTGAATGTGAAGGAGGTCAAAATATTCCAGCAGGGCTCGATATTAATTTAGGAATTTGATGTTTTGAAAAATGAATAAAGTAGTAGACAACGTTGAGAAAGCATTAGTAGGTTTAGAAAATAACATGACTGTCATGCTAGGCGGGTTCGGTTTGTGCGGAATTCCAGAAAATTCAATCAATCACATGGTGAAATTAGGAGTGAACGGCTTAACGTGTATTTCTAATAATGCTGGAGTAGATGATTTTGGATTAGGTCTATTGCTGCATCAAAAACAAATTAAAAAAATGATCAGTTCTTACGTAGGTGAGAACGATGAATTTGAACGTCAAATGCTTTCTGGAGAGCTGGAGGTTGATTTAATACCGCAAGGTTCATTGGCTGAAAGATGTCGTGCTGGCGGTGCTGGAATTCCTGCGTTTTTCACTCCTGCTGGATTCGGAACAGAAGTAGCTGAAGGAAAAGAGATCCGCGAGTTCAACGGAAAACCACATATTTTAGAACATGCATTAACGGCCGATTTTGCCATTGTTAAAGCATGGAAAGGTGATACAGAAGGAAACCTAATTTACAAAGCAACCGCAAGAAACTTCAATCCAATGATGGCAATGGCAGGTAAAATTACCATTGCAGAGGTGGAGGAGTTAGTGCCAGCGGGAGAATTAAATCCAAATGAAATTCATACTCCTGGAATTTTCGTACAGCGAATATTCCAAGGAGAAAAATATGAAAAACGTATCGAGCAGCGCACAGTTCGTGCAAAACAATAACGAATGGTTTCTACGACCGTAAATGATAAAGTATTTAAAGGCACAGCCATTGTTTTATTCGCCTTCATGTTTGTCTATTTACTATTGCGTATCATTATTAATGAACCGCTCCACGATGAAGTTGCAACCTATATGTTCTACATTTATCAGGGCAACTATTGGGGTGCGACAATTCATTGGGACGCTAACAATCATTTATTAAATTCATTTATTTGTCACCAATTGTACAAGGTTTTTGGGGACAACATGGCCGTTTTTAGACTGCCCAATCTGGTGGCTTTTATTTTCTTCTTTTTTGGAACGGTACGCCTTACAAAAAACTTTAAAACACCATTTCTCAAAACATTAGCCTTATTAGCGCTTAATACTATTCCATTTTATATGGAGTATTTTGGTAATACCCGTGGATATGGCCTGTCTTTCGGTTTCCTCGTCTGGGGAATTTTATATTTTAACGATTTCTTGACAACACGTAAAACTTCAAAATTAATACTCGCCTATTTCTTTTTGACACTTACCATTTCGGCAAATCTAACATTGGTCAACACCTGTTTCATACTAATAGCAACTGCAATTGGTTCTTCCTTTTTCTCCAATAAAATGAGCCTTGGAAAACACATTAAAGAATCGTTTATTCATTTGGCTTTTCTCGGCGCTTTGTATCCATTTATAAAGTTTGCTTTCAAGCTGAAAGAACAAGGGGCATTGTATTATGGGTCATTGGACGGAATTTGGGATGTAACAGGAAAAACGATAAGTAAATACACCATTTTTTATGACGCTGATTGGTTACGCTTTGCCTATTTGTTCGTTTTTATTGTCTTCTTGATTTACACCTTCTTTTATTTGGTTAAAACAAAAAGAGTTGAATGGTTTGACAATCCTAAATTAGTATACGCATTACTTCTTTTTGGAAATTTATGCGCGATACTTGCAATGGCATATTTAATGGACGTTCTCTATCCAGAAGACCGCGTTGGAATGTATTTAATTCTCTTCTTTTTATTGCTTTGCTTCCACTTTCTGGATGACATCAAAATTGGAAAATGGTTACAGTTTTCGTTGCTCTTCTTCCCGATTTCAATGCTATTTCACTTAAGCCTTCACACTTCTGTTTTTTCTCCAGACGATAGGCTAAATCAAGAATTTTACCAGAAAATTAAAGCCGAATTAAAACCAGAAAATACGCTTCATATTTATAGAATAATGAATTGGGGTTGGCCGTATGCAGAATCTCACGTAAAAGAAAAGTCAAGCGTAGGTCAATTCGACAATGCAAATGGAATTTTATCGGATATTTTAATTACCAAAACAACAGTTCTAACCAATCCGAAAGTACTAGAGTTATACGATATACTTGCATACTATGAGCCCTCAACTCACATCGCTTTTAAACGAAAAAAGCCGTTGAAAAGAGAATCTTTATTTACAATAAAAGGTGAAGATTCAAAATCGGAAAATGAGTTTTATGACTTTGCGAACATTAATTGTGATACCTACGAGAAAAAGAACCTTGTTCTAAGCGTTTCTGGACACCTGAAAACGTTTAAAAAATTCAATTCATTAATACTTGTAGTTGCTAGTAAATTAAAAGACGGATCCGACGGGAGATATTTATACTATTCATTTGAAACTGCTTACCAAGGTCAACTTATCAATGATGACTTTTTACATCATTTTGTGATTGAAAATATAGCGTCAGATGAAACAGAACTAAAAATATACCTTTGGAACAGGACTTTGAGCACTACTCAACTTACCAATGTTAGTGCAACCATCTACGAGTTAAAAGAATAAGAGAATATGAATAGTTTTAGTCTCAACATTCAAAACAATTGGTTAATTAGAATTCTTTTTGCCGTTCTGTTTTTGTATTTGATTCTAAGGGCGCTTTTCGTAGAACCTTTATTGGATGAATTGGGAACATTGCATTGGTATATTGAAACAGGCAATATTATCAATGAAAAATCAATTCTAGACGCTAATAACCACATACTGAACTCATACGTTTCACACCATTTATTCCGTTTTGTCGGAGACCATTTGATTGTTTATCGTTTACTAGCGCTAATTTCCTTCCCCATCTATTTCTTTTCGGCGAAAAAACTTGTCACAGAGAATATTAAACAATTTCCGTTAATCGTTTTCATCGCTCTAATTTCAATCCATTGGGTTTTCGATTATTTCAGCTTGTCACGTGGCTATGCTCCTTCCGTCGCGTTCTTCATGTTGGGGCTGAGTTTCGTTTCTGCATGGAATAGAGAGAATAAGCCAATTCATCTGGCTATTATTTTAACAAGTTTTGTCCTTTCTTTAGGTTCAAACTTAAGCATGTTTGTACCAATACTATTGTTCTTTGCTTATCTACATTTGAGTCTCTTGATGCAGTGGCAAAAGCGTCAACTATTGTCCAAAATCACCTCATACATTATTTCAGCCGGTTTTATCTATATCGCGTACAAACTTTTTAAATATGTACTTAAGTTAAAAGAAGCGGGCGCGTTATGGTGGGGTTCAAAAAAAGGACTTTGGGAGGTCACCGGCAAGTCGGTAAGTGAAAACATCTTTTTTACCGGTGCAGATTATATCAAATACGGCCTACTGATTTTATACATTTTACTCATCATATTATTAATCAAGTCGCTTTCGGAAAAAGGAATTAAAGAATTCATTTTAAGTCCACAGTTTTGGTCTTTCTCATTATTTACTCTTTCACTTATTGGCACTTTTTTATTGGTGAAGATCATGAATTTGAATTATCCAGAAGATCGCGTTGCAATGTATCTTGTAATACTTCTCATCATTGCATTTGGAAGCATCGCAACCGAAAATCGTATTCTGAGTTGGTCGGTTCTTATATTATTGTGGTTTCCTCTTTCCTTTATCGTAAAACTAAATCTAAATACTTCTGTTTTTTCTCCCACGGATCGAATGCATCATTCTTTTTATAAAGACGTTCAAAAAATGGTTGGACCCAATGATGTATTAACAGCTGACTACGTCTCTCATTTATGTTATTCCTACGAAGCTAGAAAAGAAGGTCGACCTAAAATGGCTGTTTTGAATGAGTCTGAAATGCTTAACGGTGAAACGTATCATTTGACATCTTACTATGGTAAAGTGAAAAATTGGTCAAATTATACCTGCGTCTTATTTGATTCTATTACAAAAATGAGGTTGTATAAATCCGATGCAACTATTAAAAAAACGTTACTACTGGACACGATTATTAAGTCAATTGAATCGAATGAATTGTACCTGCCATTAATAGAATTTCAATTTCTCGAAAGTAACGACTTCGAAATGATTCGAATCAGCATAAACGGTAATGTTGATTTACCAAATGGCTTACTTTCTCTTGACCTTGTGCAAGACGTGGTAGACGAAGACCATAATTCATTGAATTATAATTCTACTCTATTTCAATGGTATTTCGGAATGAAGAAAAGCTACTCATTCAATTATTCTAGAAACTTGAATTTAGAAGCGCTGAAAGGTAAGGCACTCAAAGTTTACATGTACAATCCAGAATTGATTAATGTAAATTTAAGTGACTATAAAATTAATATCGTTGGAATTAACAAAGTCAGACATTGATAAATTTAAGGAAGGAGAATTGAACGCTTCGATTGAATTAGTAAGAGGGTAAAATTGTATATTTACACAGTAAAACACCAAAAAATGGCACTAGACAAAATTGGAATCGCTAAGCGAATTGCACAGGAATTAAGAAACGGATGGTACGTAAATTTGGGTATTGGAATTCCAACACTTGTGGCAAATTATATTCCAACAGGAATCGAAGTTGAATTTCAATCTGAAAACGGCATTCTAGGAATGGGGCCATTTCCATTTGAAGGAGAAGAAGATGCCGATCTCATCAACGCAGGAAAACAAACAATTACAGCTAACAAAGGTGCCGTGTATTTTGATTCAGCAACCTCGTTTGCGATGATTCGTGGACAACATGTTCAATTGACTGTTCTTGGAGCGATGGAGGTTTCTCAGAATGGAGATATTGCCAACTGGAAAATTCCAGGGAAAATGGTTAAAGGAATGGGCGGAGCAATGGACCTAGTAGCATCTGCTGACAACATTATTGTTGCAATGATGCACGCAAACAAAGCAGGAGTATCGAAAATGCTAAAAGAATGTTCGTTACCTTTAACGGGCGTTGCATGTGTTAAAAAAGTGGTGACAGATCTTGCTGTTCTAGATATTAAAGATGGCAAGTTTCATTTGGTAGAAAGAGCTCCTGGTGTTTCTGTAGAAGAAATTATTGCGGCAACTGAAGGTGATTTGGTAATTCCAGAAAATGTTCCCGAAATGATTTTAGATTAATTTTTCAATTCGGAATTAGAACAGCACTTCATGTTTTTAGTGATTGAATCAGCATGTTCTATGAAAGGCAAAATAAATCAACCGACTCCTTTTTACGATCAGCTCAAGGTTTCTTCTTCAATGAAATTTAAAAATGCGTCTTTATAATCTTCCAGTTTCTTCGCTTTTTTCATCTTTTTAATCATTCGATGAGACGACTCGAATACCAATTCAAAATACTCCCACAAATGGCTCATTTTTAGAATAACGTGTTTGTCACCAGATAACTGTTGCGTGTATTCTGAAAGTAATTCATTGTGAAAAGCTTCAAACAACTCCATACGGTCTTCCGGATACGAAACGGCATTCGCTTTTATCATTAAGGGTAAATAAGGATCAGAAATTAACCCTCGTCCTATCATCCAATGATCAATGGATGGAAAACGTTCGTTTAATTCATTAAAAGCCGATACGGACGTGATGTCTCCATTATAGTAGAGCTTATGGTTTGTGTTTTCAATGCATCGCTGAAAAGAATCTAAATCAACAGACCCTTTGTATAATTGTTTCCCTATTCGTGCATGAATTCCAATGTTTTTAATCGGATACTTCTCTAATAGTGGAAAAACATCCAGAATTTCCATAGGATGCTCGTAGCCCATTCTCATTTTCATTGAAACGATAATGTCGGACTCATTGTGCACACGATTTAATATCTCATCAATTTTTGGCGCATTGCAAATCAATCCAGATCCCATTCCTCTATTCGTCACCATTGGATATGGACAGCCCAAATTCCAGTTGAGTTCCTTGTATCCTAATCCCTTGACATAATCAGCGACAAATAGAAATTCATCCGCGTCATTCGTCATGATTTGAGGAATAACATTGATGTCCTGATTGTTCTTCGGATTTAAATCGCGTTCGTAAACCGGTTTAATTTCAAACTTTCCATTTAAGCGAACATACGGCGCATAAAAGACATCTATTCCGCCAAAATATCGCTGGAACGCATTCCGGAAACGATAATCGGTAAAGCCCTGAAGCGGCGAAGAAATTAATGTACAATCCATATTAGGTAATCACGACAAATATAAGAACAAGTGCACGATTCTAAACTGGTCAGGTGGTCTTTAATAATTTGAAATTATATCCAAATAACAACTACCTTTGCTCTTCTCAAAAGATAAAAAGCAATACACATGGAGCAACACGAATTTTTAGAACAAAATGTCTTTACAAACTTGAAAAATTTAAACGCGGATTTTAATAGAAATCAAATTTATTATTTTTCTGAAGCAGATTTTGATGTTGTGCTTCATCGTGCAGAACATTTTGGTATTGGAATTTATACTATAGAGCCTCGATTTAACGGCGCACCTGTAGACGCCTTAAATCATGAGAAATCCAAGAAAAAAGCAACAGATGCTAAATGGTATAACAAAGCCTTTTTAACATCGAAGCATATCCAACCAGGAATGGAATATTCTGCGACTTACAAAGTTTCTGCGAAATTGTTGATGCGATAACCGTTCCCTTAAACAAAAAAAGCCTCAACAAATTTTGAGGCTTTTCATTATTTTTTTGGTAACTATTACTCGACAGTAATACATCCGTCTTTAATAGTAACTTTTGCTCCATCCTTTACCTTAAACCATCCACAAGAAGTTTTAATTTCAACTTCTGATGCGCTAGTTTGAATAGAAGTTGCTACTGAAGTTGAGCTTCTGAATTCAACTTTTTGAGCAGACCCATTTGATTTTACTTCCATTATGTGATTCTTCGAATCTTTGTTGTAGTAATTAATAGTATATGCCCTTGCAACATTCGCTAAGAAAATAAACGATAGCGAAAAAATCATTGTTTTCAATTTCATAATTTATGTTAGCGACGTATTTTAGTAAATTTAATAAATTTGTTTTTAGTATTTACACCCTTTCTAAAATGTCTTATGATTCATTTTCAACGCTTTGAGACAACAGACTTTGATCTACTGAAGTCATGGATCACTTCTGAAAAGGAATTGATTCAATTTGCTGGGCCTATTTTTACCTTTCCTGTAACTGACGATCAACTAGAAAAATACTGTGCTTCAAACAAACGCGAAGTCTTCAAAATAGTGTTAGACGAAACGAGCGAAGTAATTGGACATTGCGAATTCAACTATGAAAATGAACTCCCGCGTATTTCCCGTGTTTTGATTGGAGATGAGAAGGCTCGAAATCGTGGGATCGGCACTGAAATAATTAAAAAAATGTCAGAAGCGTTTTTTTCTGATTCAGCTGTTTCTAAAATTGACTTGAATGTTTTTGCATGGAATGACAGAGCTATTCATTGTTATGAAAACTTGGGTTTTCGCATAAATACAACAACATTGTTCGAGCTTGAAGTTGAAGGTAAATTTTGGGAAAACCACAATATGGTGTTAACGCGAGAAGATTTTAATAAAAATCAACGGTAAAAATTCATTTCATCAACGTATTTTTGAACAGGTTCCGTCAGCAAGTAATCGACACTTTTACCTTCTTTGATTGCCTTACGAATAAAGCTAGAAGAAACATTCATTACAGGCACATCTACTACAAAGTGAATGTTTTTATGTTGCATTAATTCGTGCTTTGGAATTTCTGCATACAATTCCGATTCTTTAATACTAACAGCTCGTGGATATACATATACCGCATGATTGTCCAATATTTCTTGGTAATTGTACCATTTTTGAAATGTCCGTATGTTATCTTCTCCCATCAACAACGAAAACGAATAACCGGGGTGTTTTTCTTTTAAATGAGCCAAGGTTATAGCAGTATAACTTGGTATTTCTAACTTAAACTCGATGTTACTTGCCTTCAATTTTTCATTTCCTTCGATAGCAATGTTTACCAAGGCCAAGCGGTGATAATCTTTTAATAATGTTGCTTTTTTCTTGAGTGGATTTTGAGGAGAAACAACGAGCCAAATTTGATCAAAATCGGCATAATTTGCCATGTGATTTGCGATAATCAAGTGTCCCACATGTATGGGGTTGAACGATCCGAAATACAATCCAATTTTCATCTTATTTCAAAAAGTATTTGACCAATTCTTCCGCTTTTTGAAAAGCGACGTGTAAATCATCATTCACCAAAATATGATCGAACTCTTCAGCAAATGCTAACTCTTTAGCTGCTTTTTCCATCCGTTGACGGATTTTATCTTCTGATTCTGTAGAACGACCTCTCAATCGTTTTTCCAATTCTTCGTAACTCGGTGGCTCAACAAAAACCGCCAATGCATTGTCTCCGAATTCTTTCTTCAAATTCAATCCGCCAATAACATCGACATCAAAAATTACGGTTTTTCCCTTACTCCAAATGCGTTGCATTTCAGAATTCAAGGTGCCGTAAAAATTGTTTGTATACACTTCTTCCCATTCAACAAAAGCGTCTTCTTCAATTTTTTGTTTGAAAATTTCGACGTCCAAAAAGTAATAATCCTTTCCGTCAACCTCATGGATACGAGGGCCGCGACTGCAAGCAGAAACAGAAAACTCAAGCCCAAGGTCCTTTGATAACAAATGATGCACAATTGTTGTCTTTCCTGCTCCTGAAGGTGCCGAAAAAATAATGCTTTTCCCTTTGAGTTCGCTTTCCATCAATCTACAAGGTGTTTAATATTTGCTCTTTAATTTTTTCCAAGTTATCTTTCATTCCGATGACCAATTTTTGCATCTCGGCATGATTGCTTTTACTTCCTAAAGTATTAATTTCACGACCAATTTCTTGGCCAATAAAGCCTAGTTTTTTTCCCGATTCTGGCAACACCATTGTTTCTAAAAAGTAGTCTAAATGGTTCGATAATCGCATTTTTTCTTCCGAAACATCCAGTTTTTCGATGTAAAAGATCATTTCTTGCTCGAAACGGTTGTCGTCGTAGGCTCCAGTTTGAATGTCTTCCAATCCTTTTTTCATACGTTCACGAATCGTTTCAACACGCGCTTCTTCGTGTTGAGGAACTCCGTTTAATGCTGCGCGAATATCTTCTATTCTAGCGGTAAATTCTCGTTCTAAATCTTCGCCTTCCTTGCGACGGAAATTATTGATACTCTCTAAGGCAGTATTCACAACAGATAGTACAAACGCTTTTTCTTCATCCTCCAATTCTTCTTCAATAGAAGTATTGTAAATGTCTGGCATTCGCAATATTATTGACAAATAATCTTCCGTTGTTTCACCGAGTGAATCGTTTATACTTTTTAGTTCTTTGTAATAGGATTTTGCTAATTCGTGATTAATCGAAAATGCGCTTTCATCGCTAACTGTTTCAACTGACAATGAAAAGTCTACTTTTCCGCGACCTAATTTTTCAGAAATCACCTTGCGAATTGGTGTGTCTAACTCTTTGAAGTAAGACGGCATGCGCGTGTTTAAATCCATTGATTTACTGTTCAAAGAACGCAATTCAACTGAATATTTCTTTGATTTAAAATTATCTGACGCTTTTCCAAAGCCTGTCATTGATCTTAGCATATGTGCAATTTTAAACAAATGTACGAAATACGGGTAATACCGCAAGTGCGATTGATAAAGCCTGCATTTTACAGCACTAAAATTCTGTTTTGCGTTTCTTTTTTAATTTAAGGCTACCTGCCGAAGTAATGTAAACACCGCAGAAAATAATGAGCATATACATTATTTTTTCCAGAGTAATTGCCCCTGTATAATCCTCTGAAAAGCCAATTGCACTGAATAAATAAGCGAAAATAATCACCATCACTGGCTGAAAATAAATGTAACTGCTAGATACTGACGCTGAAAGATGCTTTAACGCAGAAACAGTTAAAAAGTAGGCCAAGAAGGTTACACAAAGAATAACATATGCGATTTTCCACCATATTGCAGCTGGAATAATTGAAAAGTCTGTTACCAATAAATCCCTTATTGTTGGGGGAAATAAAAGCACATAAATTGTTCCAAAGGAAAAGACGTAAGTAAGCACCGTTAATGGAGAATAGCGCTGCATCAAAGGTTTTACAAGCACTAAGTATATCCCATAGCTCAATGCATTGATGAATAAAAACAAATCTCCTAAGATTGAATCACCTGCTCCTGTGCCTGCTCTTAATGTCAATAATATTGCGCCAACTGCACCAAGTAGAATCCCCAGTGCCTTCATAGGAGTAATCGCTTCTTTTAAAACAAAGTAGGCTAAAATTGCGACCATAATTGGATTCAATGTCATAATAATCCCTGCGTTTATCGACGATGATAAGTTCAATCCATGAAAGAAAAACAATTGATTATTTGCCACTCCAAAAACGCCACAAATAGCGCATAAAAACAGGTCTTTTCGTGCTATTTTCTCTTTAACGCGCAATGATTTTACAATCCAAAAAAGTAACGTTGCCGCAGAAACACGAATAGCAATAAACACATTCGGCGTAAGATAAAGTGGCATCACACCCTTAGCGATTAGATGATTTGCCCCATAAAAAGCGTTGACTGAAAAAAGTGCAATGTGCGCACGTAGAACACTCGGATTCAAGAAACTAAGAATTAAATGAGTGCTTCGCGGCTTCCACTACATCTTTAGAATTTCCAATGAATACCTCATCGTCATTAATCATAAACGGTCGCTTTAGAAAAGTGTATTCTTCTAACATATACTTTTTATAATCAGACTCTGACAAACTCTTTTCATTCAAACCCATCGAACGATATTTCATCGCTTTTTTAGAAAACAGTGCTTCGTAAGAGCCTACTTTTTCTTTCAAAAAATCTAATGTTTTTGCATCAATGTTTTGCTCTTTGATGTTTTGCAATTCAACTCCATCAATATTCAATTCTTTTAGAATCTTTTGATTTGTTGAACAACTTTTTAAGTGAAAGATCTTCTTCATCCTAACGCTTCTTTTGAGTTTCTTTATCCTGGTCGTTTGTTTCAACTGGGGGACAACCTTTCACTTTTTTCTCCAACAAATAAATAAATTTAATGTGTGGATAAATCGGCCAATATTTCGAAGAAAACCATTGAAATGCAGGATTTCCAAATGCCGCTTTTTGTGGTGAACCCTTTCCGTTTCCTGCTAAAATTGAACTTGTACTTTGGTAACCTAAAATCGGCGTTCGTACTCCTGGGATTAAATAACTCCCTCTTTTCAATTTTATACCAAATCCAATACTGTAGTGCAATTGAACTACTAAAGGATTATACAAACTTCGACGACCAGGGAAAACTTCGCCCAGATAGGCTGAGGACCCATGT
This sequence comes from uncultured Flavobacteriales bacterium, assembly GCA_963925035.1. Lineage (GTDB taxonomy): Bacteria > Bacteroidota > Bacteroidia > Flavobacteriales_D > Crocinitomicaceae > UBA4466. The sequence goes on from CAWUSK010000001.1 coordinate 28,825, forward strand.
ACTAATTTATAATCCACATTTAGTCCAAGGCCGTTGTCAATGAAAAATTGTTTCCCTAGATTGATGTTTTTGTGCAACGTGAATCGAGCAAACGCATGTCCGTTGTAAAATTTACCTGGGATGGAAGTGACACTATTAATAACATTTCCCGAAGCATCCAAACGGTCAACTGTTGTTGTTTCTGTTCCGCCGATGTGTTTGTACCCAATTCCCCAATCGTAGTAACTAACAAGAACTGTTTTTAGCCACAGGGAAAGTTTAGAACGTTTTTTTGGAAAGTGTGCCATTCCAATTTCTGCATAAAACCCCAAAAGTCCATTTGGGTTATGCGTGTATTGTCCATTGATACTATCTACAGCGTAATCCGCAATTGTAGTGCGATTGTTTTTATCTAAACGCGTAATTGTATACGTCGGTCCCAATTGAAATTGAATTCCATAATTATTCAAATTTCTGAAATCACGAGATCCAAATGCTTGACTTTTCTTGCTTGGAGTCATATCACGCTGCGCAAATGTGCCCAGTGATATCAGCAAAACGATAATTATTCCAATTCCTTGCATCTTAAATTTTTTCTAAAATTGTATTCATTACTTCTTCCGAGTCCCAATTTGCTTCAATATTCGGCAATTCTAGCACCTCCTTCATGATTTTATCTTGACGATTTCCTGTTTCCAACGCTACGCTGTAACGAATATTACTGAACGTTACCATTGAATATAACGGCATCCACTTTTCTGGGTACAGTTTTGTGAATTTTGCTTCAATCTTTTTCTGCAATAAAAACTTTGGATCCGCTACAAAATCACGCATTACATGGTAATTGTACAAGGACAAGTCTTGTAACGCATCTCCATCTGGTTTGCGCATAACACTGTATTCTTCGAAGACCTTATCCCAGTTTTCATTGTGCTTTTGCATCAATTCCCACATCACGGAACAATCTTCAAATCCGCCATTCATTCCTTGACCGTAAAACGGAACTGTAGCGTGAGCAGCATCTCCCATCAACGCTATTTTACCGTCGTGCCATGGAAATGAACGCATAATTGCCAACGAAGAAAGTGGATGGTCTTCCCATGCATCTGCGACGTTCGGCATCATTTCATAAAAATCTGGGAAAGTTGTTTTAAAAAATGAATCAACTTCTTCTTTCGTGTTTACCTTGTCAAAAGCATTTTCTCCTCCTTCATGAGGCATAAATAAAGTACACGTAAACGAACCATCTTCATTCGCTAGAGCTATCAACATAAAACGTCCTCTTGGCCAAATGTGCAATGAGTTTTTATCCATTGGATAATCTCCATTCAGTAAAGCAGGAAGTAATAATTCACGGTATCCGTCAGCAATAAAGTTTTGACTAAAGTTAAAACGATCTAATTTTTGAAATGCATGGTAGCGAACTGCTGAAAAAGCGCCATCTGCAGCAAAAACAACATCCGCCTTCGCTTCAAACACTTCTCCATTTGACTTTCTTTTCATATGGACAATGCCGTTCTTGGTGTCAGCATCAATGCACTCCACATTATAGTGAATTTCTGCTTTACCAAACTTCTCTGCAATGTCCATCATGCGCGCATTCACTCCACCACGAGAAACAGAATAAATTGCTTCACCTTCTTTTCCATAAGGTTGATAGGTTAAATTTCCCTCCACATCATGCATTGTTCTCCCAAACATTGGAATGGCAATTTCACGAATTTCATCTCCTACTCCAACAGTGTCTAGGGCTTTCCAGCCACGTGTTGAAAGTGATAAGTTAATTGATTTTCCAGCAGAAATTTCCGCTTTTCGGATATCCGAACGACGTTCGTAGATCGTTACTTTATATCCGGCTCTCGAAAGATATACCGCCCAAAGAGATCCTACTAATCCCGCTCCAATAATGATTGCACTTTTATTTTGTTCCATAATAAATCTTCCTAGTTTTTTCTTTTCCATCCTTTGGAATAGGATGTTTCAAAATATTGTTTTCTAGACCTTTCGGCTAATTTTCGTTTGTGTAAAACATTACTCGCCCTCCAAATCACAATTCCACCAATTATCACAGCAACCGCTTGAATAGCCAAACTTGTATAAGATGACATTTCACTCAAGCCTCCTGAATAATTTGCTCTAATCAACGTTTGTAGTGTTAACTCGTCCATGCGTTTTTTATTTTATTATCCCTAAAGTTACAAATTCTATTATTGGATTGCGGCTTCTAGGCACTTTCCAAAACGGTAACAATCTTCAAACGAATTGTACAAAGGGGCTGGAGCAATACGAATTACGTTTGGCTCTCTCCAATCTGCTATTACACCTTGACTTGTAAGTGCGTCAAACAGTGCTTTTCCCTGTCCATGTGCGACAATGGATAACTGCGCTCCACGTTTTGTTTTATCTCTCGGCGTGATAATCTCCAATTGACATCTCTCCACGTTTCGGTTAGAAATTTCATCAATTACAAATTCCATATACGCTGTCATTTTATCTCTTTTGGCACCAATTCTGTCCATTCCAGCTTCAGCAAAAATATCCAACGAAGCCAAATGTGCCGCCATCCCCAAAATTGGTGCGTTGCTCAATTGCCAGCCTTCCGCACCGCGCATTGGATTAAACCCCGGTTCCATTTGAAAACGTGTTTCTTTATCGTAGCCCCACCACCCTGCAAATCTTGGAAGTTCTGGATTGTATGCATGGCGTTCATGAACGAAAATCCCTGAAACGCCCCCTGGAGAAGAATTTAAATATTTATATCCACACCACGCAGCAAAGTCAACTCCCCAATCGTGTAGTTTTAAATTGATGTTCCCAGCGGCGTGTGCTAGGTCAAAGCCAACTGTTGCTCCAACGGCATGACCTGCTTTTGTTATGTTTGCCATATCGAAAAGTTGACCCGTAAAGTAGTTCACTCCGCCAATCATTACCATTGCAAGTTCATCTCCTACTTCGTTGATTTTAGCAATGATGTCCTCTTCGTTGATTAAAACTTCTCCTTCTCGAGGCGCAATTTCAATTAAATTCTCTTTTAAATTAAGTCCATGGAATTTAACCTGAGATTCAAGTGCGTATTGATCGCTAGGGAAAGCCTTTGCTTCACAAATAATTTTTGTTCGCTTCCCTTCTGGTCGGTAAAACGATACCATCAAAAGGTGTAAATTAGTCGTAAGTGAATGAGTAATTACTACTTCTTGTGGTTTTGCACCAACGACATTAGCGGCTTTTTCTGTTAAAAACTCATGATAAGCAAACCAAGGTTTCTCTGCTAAAAAATGTCCTTCAACACCAAACTTAGCCCAAGCATCGAGTTCTTTTTTTATGTAGTCACTCGTAGACTTTGGCTGTAAACCAAGTGAATTTCCTGTTAGGTATACTACTTCATTTGCATGAAATGTTGGGAAATAAAATTTGTCGCGAAATGCTTTTAATGGGTCTTTTGAGTCCATTTCTCGCGAAAATTCGATGGTGTTTTGATAAACCATTGCAATATTGAATTTTTAAGAATCGTATAATCGAATCCAAAGATAAGTATAACATTTTGAAATTTGGACTATAGGTCGCATGCCTTTTGATTTTTCTCTTGTGGCGATTTTTAGCCGTGATTTATTCAATTAAAGCGTGATATTACTACCTTTGTTTACGAAGAAAATTAAGAACAATGGAAACCAAAAAAGCAATTTCTCGCGCAACCTCGGAACAATTATTTGAAACAGCAAAAACATATTTCCCAGGTGGTGTTAATTCTCCTGTACGCGCCTTTAAATCAGTTCAGGGCGCTCCATTGTTTATAAAAAAGGGAGATGGATGCATGATTTGGGACGAAGACGGAAATGAATTTATAGATTTTTGCTGCAGTTGGGGGCCCCTTATCTTAGGACATAATCACCAAGGAATTTATAGAAAGGTTGTTCAAACACTTCAAAACGGAACTAGTTTCGGGGCACCAACAAAATTGGAAAATGAATTAGCAGAACTCATTCTCTCTCGCAATCCATACATCGACAAATTGCGATTTGTAAGTTCCGGAACTGAAGCTGTAATGTCTGCTTTGCGTTTGGCTCGAGGTTATACTGGAAGAAAAAAGGTTTTAAAGTTTGAGGGATGTTATCATGGTCATTCAGATTTCTTATTAGTAAAGGCGGGAAGTGGATTGGTTACTTTTGGTGAATCTTCTAGTGCGGGAGTTCCTGCAGAGTTCGCAAATGAAACACTTGTATTGCCATTAAACGATATTGATGCGTTGCGAGCTTGTTTCAAAGAATACGGAAGCGAAATTGCGTGTGCAATTATTGAACCAATTCCAGCAAATAACGGATTGCTGCTGCAAGAAAAGATTTTCTTGAGCGAACTTCGAAATATTTGTACGGAATACAAATCGCTCTTATTTTTTGATGAAGTGATTTCTGGATTTAGGGTTGGATTCAATGGAGCTGCAGAATTGTTTGGAATAAGGCCAGATATCATCACTTACGGAAAAATAATTGGCGGTGGATTGCCGGTCGGAGCATACGGTGCTCGCAATGAAATTATGTCCCAAGTTTCTCCTGATGGCCCTGTTTACCAAGCAGGAACACTTTCTGGAAACCCTGTTGCAATGGCTGCGGGAATTGCTCAATTGACAGAATGTGCTAAACCTGGTTTTTATGAAGATCAGGAGGCTCGCACAAAAACGTTCGTTGAAAAAATTAATTCCTATGCAAAACAGAACAATTTCGATTTCGAATTGGTAACAATTGCATCGGTATTTTGGATTTCATTTGATGGAAAACGAAATATCCACCGTGCAGATGAAATTAATCCAGATATGACAAAGTTCAGTCGTTTACACTGGTCTTTATTAAATCATGGTCTTTATATTGGCCCAAGTGGCTACGAGGTTGGATTTATTTCTCAAGCGCACACCGTCTCTGTTTTAGAAGCTGCTGCAGATTTATTCTGTCAATGCTTAGATGAAGTTTTTAAGGCATAAAAAAACTCTTTTCACATGAAAAGAGTTTAAATTATTTGTTTTTGAAGCTTCTAATTGTCAGAGTGTTCTGCTTCTTCTTCCATTTCAATCTTGATTGGAGCGTTTTCTCTATTTTCCAATTCATTGATTTTTTTATCCGCATCTGGTCCAAAGAATACTGCTTCGGTTTCATTCCCATTTTCAATTCTTCGAATGGTCAACTTACTAATACCATTAACATCTTCAATTTTAAACTCCTCCCTTATTTCTTGAGAAGAAACGATTTTTTCTTCATCCACTTTTTCCAATTCCGCTAACTTTAATTCTGCTTCCACACCAATAAAAACTTCACTAGTGATTTTATCTTCATCAGTTGTTGTTATTGTCAATGTAATTTCGTCATTAAGCATTTCCATATGCACTTCTTTACGAATTTGACGTGTGTCTCCTTGTGCAAAAGTTTCATTGAGTAATGAAATAGTAATAAGAGCAAAAAGTAAAATCGTGCTTTTCATTTTATCGTTTTTTTCAAAATTAAGCCCTTTTTATTATTTCACAATTTTTTTGCCGTTAAATGATGTTAAGGCTATTATTTCTATTTTTATGACAAACACGCACTTATGTCAAAGCTTCCTAATGTTGGGACAACTATTTTCACTACCATGTCAAAATTGGCAATTGAAAATAACGCCATTAACCTTTCACAAGGATTTCCGAATTTCCCGGTCGATCCTGTTTTAACTTCCATTTTAGAAGAGAACGCTTCAGGAAACACGCATCAATATGCGCCCATGCAAGGAAATTCCATGTTGCTTTCAGAAGTTTCAAAACTGATAAAACGAAGTTACGGAAGAACCGTTTCGGAAAATGACGAGACTTTAATTACGGCTGGCGCCACCCAAGCAATATTCACAACACTCATGGCGCTTATTTACAATGGCGATGAAGTTGTTATTCTAGATCCAAGTTATGATTGTTACGAACCTTCGGTTATTTTGGCGGGAGGAAAACCAATTCGTGTCTCACTCGATAATGAATTTCTACCTGATTGGGAACAAATCAATAATGCGGTAAACTCTAAAACGAAATTAATTATTACCAATAATCCACACAACCCTTCTGGAAGAACATGGCAAGAGTCTGATATTCAACAGCTGGAGCGAATTTCAGGAAAGCATCCTCAACTTCTGATTCTATCAGATGAAGTTTACGAATATATTACATTTGAGAACAAACACATCTCTGTGCATTCTAGGCCTAAACTAATCGATAGAAGTATTGTTGTATCTTCTTTTGGTAAAACCTTTCATATCACCGGTTGGAAAATTGGTTATTTGGTCGCTCCAAAAAGGTTAATCACTGAAATAAAAAAAGTACATCAATTTAATGTCTTTAGTGTAAACAGTGTCGCACAGCAAAGTTTAGCAGATTACCTTACTGTAACAGACGTAACAACTCTAGGTCCCTTTTATCAGCAAAAACGTGATTTATTTCGTCAATTAATGGCGAAATCTAAATTCAAACTTCTTCCATGTGAAGGCACTTATTTTCAAACCGCTGATTATTCACAAATTTCAAATGAAGACGACACACTGTTTTGCGAACGGTTAACAAAAGAACATGGTGTTGCTTCCATTCCAATTTCGGTTTTTAACAATGACCCAAAAGCCACTAAAATAATACGGTTTTGTTTCGCCAAAGATGAAGAAACACTTACGAAAGCAGCAGAATTATTATGCAAGATTTAAAAGTAGCACTCGTTCAAGCAAATCAAGTTTGGGAAGATAAGCTTGCCAATTTTGAAAATTACACGGTGCTCCTAAAGAATGTCGATGTCGATTTAATAGTACTCCCTGAAATGTTTCAGACCGGATTTAGCATGAATACAACTAAATTGGCTGAAGAATGGCAGAAAAGCCCATCTGTTGATTGGTTAACATCTCTCTCCCGATCGAAAAATTCGGCCATATATACAAGTCTAATGATTGCTGAAAACGGTAATTATTACAATCGGGGAGTTTTTGTATATCCAAGTGGCGACATAAAAGTATACGACAAACGCAAGACATTTAGCTTGGCTGGGGAAAATAAGTTTTTCAATTCAGGTAAAAATGAAACTATTGTTGAATACCTGGGGTGGAAAATACAACTGCAAATTTGTTACGATTTAAGATTTCCTGAAATCTCGCGAAATTATTTATTACCCAACCTAACTCCAGCGTATGACGTTCTGCTTTATGTAGCGAATTGGCCTGAAAAACGTGTTTCACATTGGAATGCACTTTTGAAAGCACGCGCTATAGAAAATCAAGCCTACGTTTTAGGGACTAATCGAGTTGGAGTGGATGCAAACGATATTGTATATTCAGGTGATACGCAAATTCTAAACGCCATAGGTGAGGTTATCGATCTTAATATAAGAGAAGAGAATGTGTTAATAACAACTTTAAAAAAGGACAGTTTAAATAGCGTGAGAAAAACACTTCCTTTTTTATCCGATTGTTAATATTAACAAATTGATTATTCAATAATTAAGATATGTTTATATTTGTAACACTTATTAAAAAAAATCAAGACATGAAAAAAACTTACTTAAGCGCTCTTTTAATTGGATTAACTTCTACAGTTGGATTCTCTCAGGCAGTGCAAAAATTGAATTTAAATCACTCTTTTTCGACTGAGCAGGCTAGTGCCTCTCCGACCGTGTACAACCCAAAAGCTTTAGGTACCCAAGTTTGGTTAGATGATTTTACTACGCCAGGTAACTGGACAATTGATAATGCTGGTCAAACGGGACCTACATTCGGATTTAACATTGACGCCACTTCTCAAAGTTGGTGGTCAGCAGCTGGAATGACAACTACTGGTAACTATGCTGAGGTTAACAATGGTAACCCAACTACTACTCCTGGGACACAAGCTCTTGCTGTCGAGTACACAATGACTACAGGGCCTTTAGACGTAATGGCACTTACTCTTGCAAACGCAGGAAGTGCAACTTCAGAGGTTATTTTACAATTTAAAGAGTTCGGTGCTAAATTTTACGATGACCAAAGAGTACAAATTAGTACAGACGGAACAACATTTACAACTGTTAGAACTAATGCTGACTACAGTCAATTAACTTCAACGGGGGGTGCTGCATATCCAAATCCAGCTACTGTAACAGTTAACATTGCTCCTTATATTTCTGGAAATCCAACTAACGTTTATATCCGTTTTTCTTGGACTTCGCAATTTACAACTTCGACTAATGCAAATGCGTGGGTAGCTTACGGATGGTTTATTGATGATGTTGCTTTGTATACTAAGCCAACAAATGATTTAGTTGCTAAAAACTACTTCTGGGGAACTGAGGGATTACAATATTACCAAATTCCTACAACGCAAGTTGCTCCAATTGAGTTTTCTGCAATTGCTGTAAATGATGGTGCTACGACTCAAAATGATGTAATACTTAACGTTGCTATTCCATCTGCATCATTTGCTGGAACGAGTGCCGCTGGTCTATCAATTGCTGCGAATGCACAAGACACTGCGACAACAACTGTAATGTTTACGCCTACTGCAACTATCACTTCTTATCCAACAACTTGGAATATTTCTCAAACAGAAATTGATGATGTGCCTGCTAACAATACTTTAGCTCCTTTTACTTTCGCTGTAACAGCAAATACATATGCTGCTGATAATAACATTGCATCTTCAACTACAAGTAATGGTGGTTTAGCATATAAGCTAGGTGCTTTGTATGATATTTGGAATGACCAAGAAGTATTTGCAATAGACGTGAAATTGAATACTGCTACTGTAAACGGTTCAATTATTAGAGGTGTTCTTTATGCTGTCCTTTATGATGATGCTGCAGGATGGGATTACATCGAAGTTGCTTCTTCTGATTACCATGATATCGTTGCTGCTGATAAAATTGGTTTCCTTACATTGGAATTAATTAATCCTTATTTGGCTACTAATTCACAGCTTACATACATGGCAGCTATTGAAACAGACGGCAATGGTGGAGCAACAAATGATGTAGTTATCTCTTGTGCTCAAGAAACTGAAATTCAAATTGGATTCCAAGATGAAAACGGTGATTGGTACCAAGGATTTACTCCTAAAACAAATGCTCCAATGATTCGTTTGAACTTTGACCAAACTTTAGGATTGGATGAAAGCGAAACAGTAACTGGAGTATCGGTTTACCCAAATCCAGCAACGGATAATATCGCTATTGATTTCAACTTAGCTAGCTCTTCTAATGTAACTATCGAGGTAGTTGATGCTGCTGGTAAAGTAGCTATCGCTAGGACATTAACTAGCCAAGCTGCTGGGAAAGCAAACGTTTCTTTTGAAACTAGCGCTTTAAACTCAGGTGTTTATTTTGTAAACATTTCAACGGAAGCTGGTAAAGCAACTCAAAAATTCATCAAGAAATAATTCTTACGAATTAATAAATTTGAAAGTCGTACCGTAAAACGGTACGACTTTTTTTATGGAAACACTTGAATACGGTTACATTGGATTATTTGTTGTTTGCTTTTTAGCGGCAACAATATTGCCTTTCTCATCAGAAGGAGTGCTACTTGTGTTTGTTTCTTTAGGTTACGATGTGTTTCTTAGTTTAACAATTGCATCCATTGGTAATACACTTGGAGGTATAACAAACTACGGAATCGGATTAATTGGAAATCCAGCATCCATTCAAAAATTATTTAAAACACCCGAGCGGTTTGAACGATTCAGTAAACGTATTAAAAAATACGGCGCTTCAATCACTTTACTTTCATGGTTACCATTCATTGGTGATCCCTTGACAATTGCGCTAGGTTTTTTTCGCGTTCCGTTTATTCCTGTTGTAATCCTGATGGCAATCTCAAAAACATTACGTTATGCATTCCTTATCTTTTTAGTGAATTAACAGTTTACTTAGTACTTATGCCGTTCAACTAATTCATTTTACCGATATTTGCACATAAATTGTTGAATTATGTCAAAGCTTATTACACTTCATGAGTTTATCATGGACCGTCAATCCGATTTCCCTTATGCATCAGGGGAATTGTCTCGCTTATTAAGTGATATTGCGATTGGTGCGAAAGTCGTAAGTAAAGATGTGCGAAGAGCAGGCTTAATGGAAGATATTCTTGGAGCTGAAGGAAGCACAAACATTCAAGGTGAAGAGCAACAAAAATTAGATGTAATAGCAGACAAACAATTTATTCGTGTTTTTCAAAACGGCGGTGAAGTTTGTGGAATTGCTTCTGAAGAAAATGATGACTTCATGGCGTTCGAATCTGACTTTTCAAAACAAGGAAAGTACGTTGTATTATTCGACCCTTTAGATGGTTCTTCTAATATTGATGTCAATGTATCGATAGGTACTATATTCTCGATTTACAGGAGAAAAAGCGAAAAAGGAACATTAGCGACATTGGAAGACATGATGCAACCTGGAGATGAACAAATAGCCGCTGGCTATGTGTTATATGGCTCTTCAACAATGTTAGTATATACAACTGGTAAAGGAGTAAATGGATTTACACTAGATCCTTCAATTGGTGAGTTTTGTTTATCTCATCCGGACATGAAAATGCCAGAAACTGGTCGTCTTTATGCAATGAATGAAGGAAACATCAATATCTGTGAAAGTGGAATTAAGGAATATATCGAAACATATTGTCAAGTGATACATCCTGGAACAAGCAAGCCTTATTCAGGAAGATATATTGGTTCGTTAGTCGCCGATTTTCACCGTAACTTAATAAAAGGAGGAATTTATATTTACCCTGATACGACTGTTGATCCTGAAGGTAAATTGCGTTTGTTGTACGAATGTAATCCATTGGCCTTTATTGCTGAGCAAGCTGGAGGATTGGCTACAACTGGTCGTCACCGAGTGATGGCATTGCAGCCAACTAAATTGCACCAGCGCGTACCGTTCTTTGTTGGCTCAAAGAAAATGGTAGAACAAGCAATGAGCTATTTGAAATAAATAGAACATGAATCTTAAGGAAATCAGTGCTTCCTTTTCCAAATTAAAGCAAATTGATTCTACTTCGAATCAACTGCAACTTATTGGAACTAAATTAAAATGGTCTGGACTTGTGGGTTCATCTCGTGCTTTATGTGCATCAGCAGTTATCCAACAAACTCCTGGAAATCATATTTTTATTCTCGATGATAAAGAACAAGCGGCTTACTTCTTAAATGATTTAGAAGGACTGCACGCTGATAATCCAAATGTCTTATTTTATCCTGCATCTTATCGTGTTCCTTATGAATCAGAGAAAACCGATAACGGAAATGTCGTTGCACGAGCTGAAGTTTTAGAGCGTGTTTCAAAAGGCAATAATACATGGATTGTAACCTATCCTCAAGCGCTTTTTGAAAAAATTCCTTCTGAAAAAAACTTAGTTAAAAGCACATTGAAAGTTGAAGTTGGCAAATCATATTCCATCGATTTTATCAATGAAACATTACTAGAAGTTGGGTTTGATAGAGTTGATTTCGTTTATGAACCAGGGCAGTTTTCCATACGTGGGGGGATTATCGATGTTTTTTCATTTGCGAACGATCATCCTTATCGAATTGAATTTTTTGGAGATGATGTAGAAAGCATTCGAACATTTGATGCGAGTACGCAGTTGTCGGTAAATAAACACCAACATTTCAATATTGTCCCGAATATCCAAGGAAAATTGATTCAAGAAGGAAATGTTTCGCTTTTTGACTTTCTAGGCGAAAATGTCACCGTATGGATTTCTTCAGTTGAACTCACGAAAAGCAGTATCGACCAAGAATACAAAAAAGCCGTTACGATTTATAATGGGTTAGAAACGCAAACAACGCCAACCATTCCAGCCAATTTATTTCTACATCCGACTGACTTAAATGTGAGCTTGGATAAAGCGACCGTAATTGAGTTTGGAGCTGAACATACATTCAAGAATTCAGAGGTAATAGAATTTGACTTCAAACCTCAACCGAGTTTCAACAAGAATTTCGACATACTAACACAAGATTTAGTAGCCAGAAAAAATGCTGGATTCACCAATCTTATTTTCTCAAATCAAATTAAACAGTTGGATCGCTTGTATCAAATTTTTGAAGATACCGAATCAGCTGTTGAATTCTCACCAGTTCACATTGCACTGCACGAAGGATTTATTTCTCCTCAAAATAAGCTGGTCTGTTACACGGACCATCAATTGTTCGAGCGATACCATCGTTTTAAACTTAAAGAAGGTTTTAGACAAGCAAAACAAGCTTTAACGCTAAAGGAATTATATAATTTACAACGTGGTGATTACGTAACACACATCGATCATGGAGTTGGTAAATTTTCAGGATTAGAAACAATTGATGTAAACGGAAAACCGCAAGAAGCTATTCGATTATTGTATCGCGACAATGATGTTTTATATGTAGGTATTCACTCACTGCATCGAATTTCAAAGTTCACTGGGAAAGATGGCGCTGTTCCTAAAATGAACAAACTTGGAACACAATCATGGTCTAATTTAAAGAAGAAAACAAAAGCAAAAATCAAGGAATTAGCCTTCGATTTAATTCAATTATATGCGAAACGAAAAAGTCAACCTGGTTTTGCTTTTCAACCCGACACCTATTTGCAAAATGAGTTGGAGGCATCTTTCATGTACGAAGACACTCCCGATCAATTAAAAGCGACAATTGCTGTTAAGGAAGACATGGAATCGCACACTCCGATGGATCGTTTGGTTTGTGGTGATGTTGGTTTTGGTAAAACTGAAATTGCAGTGCGAGCTGCGTTCAAAGCTGCAACAGATGGAAAACAAGTCGCGATTTTAGTCCCAACAACCATTCTTTCGATGCAGCATTACCGCAGTTTTAAAGAAAGATTAGCGGATTTCCCATGCAGAGTTGATTATATCAATCGCTTTAAATCTACAAAACAAGTAACTGAAACTCTTAAAGATTTAGCTGACGGAAAAATTGATATACTTATTGGAACACATGCAATTGCATCTGATCGCGTTAAGTTCAAAAACCTTGGTTTAATGATTATCGATGAAGAACAAAAGTTTGGTGTTTCGGTAAAAGATAAATTAAAAACGCTTCGCGCAACGGTTGATACCTTAACCTTAACGGCAACTCCAATTCCGAGAACATTGCAATTTTCGTTGATGGGGGCGCGAGATCTAAGTATTATCAACACGCCTCCGCCTAACCGTCAGCCTGTACTAACAGAAGTTGTTTCCTTTGACGAAGAAATGATTCGCGATGCAATTTCTTATGAAGTGAGTCGCGGTGGACAGGTGTTCTTTGTGCACAACCGATTACAAAACATTCAAGAAATTTCAGGAATGATTCAACGTTTATGCCCAGGCGTTAGAGTTGGAATTGGACATGGACAAATGGACGGAACAAAGTTGGAGAAAATCATGTTCGATTTTATCAATCACGAATACGATGTTTTGTTGGCAACAACGATTATTGAATCAGGAATTGACATTTCAAATGCAAATACCATCATCATCAACAATGCGCAGAACTTTGGGTTGAGTGATTTGCACCAATTAAGAGGTCGCGTTGGTCGTTCCAATAAAAAAGGTTTCTGTTACCTTATCGCACCGCCGGCAAGTGTTATGACTTCAGAAGCAAGAAAACGCTTGGAAGCTTTGGTTCAATTTTCTGATTTAGGATCTGGTTTTAACATCGCGATGAAAGATTTGGATATCCGTGGAGCGGGAAATATGTTGGGTGGCGAACAAAGTGGATTTATTGCAGACATTGGTTTTGAGATGTATCAGAAAATCTTAAACGAAGCCATTGACGAATTGCGAGAGGGAGAGTTCAAAGAATTGTTCGAAGATCGAAACAGCGATTCGATGACTTCATTTGTGAAAGATTGTATCTTGGAAACAGACCTCGAGGTTCGTATTCCAGATGACTATGTAAATAATGTCGCTGAGCGATTGAGCCTTTACCAGCAAATGGATGGATTAAAAACCGAAGCGGAGTTGAGTACATTCGTAGTAGAACTTGCCGATCGATTTGGCCCGATTCCAGAGCCGGTTGAAGAACTTGTTCTATCTTTCCGTTTACGCTGGTTAGCACAAGATTTGGGAATTGATAAATTGGTGCTTAAGTCGAATAAAATGATTGGCTATTTTATTGCTAATCCGCAATCGAAATTTTACGAATCACCGGTGTTTACAAAAGTTTTGGATTATATGCAAAAACATCCTTTGGATGCTAAACTCAGCGAAAAAAATGACCGCCTCCGTGTAATTTATTCTAATGTGAATTCGTTAACTGAAGCATTCAACCATTTAGACAAAGTATTGAAAGTGGGCTGATCAATTATCGTTGATTTCCCTAACCCGTTCTTTTTCTTAAATTTGACTAATGCCAAAAACAAAGCGCGCCATAGTTTCTGTAACGAACGATTTATTCACCGATAACCGCGTGAATAAAGTGTGTTTGTTTTTGGTAGATCAAGGTTACACCGTTACACTTGTTGGTCGCAAACGAAAATCGAGTAGTGCACTTCCTGAACGTCCATACAAAAGTGTTCGTATGAAATTGCTTTTTGAGACAGGGGCAAAATTTTATGCAGCATACAGTTTCCGTTTGTTCTGGTATTTAATCTTTCACAAAGCAGATGTTTTAGTAGCAAATGATTTAGACACTTTACTAGCAAATTACCTCGCCAAAAAATTCAAACCTGCAGCAGAATTAGTATACGATTCTCACGAATATTTCACAGAAGTTCCAGAACTAACTTCGCGACCAAAAGTTCAAAAAATTTGGTTGAAAATCGAACGCCGTATTTTTCCTAAATTGAAAAAATGCTACACCGTTAACTCATCCATTGCAGAAATTTATCACGGGCTATACGGCAAAGAAATGAAAGTCGTTCGTAACATTTCTCCGCTTTGGAAAAGTGATAATCTCACAGATAAAAAAACGTTAGGTATTCCAGAAAACAAACCGCTAATTATTTTGCAAGGAGCTGGAATTAACATCGATCGTGGTGCGGAAGAAGCCGTAGAAGCAATGCAACATATTGATGCTGTTTTAATGATTGTTGGAGATGGTGATGTTGTTCCAGAGCTTAAAAACAGAGTAAATCGATTGAATTTAGCGGAAAAAGTGTTTTTTTTTGGTAAAAAGCCATACGACGTAATGATGAATTATACTGCACACGCAGATTTTGGATTGACACTTGATAAGCCAACCAACTTGAATTATAAATTATCATTACCCAATAAAGTGTTCGATTATTTGCACACTTCGACGGTTGTCATTTCAAGTGAAATTAAGGAAGTTGCAGACGTAGTTCGAACGCATAAAATTGGTGAAGTACTTCCCGAAGTAAGTCCGACTTGTATTGCTGAAAAGATAAATTCATTATTGGCTGACCCCGAAAGAATGAAACATTATAAAGCAAATTGTAAGCTTGCCGCTCAGACGGAAAATTGGGAAAATGAAACAAAAGTATTGAACGAAATTTACCCGAAAGTTGGAGAATAAATTCCTACATATCATTTCTTTGGATGTTCCGTTTCCGGCAGATTATGGAGGGGCAATTGACATCTATTATCGCATTCAAGCATTGCATGAATTGGGTTATAAAATCATTTTACACTGTTGGGAATACGGACGTGGAGAACAAGAAAAATTAAAGGAAATTACACATGAAACTCATTACTATAAACGCAATAAATCACCCCGATTCATTCTGAATAAACTACCGTTTATTGTCATTAGTCGCCAGTCAGCAAAACTGTTTGAACGGCTTTTACAAGACAATCACCCCGTTTTATTTGAAGGTATTCACACAACTTTATTACTTGACAATCCGAGATTGAATGAGCGTATGAAGATCGTTCGCATGCATAACGTCGAACACGATTATTACACTGCTCTTTCTAAAAAAGCTTCTGGAATTAAAAAACGCTTCTACAAAAGAGAAGCAAAAAAACTCAAGCAATACGAAGCACAACTCTCTCATGCGAATTGGATTCTTGCCATTCAAGAAAATGACAAAGCACACTTTGAAACGTTTCATAAACATGTGAAATTATTACCTGCGTCGATACCTCCAATTTCGATAGTTCCTGTTGCAACCAAAGAAACGTATTGCTTGTTTCATGGAAATTTATCTGTTAAAGAGAATGATTCAGCTGCAAGATGGATTATTGAAAATGCATTTTACGATGGATTAAACCTCATCATAGCAGGGAAAAATCCTTCGGAAGAATTGGTGCGATTTACCAAAGAAAAGGGCGTGCAGCTCGTTCAAAGTCCTTCTGAAGACAAAATGCAACAACTAATTTCTGAAGCGCGTGTGCATTTAATGACCACCGAACAGTCAACAGGAATTAAGTTAAAACTAATTAACTCTTTAGCAAGCGGCGGACATGTTTTGGTGAATCCAACAATGGTTGAAGGAACGAACTTAGAATCACTTTGTACCATTTTCAACGATGCTTCTGACTGTCAGAAGCAACTTCAAAAATTAATGAAAATACCCGTTAATGTTGAACAGTTACACCAACGATTTGAAGTACTACAATCGCAATTTGACACGTATGAAAATTGCAAAGTCTTTGATGAAATCTTAGCTAAATAATTACCGTAGTACATTAATTTTCTCGACTCCTGATAACGTTCCGTCTACAGTCATTTCAATAAAATAGACACCACTATTTAAAGTTCGAATGTCTAACATACTCATTCCTTGAACAATTTTAGATGATTCTTGAAGAATAACTTGTCCCATCGTACTCACCAACTTAACTTCCAACTCTTTACCGTTGACCAATCCTTTAATTGTTAAAAAATCTTTTGTTGGATTTGGAAAAAGCACCACGTTTAAATCACTCATCTCCTGAACCGTCGTGGTTGCGGTCAATAAATCGTTTGCAACGCACATGTCTGGAATTCCATAACCCATCTGGCCGTTTGGCATTGTAAATTGACTTGCGCTTTGACGTATCGCTTTAAAAATATCCATTGGCGTACGACTTGGATGAGCTTGCATTAAACACGCCGTTGCTCCGCACATGATCGGTGATGCGAAAGAAGTTCCGTTAGCCAAAATCACTTCTCCGGCATCATAAACAACAGCTGCATTTTCACCACGCGCAACAACATCTGGTTTTATTTGTCCATCAGCAGAAGGTCCAACAGAAGAAAATAGTGCGTAATCTCCATTATTGTTTACCGCCCCAACACATAAAACACTATCAGCATCGCATGGAGTACTAATCGTTGACGGCCCACTGTTTCCAGCTGCAGCAACGACGGCAATACCTTTAGAAGCTGCAGTGTTCACTCCAATGGCCGCGATTGTCGTTTCCCCGTCTAAATCGAAATAAGCATGATTATCATTCTGATCGTCAAAATCTACATAGCCTAAGGAAATGTTTGCAATGTCGATCCCTTGTTCGTCACACCGCTCCAAAGCCAATACCAAATTGAACTCTTCTTCTATTGTTTCCGTATCTGCATCTTCAGAACGATAGAGTGCAATATCTAAATCTACTGCTGTTCCGTAATAAACTATTGGCGTCGTGTTTTGCGCAACGATGCACGAAGAAACTCCTGTTCCATGTGCGCTAAATCCATAAACATTGGTGTTATTATTTACAAAATCAAATGTTTCAATTACCCTGTTATCATTGTAAATTGAATCAAAATAATCAATGTTATTCATGTTACTAAATCCCGCATCGATAACACCCAAGTATACACCTTCTCCTTGAAATCCCAAATCGTGCAAACAATCCAGGTTCAATTGAGTTATTTGTTCGGCAGAAGCACCGTAAGAAATTGCTTTTTCCTGCATGAACTCTTCCTTTTCAATTCTTGAAACGTCTGAAGACTTGATTTCAACTGTTTTACTTATAAAGCTAAATTGTTGTTTCAATTGATCTTTTGAAATCGATACATCTACCACAGCGGCATTTAACCAGCGGGAAATAGACTTAACTTTTCCAAATTGAGACAGTTGTTTTACATACTCTGCGTTGACAGGGAAGTCTTTAAAATCAAATGGGATATTGAACTTCGTTCTTCGGTCGATAGAGCGTTGAGAAAATTGATTCAAAAAAGTTTTTGACGCAGTTCCTTTGTCTTTAAAAAAGATGATACACTGATTTTGTGCAGTACCGCACACATAAAAGAATACCGTAAAAATGGAGAGTATTACTAGTTTCATAGGTGTAAAATACTGAGAAATAAAGTGTATAACTACAGATTAAATTTAATGCATACTTATATTGACTCGAAGGTAGTCTTCAGTGATTTATCTGTCTACTTCTCATCTATCTCATTCTCCTTAAAGGCAGAAGGAACGAGGTCCGGAATTACTTTAAGAATCAATGGTAAAAGCAGCGCTCCTCCCGGCAACATGAAAATAGCCAATGCAGGAACAGATTTTACAATGTCCTTAAACTGTGTTTTGACTAATTCCTTTTCTTCCTTCGTTAAATCTTCTGTCGCAGACTTCTTTACTAAATACACCAAATCTTTACTCTGTCTGATTTCGGTACCGAGCCTATCCTTATTTCTCATTAGGATTTTTCCCCATCGTTTTGATAAACGTGAATACACTTTTTCATACGACGTAGAATTTTTCATGAAGTCCAAATCGTGCTGTGCGTGCAAAAGAAAATTTTCTGTCATTGTCAAACTTTCTTCCAGCTCGTCAATAGGGATTTCTAGGTAAACCGTTAAATTGTGAAGGTATTCCAATTCTTCATCCGTTAAGTCTTCATCTGAGACAATCGTTAAAATTGAAATATCCAGCAAAAATCGTTTTAACAGCCAATGTTCCTTTACAAAATCGGGAATGTCTTCAAATGTTGCGCCCTCCTTAAATTGAGCTTTAACTTCATCTCTCGCTTCGTCTTTTAAGTTTGATGATGCTAGAAATATATTGAATAAATTCTTCTCCTTCCCTTCCAAAACACCATCTGCATGAGCGGAAACACTAATTGCTGTTAATGACGCTTTTGCATATGAGGTATAGTTTATAACTAAGGTCGCACCTTCATTTCGATGTTCGAAGTCATCAAACAATATTACATCTAAATATGAAAACACATTGCTCAACGAATTAATCCACCAGCGATTTTCCAGTAGGTTCAGTTTTATATCAATGCGGTCGGCAAGAATTTTTTCTAATTTCTCTTCAGGTGATTCTTTGATAAAATATCCAAATACTTTTCGAATAGAACTTGCTTCATGACTTTCGTAAAATGCAATCAATGAGCTCAAGAACTTCTCTTTTTCGAATACTTCTTTCTTATGGATTTGAGTGTACACGAAAAGCAATGATTCGAACAACAAAAGCTTTAACTTTTCATCCTTTGTCCATTCACTGTCGTTTAACTCTTTTCCGAAAATTAATTCGTCTGGATAGCCGAAAACAATTCCGCTTTTTGCCAAGGTTAAATGCGTGTGACGCGACTTGGTAATTTCTTTTGGACGTTTCTTGTTTAAAGTAATCGTTCCATTCTCCACCAAATGAAGGTATTTATTAATCCAGCCTTTTGCACCTGGTGAAATCATCTTGTTCTAAAATTATAACCTTCCAGCAACGACGAATGCTTTTTTCTTTGAGAAGACAGCACCACCATCAATATTATACGCCTCAAATAAAGCGACATATTGACCAATGCTTGCTTTTGTATTGTCGTCTCTTACACCATCCCAAGTGAAAGTTCCACGCGAAGCTAGTAATTCGGACTGGAATACCGTTGCAATTTTTCTTCCTCTATCATCATAAATTGTAAAATTGCCAACAAAGCCCGCTTCCTCCATTTCGTAATTGATTTGAAGGACGTCTTCCATTCCATCATTGTCTGGAGAAATTGTTTCACTTGTAAAGCTAAAAGTACCATTCGAAACAGCAAAGGTCAATTGTGAATTCTCTCCTCCTGGTGTAGCGAAACCAATTGCTTCAGCTGCTGTATGCCAATTGTTTTTGTCATCTGAAACACCGTTTGGATCAATTCGTTCCAATGATTTTCCTTTCGTAGCATCCAATAATTTAAAGTGCCAATCGTCAAGGTAAGAAACCTTGTCAATCACATTGTTAGGAGGAAAGATTTGATTGTCCAAAAGGTAAACGGTACTTGAGTCGTTGTTATAACTTGGAACTCCTGTTTCTATAAACTTTCCAAGAACAGAGGCTGTGTAGTTTTGCGTTATGTGCGATACATTTTCAGTGAGAACAACATAGTCTCCTGGCTCAAGTAAATAATGTTGTTCAATTATATCATTGTTCGAAATGACTCCATCGCTGATTTTTGCCAACTGCCATTCATAAAGGTCAACTAGTTTGTCTGAATTATTGTATAACTCAACCCAATCACTTCCACCTGTTAAAGGGTCAAACATAATTTCATTGATTATGACATCTCCTTTAACGGCTGTTTCAGCTAAAGCAAATGTTTCTGAAAGGTCAATTGAGTTCATCCAACAATCTGCTATATTTTGAAGTTCAATCTGATAAGTCTGAGATCCGACTAGTACTTCATTGAAGTTTATCGACAAGGTAGTTGGATCGTCTCCAGAGAAAAATTTATTTTGAATCGTAAGTGTTGGTGAAGTAATTACTGTAGAGTTCGTCAACGATATTGGATCCATTCCTTCGTTAAAAAACACTTCAATAAGGCTTGGAGCACTTGCAATTATTTGCGTAATCGTTGGGGTTTGAACATCCGCTGTAGTGTCGTAAACTGAATTGATACTTCCAGGTGTCCCCCCGTTTAAGTTATTACTCGCTTTCCAATCAGTAATGTCGGAACATGGATCGTCTGGATTAATGCGCTCCAGAGAATAACCTCCATCGTCCTTATTGGTATCGTGGTACCAACCAATTGAATAAAAAATAGAATCTAGTTTGTTTCCGCTGTTATCGTATAAAACTACCGCATCATCAGAATTGTTTAAACTTGGAAAACTCGTTACCGCAGTTGCTACAGAAAATGAATCTATATTTGCTGTTGCCGTCAATACAATGTAATCATTCGGTAAAAGCCAACCATTTTGTGCGGTTCCAAAAGATGAGGCATCGCCTAATTTCCAACCGGAAACATTGAGAATTTTATTGCTTCGATTGTAAATTTCAACGTATTCTGCATTCTTTAATCCAACGACTGGAGTTGGATCACACATAAACTCATTGATAACAACATCACCCGCGATAGGTGTTTCGGCTACTAAATAAGTGAAATTAACCGATTGAGATCCAGAAGCATTTCCAGAAATATCCTCGATCAAATTAGTAAACAAAGTATACGTATTTCCGTTCGTTAAATTAAAAGTCGGAATGATATGAACCAATGCTGGATTTGTCCCATCAAGTGTTGCTGTGGCAGCCGATAAAAACGGTTGAATGTCGTAATTTCCCGATGTTTCCGCAGTTACTTGATCTAAAGCTTCGTCGAAAAGTACATCAATTAAATTCGCATTTATCGCGGTCGCTGAAAGTAAGGTTGGTGGTGAAAGATCTACTATTTCATCTCCAACATAAATATTATCGTAAAAGTATTTATTGGCATTACTTGCGGTATATACCTGCATTGCGCCGAAATGAGTCCCCAATAAGTTCGCAGGTTCATTTACTGTTCCTGCCAATGTATAGCTTGTTCCGCCAGTCCCATCGATCAATAAAGACCAATTCGCTCCATTGTCACGCACAACGCGAATTCCAGCGCTAAAACTATTCGCAATTTGTCCAGCAGGCCCTGCAAGAAGTTCAGTACTTACTCCACTCACCATTTTAAACAAACGAACGGCATCTGTTGTGCCAGCCTCTCCCAATTGAATATAGAATCCGTTTTGTACCAAGGTTAAATCAGCATTATCTGCTGTTAAAAACACACGTCCATAATTGCTTGAAGAAGGCGAAAACGTCTGTCTGGTTATAAACTTCCACTCTTTATTATCCAAGGTAAAAAGACCATGAGCAGTTGATAAATATGAAGTACTTGCAATGGTATTGTTTAATTGCAATTCAAGTGATGGATTTACAATAAAATCAACATTTGTTCCAGACCAAGTTGGCAAATTAGTGAAATCTCCATCCAAAAAATCATCATTTATCTGTGAAAATAAGCGTGAATTCGTTAATAATAAAACAAATAATAAAAAGTACCTCATAGTTTAATCCTCAGTGCTGTTAAATATAGTAAATTTGAACATTGAAATAAAATTAATTTTTTATTATGAGAGTAGCTGTTGTTGGTGCCACTGGAATGGTTGGAGGAATAATGTTCAAAGTCCTTCGTGAATTAAACTTCCCGATTACTGAAATAATCCCTGTCGCTTCTGAAAAATCGGTTGGAAAGACGATAAATTTTGGTGGAATTGAAGCGAAGGTTATTGGGTTACAAACAGCTGTTGATTTAGTTCCTGATATCGCTATATTTTCTGCAGGTGGACAAACTTCGTTAGATTGGGCGCCAAAATTCGCTGAAAAAGGGACTGTTGTCATTGACAATTCTTCTGCATGGCGAATGGACCCAACAAAAAAATTAATCGTTCCAGAAATTAATGGTGATTTGTTAACGGCTGAAGATAAAATCATTGCAAATCCAAATTGTAGTACTATTCAGTTGGTCTTGGCGTTGAAACCTCTACACGATAAATACAAGGTAAAGCGTGTCATCGTTTCGACTTATCAATCAATTACCGGAACTGGAATGAAAGCAATGACACAATTGACAAATGAGCGTAATTCTGTAAAAGGGGAAATGGCGTATCATTATACGATTGACCAAAATTGTATTCCGCACTGTGATGATTTCATGGATAATGGATATACAAAAGAGGAAATGAAATTGACTAATGAGACAAAAAAGATTTTAGATCCTTCAATTAACGTTACCGCAACAGCAGTTCGAGTTCCAGTTATGGGCGGACATTCTGAAGCAATTAATGTGGAATTTGAAAATGATTTTGATTTGAATGAAGTACGTATGTTATTGCACAATCAAGCGGGAATTAGTTTAAAGGATGATCCAACAACAAACTCTTATCCTATGCCTCTTTATGCAGAAGGTAAAAATGATGTTTTTGTTGGGCGACTTCGCAGAGATGAATCGCAGCCAAATACATTGAACATGTGGGTTGTTGCAGATAATTTGAGAAAAGGAGCGGCTACAAACGCTGTACAAATTGCTCAATTATTATTGGATAAAGGTTTAATAGTTCAAAGTTCTAAATAGTTCAAGATTCAATAGGTAATCGAGTCTCGGTTATTGAGCTTGCCGAAATAGTCGAGGTTACCTTTTCTTCAACCATCGTCTTTTCAGTACAGAACTTCTAAAATCATCTAGTTTTTCTGTAGTTCCAGCACTTTCCATTTTTTGGACAAACTTGAACGTACTTTTGTGAACCTTGTAGTCCATTTCGTCTTTAAAAATTGGGATAATGCTTAAAAAGTTAATCGTTTTTCCATCGACGACAACAGGAGCTAATTCTTCTTGTAATAACATTGGGTCAGACAAAAAGAAAAAATTTTGTTTCATTGTATTAGAAAGCGGCAACTTTTCCTTTCCGCATGGCATTGTATGACCATGACCAAACCAAGTTTCACTTTCAACAACGTATTCTGCTAAACGCTGGATCCATTTGAACACCCAATTTGTATTTGGATTGTTTAATTCTTCCCACTCCCAATAACTTGGTAGGCAAAAGTACAGTTCGTTGTACTCTCTTCCTTCCCATTTTTCAGGAACGGGCATTTGGTAATCTGAAAGTCCGTTTGTTACGATTACGGTAACAGGCGACTTCAATTCCAAATCCAAAACGAGTAAATGAACGCCTTCAAAAAAGGGAGCATCGAGTACTCGATGCTCCCCAAATCTATTGATTAATGCTTGTTTCAATTCGAAAATTATTTAGCACTCCATTCTTTAATCGACTCTTCATTTGCTTTAATGTAAGCGTCATATCCAGCTTTTTTTGCTCCTTCCAACGACAATTTAGCCGTTGCAATAGCTCCTTTTTTGTCTCCTAATTCAGCTTGAAGTAATGCTTTTTTGCGTAACACATAAAATGGTGCTTCCGCTCCGCTCATTTCAACTGATTTGTTTATCCATTCAAGGGCTTGTTTCAAATCTTCTTTTTCAGAGTATTTGTAATCCGCTGCTCTATAATAATCATTAGCAGAAGGTCCTGCCATCACTTTTTTGATACTTGCATTTACTTGTGCTTTTGTTGCAACAGTAAATTTCGCTGCAACTTTTGTTTTATCCCAAGATAATGCCAATACCGCATCATTCATTGAAACTGATTCAATCCCAATCGTAAATGTTTCAACAACATCATTCAACGCTTGTGACTTTACTTTTACTTCAAGTGCTACATTTTCTGCGTTCCACTCTTCAGGAGTTCCCCAATTTTCTGTTGCTGTATAAAAATAAATTGCCCATTCACTCGATGTTGGTTTTGTAAACAAAGCATACGTTCCAGCTTTTAATGTGTCTTTTCCAAAAATCAATACATCACTTGTTGTAATGATTGTGTTTTTGTTCGCACCTGTTCTCCACATCTCGTTCATTGGAACAAGGTCTCCAAAAACAACTCTATCGCGTTTGCTCGGACGTGAGTATTCCACTGTAATGTTCGTTAATCCAACTGTTTGTTCCATTTTTGCCGATGGACTCATCTGAGGTGCAGAAATCTGCGCCATCAATCCTGTCGATGCAAAAAGTGTAATTCCAACTAATAATTTTTTCATTTTGATTTTTTTTGATAAAGATAAGGAAAGGACTTTAAGACACAAGGATATTAGGACTTTAAGACCGTACTCTAGGCACTAATTTCATTGCTTTTGACAATCGACAAACAGTTTTCTTTCATTCAAGACATCAACATGTTGATGTCTTTGTGCTCTTGGTTTTCAGTAATACCTTTCCCTAAATCTTGGTGTCTTGGTAGTAAAACTCTACATACTTTCTATACAAGCCTTTCTAACGAAACCCAAAATGCTTCGGTTGAATTCATACAACCTTGCATTAACATGTCGTGGATTTCTATTTCGCGTGACTTGCTGTAGTTTTTTGAGGTCTTAAAAACCGAGATTTCATTCGGGCGATTGACCAAGGCGTCGTGAATAGATTCAGGCGATGATAAATCAGATCTTCCGCCCTTTACGTTGATCGAAATCAACTCAATTTTATCTAATTCAAAGTGGAAAACCAAACACGCTTTTTCGGAACGATGTTCCAGAAATTTCATTTTCTCATAAACAATCTGAAGTACATTGTCCGAGAAGAGTTCAACCAATTCAATCGCTTTTTTGGTGTTGTTTTTATTGATTTCTTCCCATTCTTCTGCATGAACACCATTCACAATCAAAAAGTGCTTTAAGTCTTCTGCAAAAACCTCAAGTTCTTCATCCGTTAACATTCTGTACTTCATCTTGCAAAAATAGGAGATTTTAGAAAACGAGAATATCTCTTTTATTTTCTTTTGAACCAATACGAACCATTATATTTGTTTTATGACGACAAAAAAGGGAATTGCAATTTTAGGTTCAACGGGTTCTATTGGAACACAAGCTCTTCAAGTCATTGAGTCATACCCAGAACAATTTGATTTACAAGTTCTCACTGCCCATAAAAATGCAGCTTTACTTATCGCTCAGGCTAAAAAGTATACTCCAAATACAGTTGTCATAGGAGACGAAAGTCAATTTGAACGGGTGAAAAATGAATTGTGGAATCTTGATATTCATGTTTATTGCGGAGAACGAGCGCTTGAACAAGTGGTTGATTCCAGCGAAATAGATGTTGTGCTAACAGCAATGGTTGGTTACGCTGGGCTGAAGCCAACATTGGCGGCTATACGCGCTAAAAAATCTATTGCACTTGCCAATAAGGAAACTTTAGTTGTAGCAGGAGAGCTAGTGACAAAGGAGGCGTTTCACAATGGTGTGAATATATATCCGATTGATTCAGAACATTCTGCCATTTTTCAATGTTTGACGGGCGAATTTCAAAATCCTGTAGAAAAAATCTACTTAACAGCTTCGGGAGGACCGTTTAGAGGTTTTACACCTGAACAATTAAGCAAAGTTACCAAGGCTCAAGCGATGAAAAACCCGAATTGGGACATGGGAGCAAAAATCACAATTGATTCTGCATCTATGATGAACAAAGGGTTGGAAGTAATTGAAGCGAAATGGTTGTTCAACTTAAAACCCGAACAAATTGATGTTATTGTTCACCCACAATCGGTTATCCACTCTATGGTTCAGTTTGAAGATGGAAGCATGAAAGCACAAATGGGATTGCCCGACATGAAGTTGCCCATCCAATATGCCCTAACTTACCCGAATCGTTTGAAAACGGATTTTCCGCGCTTCAACTTTATGGATTATCCAAGCCTCTCATTTGAAAAAGCGGACTTAAAAACATTTTCAAATTTACAATTAGCGTACGACGCTCTTCATGCTGGCGGAACACTTGCATGTGCTTTGAATGCAGCAAATGAAGTTGCCGTAGATGCATTTCTCAACGATAAAATCCAGTTTATAGATATCGCACGAATCAATGAAAAAACAATGAACGCTGTTGAGAATATACCTTCTCCTTCATTAGAAGATTACATTGCTATGAACAAAGAAGCCAGAAGGATTGCTCAGGGATTAATTTAACGGCAAATCAAACAACGTTGTTGCAACCCCCAAAATATACTGCACACCAATAGCAATTACGATAAATCCAATAATTCGTGATAACGCATTAATTCCAGATGCACCCATAAACTTCACAATCAAATGGGAGCTTTTTAGGATTAAGAAGATCCCTGTACTTACTGTAAAAATTGCCCCAATGATTAGCAACTGTTGCATCATCAAACTGTATTCTTGCTGGTATGAAATCAATAAACTAATTGTTCCTGGACCAGCGAGCATCGGAATTGCCAACGGTGTCAATGAAATCTCTGAACGATTAAAAGCATCATCTTTTTCCCGTTTTTTCATTCCTTTGTGTTCTGTAAATTTGCCGGTTAGCAATGCAAAACCAGAAGAGGCAATGATCATTCCCCCAGCAATTTTTAAAGCATCTAAACTGATTCCGAAAAAGAGCAGAATATATTTTCCTAAATAAAAGGATAGAAGTAAAATAAACAACACATAAATAGCTGTGAAAAATGCGATAACACTTCGCTCCTTTGAAGTGTTGTCTTGTGTTAGTCCCACAAATATTGGAACGGTCCCAAGGGGGTTAATTACGGAGAACAATGCCGCAAAACTTAAGATAAAAATTTCCATTTTTTACGCAAAGTAACTGCCTTTTTCAATGCGCTACGTTACCCCGGAATTATGTTTAAGTTAAGTCGTCAAGATTATCAAAACCTTATAGTATTCTTTTTTCAATGTAATTTGAATTCATTGCTCTCAAAATTCCCATGTAGTCCAAACCAAACTCAATTAAATCTCCAACCTTATAATTTTGTTTATTGACCCCTAAATCAATCACCAACATGTCTGATGAAGCCCCAACGATTTCCAAATCCGTGTCCTTCAATTTAATATGGGCTTCTTCCATATCTAATAAACCAATGTCAATTATTGCACGGTAAGAGAGCTCCGATTGATCTGTTGACTCAAATGAAAGTGTTTCGCCCATCAAGTTTTGCCCCAATTCGCCCATCGGGTTTGCTGGTTTTTCTGTTAACTCAATGATTTCTGCATGCAATTGAAACACATCGTTTTCCATGTGTTCGAATGTGGTGTTGTTGTAAACATCTGTTCCTAAGTACAATGTTTCACCGATTCTAAAGTGATTAATTCCTTTCGGTAACAGTCCTTGAACAATAAGTGGGATTGTTACGGATGATCCTCCAGAAACGTATTCAATTTCTCTGTTGAATTTAGCTTCAATCAATTGCTCGTATAAACACAATTGGATTAGTTTATCATGACTCGGTAGAACTCCATACATGCAAGTAAGGTTCGTTCCTAGTCCAATCACCGAAATATTTGGAAGTTTAAATACATCCTTATAAAACCTTAAAAGTTCTTCTCTCAAAACACCTTCTCGGAGTTCGCCAAGCTCAATCATTATTAGGATTTTATGCGTTTTATTTTGACGTTTTGCTTCCGCCGATAGCATTTTAATGGTTTCAATTTCTGTATTAAAACTAATATCAGCATGTTTTACAATTGCTTCGATTGATTGTTTTGCGGGTGGTTTAATGTAAATTGTCTCTACTTCTTCAGAAATCGATTTTATCATTTCAAGATTTGAAACACGGGAATCACACAATTGTTTTACACCAAGTTTTATTAGCTCTCCCAGAAAAAGTTTATTCCCACACAGCATTTTTGAAACGACTGCCCATTCAATCCCTTTTCCAGAAAGCATCTCATCCAAAAATTGATAATTGCGATTTAATTTTTCGGTGTTTAAAGTAATAAAGGCCATTATTTCTGACGTTTTAAACGCATTTCTAAATACGGATTGGTAAAATTAAATTTTTCATAGAGTTTTTTGGCTGGATTATTAGCCTCTACATGCAATGCTATGTCACCTTTAGCATGCTGCGTAATCGTTTCCATTAATCGTTTTCCCAGGCCTTCTCCGCGGTGTTCGCTATGCGTTGCAATGTATACTAAGATGTTTTCAGGAATGTATCCACTCATTCCAGTAGCATTCACAACCGCTACCCCTATTATTTTATCTCCTTCAGAAATAATAGTTGTAAACCCACCAAAGGAAATCGTTTCTTTCAGCGAATAATTAATTGCCTTACCAATGTCAGTTTTATCATCTCCATATTCTCCCAGATGAAGATGTAAGAAATTTATTATTTCGCCCTTTTCTATTTCGCTAAGTCGATTTATTGCTGTGTAAACTTTAATTTCTGGCATAACTTTACTTTTTTACTACAGTATAACATACTAGGTGAGAATACCAAAGATTTGCATAAAACACTTTGTTTTAATATTTTTAAAAAACAAAATATAACCACTTATAACTCTATCAAAATGAAATTAACAACCTACTTATTTATTGTATTTGCCTTGGGAGGTTGTAGAGGAAGAAAGAAAGTTTATTTGACAAGACAATAAAAGAAGCCAACAATAAAACTAAGGGGGTTTCATCATAACTCAGATCAAGATTCACAGTACACGAGCGAACTCTATATTGGGACGCTTCAAAAACATGAAATACAAATTTCAATAAGAAAAAGCAATGCTTTTGAAGACCAAACGGTAGTGCAGGGATGGAAAAAGACGTGTGTTAGACAACGTCTACATTGAACGCTTCTGGCGATCATTAAAACAAGAGAAGATCTATCTTAACCCTCCGAATGGTGAAGTTGATTTGTTCAAAAAAGTAAAAGAATATGTGCATTTTTACAACACAGAAAAAAGACATACAGAAATTGGAAGTGTTCCACCAGACGAACTGTTTTTTAATCAAAAAATGGTCGGGTGATACACCTTAGGAAATAAAAAAGTTGTCCGAAGGATGGGGGATACTATAAAACGAAGTTGAAAGTCTTCCTGAAAAATACAAACAAGAAGATTTACACGTGTATGCAGATGACAAAACAAAATTAGGGGTTGGAGATAAAGTTAGAGTCACTGCAACGGATATTTACATTTCTACTAGATATTATAGTTTAGAAGGATATACTATCGAAAAGGTTGATGAAAAAAATATTGAGGAGGCTTCCAAAGATGCTGTTGCATTAACTAGTGCATTAATTCATGACACATCGGTACATGAAATCTACGGATAGATGGACGGAGTGCTTTCAATTCCAAGTGTATTCTATACAATGAATGATTTCTTAGGGTTGAAAATCAAAACAAGTACCAACAAAGATTTTGAAACAGTTGATGTTCATATGGGACAGGGTCCGAGTGCTATGGGTGCACTTCCATCGAGCTACACACCAAAAGATTTGAAGGTGAGGGATTCAGATGGGGATTTAATTAGTACTGGAAAAAAGTGCGTATTTGCGGAACTTGGCAACGTTACGGATTTGTTTATTCAACTGGTCTTGGTGGACAATTTAAAACAGAAGAAATCATTGTTTTATAGGGGTTCAAAACATAAAATTGTAAAGCCTCGACAGTTTCGTCGGGGCTTTTTTTATTCTTCTAGAAAACCAAATTTTCCGATATTGTAATCTTGAATTGCTTGCATTATTTCTTCTCTTGTATTCATTACAAAAGGACCTTGTGCTGCAATTGGCTCATCGATTGGTTCACCACTTATTACTAAAATTTTCGCGGCACCAACACCTTCAACGGTAAACGTTTCCCCGACATTACCCATCAGTACAAAGTGGTCTGACGGAGCAACTTCACTATTGTTCACTTTTACTTCTCCTTCAATCACTAACACCGCAGTATTGTAATTACTTGGAAAGTTAAATATTGCAATTCCTCCATCGTTCAATTTTCCGTCTAACATTTGAACAGGCGAAAATGTACTTGCCGCTCCAGCTGTTCCCATAAACTCGCCAGCAATTACATTAATCGATCCTCCATTATTCGGCAAGTCAACTTTTTGAATATTATCTTTCGTTAACCCTTGGTATTTTGGTGGCGACATTTTATCCTTCGCGGGCAAGTTGACCCAAAGTTGCACCATTTGGAAG
Organism: uncultured Flavobacteriales bacterium; assembly: GCA_963925035.1. Taxonomy (GTDB): domain Bacteria; phylum Bacteroidota; class Bacteroidia; order Flavobacteriales_D; family Crocinitomicaceae; genus UBA4466. Next base: position 59,393 of record CAWUSK010000001.1, read on the forward strand.
TTTCCACCTTCTTCACTGAATTTTTTTTCATGGTATTCTTTGTGCAATATTCCAGAAGCCGCTGTCATCCACTGCACTTCTCCTGGTTCTATTACCCCGCTATTCCCAGCACTATCGTGATGCGCAACCTTTCCTTGGTATGCAATAGTTACAGTTTCAAATCCCCTATGTGGATGAACTCCAACTCCTCTAGGCGTATCCGTTGGCGGAAAATAAGTCGGTGCATTATAATCCATCATAATAAATGGGGACATGCGTTGCATGCTCAAATAATGTGAACTCGGAATGAAATTATGTACTTTAAATCCATCTCCTACAAAATGTGAAGGACGAGGTGGTATAACTAATTCTATGTTTTTTGTACTCATAACATTTTGTTTTTAAATCTTGAACAAAGTTACGCTGAAGTTACATCTTTCACATTGGTCTTGCAACATAATTCTGGACACTAAGTTAAGTTACGCTGTTTGTTATTATTATGTTGTAACTCAAATTGACTGATAATTTTGTAATTCAACGCTGAACGTTTACATTTCCTGTTATAGCAAGTTTCTAACCATTTAAAAATTGCTGTTTTAGTTTATATTGTTTCATAAACCTATACTTCGAAAGCTTTGCTTTCTCTTCTTATCGCTCGCCGAGAAGATACTGATCGTCTTTTTTAGGCTTTCAGTTTCCATTTTTGCTTCTCCAAGGGCTTTCTTAAGTTCTGCGATCTCTCGTTGCTCGTCGATCATTTTTACTTTTCTATGACCAGGGAAGCTGTTTTTGTTATCGCTTCAACCTGTTAATCAAAGAGGATTTTACTCCTAACTCCCGAATCGATCATCAGCAGAACTCACCTCTTAAATTCAATTCCCATTCTTCAGGCTGCATCATCCAATAATTTCCTCCTTTTGACTCCTTTCATCCTTCCGGTATTTTGGTTGCCAACTTTTCTAAAGACTGCCCGAATGGAGCTTGAATCGTAACTAGCCCAAATAAAATTATTGGTAAATCTGTTTTCATTTGATTCTCACTTTCTTTTAAAACTACTTAACTATTAAATAATCTTCTCTTTAAAAGAAAAGTCACGCAAGAATTAAATTCATGCGGGACTTTATACTCTCTATATAAGCATTTTACCCGTTAAAATCTACAGACAATGTATTTACTCCTTCTATTGGATTCATGATTAATGCAGGAATTTGAGCCTCATTTGTGAGAATAAACTCTTCATGATTAGCTGTTAAAACGCCAAGCACGTTGTTTTTGTTTAAATTCATTATTGCTATTAAATCTGCTTCAATTGCTATCGCGTGCTTAAGAACTTCGTTATTAAACCCACTACTTGGCAAAACAGTTGTTACAACGTTAATTTCTCTTTCTGAAAAGTATTTTTCAGCAAACTTGATGTTTGCGAGTACTTGACGTTTTAAGAATTCATCCGTTTCTTCTGGAGTAACAATGTGTACTTTTGATTTGAAATATTTTGCAAGATTTGCAACAATAGCCAACTTCTGCTTAGTTTCTTTATTTAAATCAAGAGGAACGATAATGTTTTCGTACCCACTTTCTTTTGTCGTTTTTTCTTGAACAATGACAAATGGCACAGACGAGTGCGTGATTACCTTAAGTGCATTCATACCTGTCAAATGTTGCCAACCGTGCGTCCCATGAGTTCCCATGAAAATCAATTCAGCGTGATGTTCCGCAGCAAAGTCACCAATATCTTCAAAAATATTTCCTACTCGCACTGAAGGAACTATAGTTCCTTGTGAATCAAAAGTCTTAATAATTGCGTTCAATTTTTCTTCAGCAGACGCGATGTCTTTGTTCTTAGCTACCACATGTAGAAGGTAAATAGTTGCTCCTAAAGGATTTGCAGTAGCAATAGCGTGTTGAAGTGCTATATTCGCAACGTCCGTAAAGTCATGAGGGACAATAAAACTTTTAGTTTTCATAATTTTGGTTTTGCAGGGTTGTTATATATCACAAATATAACAATAATGGCATTTTATATCGCTATAAACTAGCACAAATTCATGAATGTGTCAAATTATTTAGCCGTTTGTTTTTTCTCTTTACCATAGATTTCACAAAAGCGTTTAAAACCAATACGAGAACAATTATTAGTGCTCCAACATAAAACCGGGTATTTAAAACTTCATGCTCATTTAAAATAAAAATGGCTAGAATAAATGTATAAATTGGTTCTAAATTAATACTTAGGGCGACTGTATAGGCCCCAAGATGTTTTGCAACATCTACAATTGCATAGAAAGCAAAGGCAGTGCAAAAAATACCCAGAAACAAAAGCCAGAAAACTGCAGCTCCATCAATTTCAAAAACGGCGCTATTCATTTTTCCTTGATAAAGGATAATTAGTGTGAGTAAAATAAACGCTGCGAGCATTTCATAAAGGGTAATTTTTAATGGCGTCATAGTGTTGACAAGCTTGGCATTGTAAACTGCAAATAACGCAGCCAGAAAACCAGAAAGCAAACCATAAAATAAAGCCCTAATGTCTGTAGTTGTGAAATCTCCACAGACATAATAGATCCCAAAAATTACAATTAAGCTAAGTCCAAATTCAATCCAAGAAAATGGCCGTTTCATAATCAAGGGCTCAAGCCATGAGACATGAAATGTTGCGGTTGAAAGACATAATACCCCAAAGGAGGCAGTTGATAATTGTATCGACATATAAAATGTTAGCCAATGTAACCCTACAACAAATCCAACAATTGTTAATTGAAGGAACTCCTTTTTGGAGTTGAGTTTATAAGGCCGTTTACGAAAAATAATAAGGCCACCGATAACTATAAACGCGATCAATACTCTGTACCAAACAATATATAAAGAGTCTAAAGGAATAAGCTTCCCTAAAATACCAGTAAATCCCCACATGAAAATGATAATGTGAAGAAGGATATAGTGTTTTGTTTTTTCTCCCATAATAAAAAAGGCGGTTGAAATATCAACCGCCTTCAAATCTAATTATTCAAAAAACTTATTTCATTTTTTTTAATAGCTTTTTACGATTTTCATCCAATTTTTTTTGACTTTCGTCCAGCTTCGAAAATGAACCGTTCAGCTTTTCTTGATCTTTCGCCACATCTTTACCTTTCTTAAGGTCTTTTTCGATGTCCTTTTGTTTGTCCTCAAGTTTTTTTCTGTCTTTGTCTATTTTTTTCTGTTCATCCTCAATTTTAGCCATTTCAGATTGAAATTTTTCAGCCTCCTTTGCTGCTTTTTCAGCTTCTTTTGCTACCTTTTCAGCATCCTTCTGTGCTTTCTCAGCTTCCTTCTGTGCTTTCTCTATTTCCTTCGCTTCTTTTTCAGCTTCTTTTTTCTGAGCCTCTACCTCTTTTGCTGACTTTTCTGCTTCCTTTGCCTCTTTTTCAGCTTTATCTGTTTCGTCTTTAGCTGCGTTCTTAGCATCCTTAGCCGCTGCTTCTTTTTCCTTTGCTGCTTTTTCTGCTTCCTTTATTGCTTCCTCCTGCTCTTTTTGAGATTTACTTGCGTCTTTCTCAGCTTCTTTACTTTCTTTTTTTGCATCCTCTAGTTTTTGAGTGGATGTCGCTTGAGATTCTCTCAATTTAGCTTCTTCAGCTCTCTTTGCTGCGTCTGCTTCTCTAGCTTTTAAATCAGCCTCTAATTTTGCTTTTTGTTCTTCGGCTTTTAAGTCATTTGCCTTTTGCAACTCTTCGTTACTCAATTTAGCAGCGTCAATATCTTTCTGGCGAGCTTCGTTTGCTTTTGCATTCGCCTCATTTTCCTTCGCAATTCTATCTTTCTCAGCCTGCGATGTATTCTGTTTTTGAATCGCTTCTTCCTTTTGCTTTGCTGCATCCGCCGCTGCAGCCTTTTCCTTGTCAATTTGCGCCTGAGTTTTAGCAATAGAAGCTTCTGAACTTAGGGTGATCTCTTCTGCAGAATCTCCTTTTGCAGTCAAATTGAAACTATATGCTTTCGCATTTTCCAATTTAATATCCGCTAATTTATCTGTTTTATACAACGAGTGGTAAACTTCAATTGTCACTATTTGATCCCCATAAGTTGGAATCGAAATAGAAACGGATCCACTTTCATTTGTTGTTCCGGCACCAATAACCGTTTTATCTGCTACAATCTTAACTAAAGCTCCTTTAACAACAGTACCGTTACTGTTTACTGTTATTGTAACGTCCACCCCAGCTTTTTGCTCTGAAACTGTACTTGAAACTATTGTTGGGTTTTCATTAAATGCGAAAGCACCTGTCGATGCTAAAATAACGGATACTAATATGTAAATTTTCTTCATTTCAATTTTTTTATAGATCTATAAATATACAACTTTCTAGGATTACTTTGAAGTTTTGGCAAAAACTATTCCAATATTTCCACTACTTTTATACTATGCAGTTTTCTGATGTTATTGGACAAAGTGAATTAAAAGCACAACTCATACACGAGGTTGTTGCGGATAAAATAAGTCACGCTCAATTGTTCTTGGGAAAACCGGGGTACGGAACGCTACCTTTGGCTTTGGCATTCGTGCAATTTATTATGTGTGAAAACAATCTAGATTCCGACAGCTGCGGCATTTGTCCGTCTTGTCAAAAAAATCAAAAGCACCAACATCCAGATGTCCATTTTTCATTCCCAACAGTACAAGCAATTTCAAAAACAGCATCTCCATTACTAAATGATTGGCGAGAACAGCTTTCTGAAACACCTTATTTCGATTTGAATTCGTGGATAAAAAAATCGGACGATAAAGAACGAAAACCAATCATTAGTGTACACGAAAGTCAAGAAATAATAAAAAAACTGTCTCTTCGATCATACGAAGGAGGGTATAAAGTAATGGTTATTTGGCAACCCGAAGAAATGAATATTTCTTGTGCCAATAAATTGCTAAAAATATTAGAAGAGCCACCAGCCAGAACGCTCTTTATTCTTGTGGCTGAGTCGCATGAGAAAATGTTACAAACGATTTTATCTAGAACACAAACATTAATTGTACCTCGCCTTAAATTAGAAGATGTATCAGGAACATTGGTTGAAAAGATGCATTTCGGTCGAGATTATGCAGAAAGTATTGCGGCGCGTTCTGATGGAGATTTAATTGAATCCTCAGATATTGCATCGAACAGTGCTGAAAAAAATGAAAACTATCACCAATTCACTCAATTGATGCGTGTTTGTTACAAAAAAAATGTAATAGACATGATGGATTGGGGAGATTCCATTTCAAACCGCAGCAAAGAAGGCCAAAAGGAATTTTTGAAATATGCGCTTCATATGTTTCGACAAAGTATTTTGCGGAATTATACCGAGAATCATTTGACACGTGTTTCACAAGATGAAGATGGTTTTTTAGGAAATTTTTCAAAATTCATCACAGGAAATAATATCCAAGATTTTTTCACATCCTTCAACGATGCGCACTATTATTTAGAACGAAATGCTAACAGTAAAATATTGTTTACCAACCTCTGCTTTCAAGTAATGCGCTTCATTCATGCGGCATAATTACAAGTTGTTAAAAGTCGACCGTTAACTCTATCATTTCCGAATATAAATTACCTTTAATTTTATGTGTACTTTTATGATTAAAGTAAAGAATAAACTATGGGATGTAGCAGTTGTGGATCAGGAGGAACCCCGGGAGGTTGTAAAAACAATGGAAACTGCAGCTCTGGAGGATGTAGTAAACTAGAAGTTTACGATTGGTTGGCAAACGTCGCGTTGCCAAGTGGTCAAAAACCTTTTGATATTGTCGAAATTCGATTTAAAAATAGTCGTAAAGAGTTTTATAAAAATACAAAGGAGATTAAACTTCAAACAGGAGATGTTGTTGTAGTTGACGGTGCTCCAGGATATGATGTTGGTGTAATTTCAGTAATCGGTGAGCTTGCAAGAATTCAAGTGTCTAAAAAAGCCCCGGGATTTAAACATTCAGAAGCTAAAAAAATCAAGAAAATAGCAGAACAAGACGATATTGATAATTGGATTAAAGCGCGTTCTCTTGAAAAAGAAGTGATGTATAAAGCACGAACGATTGCGGTAAACCTAAGCCTTCAAATGAAGATTTCTGATGTTGAATATCAAGGAGATTTATCAAAAGCAACTTTTTACTATACTGCCGAAGGCCGTGTAGATTTTAGACAATTGATTCGTGACATGGCGGATGAATTCAAAATTCGTGTTGAAATGAAGCAAATTGGTTCGCGCCAAGAAGCTTCTCGTTTAGGTGGAATTGGTTCTTGCGGTAGGGAGTTGTGCTGTTCAACATGGCTTACGGACTTTAGATCTGTTTCTACTTCGGCAGCACGTTATCAACAACTTTCTCTGAATCCTCAAAAACTAGCGGGACAATGCGGTAAATTAAAGTGTTGTTTGAATTATGAATTAGATTCATACTTGGATGCATTAAAAGCATTTCCAAAAGGGGATTTGAAACTGCGCACAGAAAAAGGCACAGCAACATATATTAAGACAGATGTCTTCAGACAACAAATGTGGTATGCATACGATGGTGATAAAACCCAAGGGTCAACTCTTGTTTCCTTAGGTCCAGAAAGAGTTCGTGAAATCATAAAACTGAATAAGGACGGAAAAAAACCAAATGATTTGATGGAGTACGTTGTCAAAGAAAAGGTGGAAGTTCCTGCTTATGCAAACGTTGATGGGCAAGATAGTTTAGATCGTTTTACACATACTTTTAAGAAACAAAAGAAGCGTCCTTCAAAAAACAATAAGCCGAAACAAAAAACATCGGCAGAAGGAACGGAAAAGAAACCGACGAAGGTAAATCCGACGAATAAGACCGGAGAAAATCAAGCGACAAAGAAAAAAAGAAACAATAATAAGCGCCGCCCAAACCCAAATAGCAACCCAAATAGCAACCCGAATAATTCTCAGAACAATGATGCGAAATAGTTGGCTGTTTATTGGCTTGATATCCATTTGCTTTTCATGTGGCAAAACTCCTTTTTATGAAAAAGCTGTCTCTTTTGAAGGTAAAGAATGGACGCGTAATTTAAAGCCGTCCTTTAGTTTTGACATAAAAAACATTGAGCAAGAATATGATTTCACGCTTTCGTTAAGAACAACAACAGATTATAAGTACAGTAATTTATGGATTTTTCTTAAAACCATAGCTCCAGATGGAACTTCAGCTCGTGAACCCTTCGAAATTGTTTTAGCAAATCCTGATGGATCATGGGTGGGAAATAGATCTGGAACTATCGTGGAAACTCCACTTTCTTTTACAAAGCGGAAATTGCCGCTTAAAGGAAAATACAAATTCATTGTTGAACAAGGTATTACCAATTCTGAAGTTGATGAAGTTTTAGATATAAGCTTTATCGTTGAAACTTCTACTAATTGATTTTATAAGCATAAGAAATAGACAATACATGTCTTGCTCCTAGTGAGTAGGCATCTGTCTTTTTATCCAATTGATACTTAAAACTCACGCTGTGAGGGTCGTCAAGTTCTAATTTCATTCCAATGGTAAATCGAACTTTAGCAAACCTAAAACCTTTAGGACTGTACGCAGGATTGTAAAAAAGTTCAGCACCAACTACTGGATTAAAGATACTTCCTTTAATGTCATACTCCACTTCCGGCTTTAAACGAATTGCTTGATCAAATTCAGCATCATAGTCACTAGAACGAGCGCTATTAAAGGAATACTGGTAACGCAGTCGCGTTTCAAAAATAAATCGTTTTACAGATGTTTTAAACTCCCCGTTAATGTTTATTCTGTTCGAAAGTTTATAATTCCCATATTTGTTTTGATCAATAACCAATCGATAATCTAACGAAGGTCTAAACCATTTTGTCAGTTTATACTCAAATCCAATTGACGGGAAAAATGTCTCAACCTTACCGTTGGCAAAGCGTGCATTTAAATCCGTGGACCATTTTATCTTTTTGGTAAATTCTCCTTTTAATCCTAATTCGGACCACACAGCGAATTCGTTTTGAGAAAAAGAAAAAGTTTGAACCCCGATAATTAACAAGAAACAGAAGAAAATTCTCATTTAATGATCGTTATCGTTCCTAAATCAACCGTCGATTTTTTATCCGTGATTTCAACATGGTATAATAAAACTTGTTTACCGCTTGGACAAGAATTACAATCTTCATACAAAAAAACAGTGTAATTTCCTTTTTCCAATCCGGTAAATTTGAACGTTCCATCGTAAGATGTTTTTACATCATCATCAAACGATTCTCCTTCAGAACCGTACACAATAAATACGTCTTCTTTCTGTGCATAATATTCGGAAATAGTCGCTCCCGCAGCATTTTTGTCAATTATATAAACTGACCCTTGAATCGAAGAAGAACCTCCTGGCCCTTCAATTTTTTCACATGAGGACAAAGCCAACACGATAAAACAAGCAAGAAATAAAGTAATGGATTTCATAAAAACGAATAAATTTATTTTATTTATAACTATAGCAATGCAACCATTGTATTAGTTATTTCGTTACGAATATACAATATTGATGTAATATTTATTAATATTGATAAAATCCATTGATAAAAAAATAACTCTTGCTGAAATTATGAGACAAATGCGACTAATAAAAAACTGCTTTTTGATGTTGATATTATCTGCATCAATGACGACAAATGCTCAAATTGTAATTAATGAGTATTCGTGTTCTAACATGACGGGAATTACGGACAACTTTGGTGAGCGTGAAGATTGGATAGAACTTTGGAATTCAACTGGTGCAGCAATAGATTTAACTGGTTATTATTTATCTGATAAAGCGTCAAACCTTACAAAATGGCAAGTCCCAAGTGGTTCTATCCCTGCAAATGGATTTAAAGTGATTATTGCATCGAAACGTGATTTGGTCAATGGGACTCAATTACACCCTAACTTTAACCTTAAACAAACGAAAGGTGAATGGATTATCTTAACCAACCCATTAGGAAATGTAATGGATTCAATAAAAATTGTTCACATGACCAAAGCGGACCATTCCGTGGGACGTCAAACAAATGGCGCAGTAGCTTGGAAATTATTTACAACTCCCACACCAAATTCCAATAACGTTGGCGCACAAAACTTTTATGAGCCAAAACCAGTAATGAGTTTAGCGCCTGGGTTTTACCCTGGACCGCAATCTGTTACGATCACATGCTCTAATCCGGCAGCAACTATAAGATACACTACAAATGGTGCTGATCCAACGGTCGCATCGACTATCTATACGGGGCCAATTGCTATAAATGCAACCACAGTCCTTCGAGCTGCTGCATTCGGAACTGATCTAACAAGTTTTAATGAAACGAACACTTATTTTATCAATGTAAACCATACAGTACCAATTGTTTCTGTTTGTAGTAATCAGGTTTTTGCATTAGTTGCAAACGGCCAACAAAATTCTCCAGCGAACAAAATAGGTGCCTTCGAACTTTTTGAGCAAGACGGAACGTTTATTGATGAAGGTGAAGGAAACTTTAATAAACACGGAAACGATTCTTGGGCATACCCGCAGCGTGGTTTTGACTTTATTATGCGCGATCAATTTGGTTATAACTCAGAAGTCGGTCATCAAATCTTTTTGGATAAAGACAGAGATGAGTTTCAACGATTGATTTTAAAGCCTGGTGCAAGTGATAATTATCCTTTCGAAAACGGAGGTGCGCACATTAGAGATGGTTTTGTTCATACATTATCAATCAGAGCGGACATGCTGTTGGATGAAAGAACCTATAGGCCATGTGTAGTCTATTTAAATGGTCAATATTGGGGAGTTTATGAAATTCGAGAAAAAGCAGATGATCATGATTACACTGACCATTACTTTCAACAGGATAAATACAATTTACAATATTTAAAAACTTGGGGAGGAACTTGGCAAGAATATGGTGCTCCGAATGCTCAGCCCGATTGGGATGCATTGGTTAACTTTATTATGACTAATAACATGGCTCCAGGACCAAATTTTGATTACGTCACTTCTCAGTTAAAATGGGCTTCATTATGTGACTATTTTATGTTCAATTCTTATGTTGTAAATCAAGATTGGTTGAACTGGAATACAGCTTGGTGGAGGGGAATGGATCCTGCCGGTCAAAAAACAAAGTGGCGCTATACACTCTGGGACATGGATGCAACCTTTGGTCATTATGTAAATTATACTGGAATTCCAGATGCTTCTGCAAATGCTGACCCTTGTAACGCCGAAAACCTACCAGACCCCGGGGGACAAGGGCATACTGATATCCTTGAGAAGTTAATAAATGAAAATCCAATTGTTGAGCAATACTATGTGACTCGATACATTGATTTAGTGAACACACATTTTTCATGTGATTACATGATTACGCTGCTCGACAGTATGGTCAACGAAATTGCTCCGGAAATGCAAGGTCACGTTAATAAATGGGGTGGTTCAGTTGCTGGTTGGCAAAACAATGTACAGACTCTAAGAGATTTTATTAATGACCGTTGTTTAGCTTTAGAAGCTGGACTAATTGGTTGTTATGATTTAACTGGACCATTCGATGTTTCTTTCGATGTAAACCCAGTGAATTCTGGTGAAATTAAAGTGAATTCCGTGTGGGCCCCAAGTTATCCTTGGGTAACACAATACTATGGTGGAATTGAAACGTTGACGTTGGCAAAACCAAATACCGGTTATATTTTCGACCATTGGGAATACTCTGTTGGTCCAATGACAAGTCCTGATGCTGAAGATACGAACGGAATTATGGTCTTAGTTCCTGAGAATGTAGTTGCCTTTTTTATTCCTGACAACCCTGATTTAGATGGAGATGGAATATCAAACGATGATGAAACTAACATTTACGGAACAGATCCACAAAATCCGGATACGGACGGTGACGGAATAAATGACGGTGATGAAATTACAAATGGTTCTGACCCTCTTGATCCGTGTGATCCAAGTGATTCAAATTGTGATGCCGATGGTGATGGATTAACCAATATTGACGAAACAAACATTTATGGAACCGACCCTAATAATCCTGATACTGACAATGACGGAATTAATGATGGTGACGAAATAACAAATGGTTCTGACCCTCTAAACCCATGTGACCCAGATGACTCTGCAGCAATTTGCCAAATCGATACTGACGGAGATGGATTAACTGATGCATACGAGGGTGTTCTTGGAACAGATCCAAACAATCCTGATACTGATGGTGATGGAATAAATGACGGTGATGAAGTTGCTAACGGTACAAACCCATTAGATCCTTGTGACCCAAATTCTACCGGAGCTGAATGTATAAATGGAGTTCATATTCCAACTGGGTTTTCTCCAAACGGTGACGGAAACAATGAAACTTACTCAATTATTGTTGGGAAGGACGTTAGTAGCTTTAAGTTCTTTATTTACGATCGTTGGGGTAACAAAATGTTTTCTAGCGATGCAAAAGGATTCGAATGGGATGGAAGTTACCACGCCGAAGATTGTAACGCTGGGGTTTACCCGTATATGATGGAAGTTGTTTATATTGATGGTTCTTCAGAATTACGTTCTGGTAATATAACTTTATTGAAGTAAAATGAAAAAGCTCTTTTTCCTTATATCCTTTAGTTTTCTAAGTACTTGCGGTTTTACCCAAGACATACATTTTGCGCAATCTTCACAAACGCCGTTATTAATAAACCCAGGTGCAACTGGAGTTTATGATGGTTGGGAAAGGGTAATTATCAACCACAGGAATCAATGGCTTGGTGCGAACACTCAGTTTATGACTACAGCAATAGCTGCCGATGTCAACTTCCTGAAAACTGAACGAAACAATAAACCACACCTTGGTTTAGGACTTTTCTTCTACAACGATATAGGTGGTGATTCCAAATTTGGTAATCAATCGGGAGCAGTTTCGTTGAGTGGAATTATACCGCTCGACAGAGCTGGGCACGTTATTTCGGTTGGAATTCAAGGTGGCGTTGGCCATAGAAAGGCAAGTTTGCAAAGCGTATCTTTTCTTTCACAATGGGATGGAACTCAATTCGACCCTTTAATTTTAAGCGGAGAAAATAATACATTATCATCCTTCACATACCTTGATGCTTCTGCAGGCGTAAATTATGTTTATAACGGAGGGAAAAGTACATTTAAAAGAAACACGAACTTCAAATTGAAAGCTGGTCTTGCAGGTTATCATTTGAATAACCCTAAAATGAAATATGTAAATGGCTCTGGTGATAGATTGCATAGAAAGTATGTTGGACACATTGGTGTTGAATCTGATCTTGGAGGTAGCAAAATGGCTATAGAGGCCAATTTTGTTCAATTTTTACAAGGAGGGCATTCCGAATCCTTACTTGGTGTGATGCTTAAATATCGAATGGAAACAAACACAAAACTTACAGGATTTAGACAAAACGCATTCTTTGGAATTGGGTGTTACACGAGAATTAATGATGCCGTAATTCCATCAGTTATGATTGACTGGAAAGGTTTTCAGTTTGGAATATCTTACGATGTTACTATTTCTAAACTTAGAAAAGCATACAGAGGTGGTTCATTAGAGTTTTCTTTAGCGTATACGAATAGAAACACAGCACTTTTCACAAGAAGAAGAGGCGGTAAAAAGTTCTAATTATCGTTCTAGTAATGCACGAAATAATCGTATGATTCTTTTTCTAAAAAGAATCAAAAGAAGAATGTATGGAATCGTCATTAAGTAAAGTATTCCATAATTGATGTTTGAGCCAAAAGAAGCTTCGTCTAGTTCACTTCCTTGTTCTGCCAATAATTTACATTGAGAACATCCTTGAGAAAACACAGCGTCCATTGCAAAAACAGCAATAAACAATAAAACGTATTTTTTCCAATTTGACATACAACAAAATTAAGCATTTTTTTGGGGTTAAAAATTTCCAATTCGTTTCCAAATGTTAAATTAACCAATAAACCGTATCAATGAAATAGCCTGCGGAGCAAAAGAATCAAAAAATTCGAATAAATTTGTACTATGAATAGAGTCATATATTGTTTACTTAACGTTTTCTGCTTGGTACTTGTCTCATGCGGAGAATCAGAAGATAACGAAGTAAATAAAACCACTTCAAAAAATTTAGACAGTCTTTTATTGAAATCTCCTAATGATATCAATTTATTGGTGAAAAGAGGGAATAAACTGTTTAAAGCCTATGAATATGATCTAGCATTGAATGATGCGGCAAAAGCTTTTCGTATCGACTCAACCAATTTTGATGCTCGATTGTTGTACGCTGAAGTACTTAACAACAGGGAAACAAGAACTGTAGCTGAAATTCAAATTGCTCAGAACCATTACAAATGGGTCATTAACAAAGACTCTAAAAACTTGCGCGCCTTAGTCGGTTTAGCAGCAACTTACAACTTCCAACAAGATTTTGAAAACACATTTAAGTACATTAATACAGCGTTGCGAATCGATCCAAAATACAGGGATGCATACGTTTTAAAAGGAACGACTTATCGTCAAATTGGCAATATGCCTTTAGCAAAGTCTTCATATGAAACAGCAATTCAACAAGATCCAAAGTTTTTTGAAGCTTACTTTTTATTAGGTGCTATTTATCAGGCCGAAGAAAACCCTGTGTGCATTGAGTATTTTGCAACGGCATTACAACTCAAACCGGAGATTCTAGAAGTCAAATACCAATTGGCCTATTCCAAGGAACGCTTTGGAAACTTAGAGTCCGCAAAAGAACTTTATAGAGAAATGGCGCATGATACGGTTGATTTTTACGTCTCTCGTGGATTGTTTCACCAGGGATATATCAAACAATTTGTAGATAAAAATAAAGATATTGATAGCGCTATGTATTTCTATAAAAGCGCCCTTGAAACGGAACCAAGATATGTTGAAGCTTGGCACAATATTGGACTTTGTCACTCACAAAAAGGGAACAAAGAACGTGCATTGAAATCGTTTTCTAACGCGTTAAAATATGACCCAGAGTTTGAACTTTCACGCCAAGCTGCTGAACAAATTCGTTAATGAAACTTAATCCCAAATACGTACAACTTTTTTCCGATGCATTAATTCCACTAATGGGGCTTTTTCTGTGGAATTGGAGTTTATACTTTATACTCTTGTTCTACTTTTTAGATTTAATTTCCGCCGAAATTATCGTCCATCTGAAATCCAAAAAAACTGTCGCATTTCAAAGTATGAATAGGTTGAAGAAAGAATGGTTAAAATTGGGCGCTACTAGTTTTTTATTCCTCGTATTGGCCATAATTGTGATTCATTTTGCCGTATATTTTATATCACCGGGAATCAATTTTAAAATAGAAGCACTTGCTTTTTGGAATTATGAAGAAATGGGGATTCAACAGGGTTATCTTCTTCTTCCGCTAGTTTTTTTCGTTAGCTATCAACAATATAAAATGACCTTTTTAATGGCGGGCCGTTTTAGAAATGCACACCTGATTTCACTATGGAAAAGACACATTACTCCACTATTATTAATCACTGCGTTTGCGGGAATATGCCTTGGAATAAGTTGGTTTGTTAACATCCCAGAAACAATTTATGTCCTCGGAATTATTGCCCTTTCAACGCTTTATAAACTTCGCTATAACGAAGTTTAATTTCGAGTTCGTTTAATCCAAGAAGGTAATAATATAGCCCCTATAAACAAATACGGGAAATAAGATATCAATCTCCAAATGATTGCCATAATTACCAATAAAATTGCTGAAGAACTGAAAGAAGATAATAATTCCCCGAATGCATATTCAGCTACGCCACTTCCTCCTGGGGTTGGACTTACAAGCATAAACAACCATAATATTAATTGTTTGCCGAGAACAAGAATATTGTCGTAAAACCCAAGTCGTAAAAAGGCGTTTAAAATTGCGTTGATCACAAGATAACGCGAAATCCAACTCATAAATGTACTTGCAAAAACTGCCAGCCAAAACTGCCCTTTCTCTTTTTTAAATGTAATTGCTGCTTTTTCAATGTCTTTTCCCCATTCGGCAGCAATAAATTTCCATCGTTTAATCAAGGGGAAGCGGAAAATAAAAAGCAAAAATCTAGATGCAAATGAAGGGTACCAAAACAACGTTAGGTATAACAATAAACACACACCGAAAATAATTCCAAAACCACTCCAAAACCACCATGAAAGTACCAGGGTGCTTCCTTCATCTACCGGGAAAAGATCGCTATTATGGACAAACAAAAACACGAGAGGAATCATCAGTACAAAAAACAGATTGTCCATAAAAGCCGTAATGATTACAATTGCAGTTGCACGTCCAAGAGGAATAGTTTCTCGATTTAAGATAAACATTGCCACAGCAGCTCCTCCTACAACTCCTGGAGTCAAGGCAGATGCAAATTCCCATAATAGTATGACGTAAATGGCAGCCTTCCAACTCAACTGATTCTTTGTCAACAAGCGTATTCTAACGACGTAGAAAAAATCACGACTTATCATAAATAGAAAAGCAACAAACAACCAAATGGTCGTTGTTGAATCCCATTCAATTTGATTCAAACTTTCAGAAAAAGTTAGTTGTCTATAAGCTCCTTTTTTAGAAGGTTTGAAGTCCGCGTCATTCGTTACATCAACGCGTTTATTGTGATTGCCGTCTACCAATTCGTGGGTTCCGTTTTTACCGTCTTTAATGTATTGAGAAGTTGAAATACTGTTGTACAGCATCCAAATTGAAATAAGCAAGCCTATTCCAATTATTAGAATTATTCTCCATCCGTTAAACACTTTTGATAACGGGCTTCCCATAAGTTAACGAGTTGGTATTAATGTCGCTTCGACAGACCAATTACTGCGCACTTTCGTGGGCGTAGAATACAAATCAACTTTTTCAGGTTGAAGGTATAAATCTAGGTTTCCTGAGTCCCATTTTCCGTTTTTATTCTCATCCAAAATTACTTTGAATGTGTAATCGCCTGGTTCCAATTCATTAATTAAAACACGTTCCATTGTGCCCTCAAGTGAAAGAAGTTTTACCGGTTTTGTGTTAAAATAAATTTGAAGTAAGATTTTTGTTGAATAATAACTTAAGTCTAGATTCAAGGAACCATAGTTTCTATCCTCGTTTAAGGTGCAATTTATTTTTTGCTCAAGATTCCACCCGGCATCTGTGGAAATTGCGTTTTTCAAAAATTGAAACTCTAGTTGACTGTAAAGGGATTTATCCAATTCAATCGTTAGAATATTATGCGCCATTGAATAAGAATAATCATGCACATATGTTGAATCTTTCGTGTTCAACACTCGAACCATTGACGTATCAATTGCAGTGATAAAGCTACTTGCAACAAAGGCAATGTTTTCACTCGGTGCAAAAGAATTCTTCGAGCTTTGAGATGAAACAGTCACTTGTGGTGGTGTTTTGGAAAGACTTGTTCGTACTGATGCAGAATCCAATAATTCATCCGATTGAATCAATATTTCGTTGATCAATATTTCTGAAACAGGCAGAAAAATTCGAAGGCTGTCCTCTTTGATTTTGACATAACGTTCTGAGCTTAATTTTACCCCGTTCAAGTAAACAATCTCATTATTCATTGGAACAGTCGCACCAATAACAATAGAGTTGGGTGATTGATACTTTTTAGTTCTAATTTTTGCTTTTGGAATTGGCGTAAACATTCGAATAGCTACCGTATCAATAATAGACGCTTGAATGTCAATAATTCGATCTGTTCTAAACCCAATTCGTTCGTGGTCTTGAACTATAAGGTCCTTGTTCTCATCAATAAAAGCAAGCAATTCATAGTTGTCCGCTTTGATGTAATTCATCAATGCTTCGCCATTCTTCCTTGTTTCAGAAAAGTTTCTGATTTCCTTCGTAACAGGATCAAATAACCCAACGATACATTTGTCTACAGGTAGATTTGTCCATGCATCGTTTATTCTTACAGCGCATTTAATACTGTCAAGTTCATTTCCAGTGCTAAATACGTACTGAATTATAGTGTCGTTTCCTTCTGTGATGTCTTTTACAGCCTTATTAATATAAATCGCATACGTAGTGTTCGGTTTTAGGTCTTCATCCCAAGAAATTATCAATGATTTTTTCTTCATCACAGCCTTTAATTTAGCGTGAGGGGGAACAATCCTTATGTTTTCTGTTGGATTATTTAATGTGATAAACTCATCGAATGGAATTTCAATCTCCTTAGCTGTAAAGTTGGTTGATTCATTTGGTGGAAATACACGAGAAAGTTTTGGCTGAGGCGCAATCTCATCTTTATCTCCCCCACTAATGGTTCCTACTTGAGCACAAGAAGAAATGAATAGGGCGACTAAAATTATAGGATAGAACCGAGCCAATGACATAATTGTGTTAAATGTTTTTCATCTATTTCATCAAAGGTAGCTAATTCGTCACTATCGACGTCCAAAACACCAATTACAGCATTGTTTTTTACAATTGGTACTACAATTTCACTTTTAGAAATCGCACTACATGCAATGTGTCCTGGAAAAGCTTCAACATCATCAACAATAATTGTCTCCTTCTTTTCCCAAGCTGTTCCACAAACTCCTCGACCTTTCTTGATTCGTGTACATGCAATCGGACCTTGAAATGGTCCAAGTACAAGTTCATCATTCTTGACTAAATAAAACCCAACCCAAAAAAAATGAAACGCCTCTTTTAACGCCGCTGAAACATTCGCTAAATTGGCAACAGCATCTCTTTCATCTCCGACCAATGCCTTGATTTGAGGAATTAAGCTTGTGTAAAGTTCATCTTTACTCCCAGAAATATGAGCCAGTTGTTCTGCCATGGATTCAATTTATACAAAAATGATGTTTTTATATTTTATCTGCTATTTTTCACTAACTTAATATAAACGAACCACAAAAAGAAAATTAAAATGTTGAAGAAAGTACAATTGGATAAAGTGTTATTTCTGGATATTGAGACCGTTCCACAAGTCTATCAATTTCAAGATTTGGAAGAAAAACCAAAAGAACTGTTTGAAATGAAAACGCGATTTATGCAGAATGAGGAAAAATCATTTGAATCACTTTACAATGAACGTGGAGGAATCTATGCGGAATTTGGTAAGATTGTCTGCATATCTGTTGGATTTATTCACGATACAAGCCAAGGCAGGCAACTGCGGATGAAGTCATTTTACCATGATGATGAAGAAACATTGTTAAAGCAGTTTAAGAACCTATTAGATGAAAATTACAATTCCCCTTATCACATTTTATGCGGGCACAACGCTAAAGAGTTTGATTTTCCGTACATCTGCAGAAGAATGCTTATCAACGGAATCGAATTGCCGGAAACACTCAATATTGCCGGGAAAAAGCCTTGGGAAATTGCTCATCTTGATACAATGGAATTGTGGAAATTTGGTGATTTTAAGGCGTATACCTCTTTGGCTTTATTATGTCATGTATTTAACATCCCAACACCAAAAGACGATATTTCCGGAGCGGACGTTGCTCGAGTATATTTTGAAGATAAGGACTTAGAACGTATTAAAGTTTATTGCGAAAAAGATGTTGTAGCATTAATTCAATTGTTTTTACGAATGCGAGGAAATACATTAGTGGAAGAGGGCGACATACACTATTCTTAAAACAAAAAAGTCCCGACATTAAATGTCGGGGCTTCAATATAATTGAGTTAAAGACTATAGGTAAACTGTTTCCTTTGTTTCTACTTCTTCTTCTATTTTAATAATTCCTTGACCAACATCTGATCCGCTTTTTGCTTTGATGTTTAATACTACAACACCTGCTTGTCCCAATTGGTAGTCGTCATTAAATGTAAAACGCGCTACCCCTTCTTGATTTGCATAAGCAGTATCGTAAATGTTAACATTAATTACTGATCCGGGTTGTGAGCCAACAGGATACAAAATAACTTGAGCTCCAGGAACTGCTGCCCCAACACTGTCACGAACTGTAATTTCAGCAACAGTATCTTTCTTCTTGCGACATCCAACAAAAGAAAAAGTTCCAATTGCTACTAACAGTCCAAAAACGATTAATTTATTTAAACGCATAATTTTCTAGTTTTGTTATTGTATAAATACTGTTTCAACAGCCGTTGTATGCACTCGCGCTCTTAAATATCCCTCACCATATTTAGCTGGTGTTTTTGCTATAACTCTATAATATCCAACTTCGTAATCCTTATCTCCCTCACTAAAATGGTCTTCCATATTAAATTCAGCAAACCCAGATTCGTTAGTTACTAATGTATCAACAAAAGCATTTGTTTTGGGATCTGAACTTTGGTCGCCTATTAAAATCACTTTTACCCCAGGTGCAACTGCATTACTTTCTGTTCGTACATAAATTTTTATGATTGACGGTTCTTTGTTTTTACATGATTGCAAAAAACCAAGAGAAAGAGCTGTTAATACTAGTAGAGCAAATATTTTTGTTGTAGTGTTCATACATTAAAAAGTAAATCTTGAGAGCCAAAGATAATCTATTTTTCAAATTATCTATAACATCTTTGTCCCTTAATTCTTAACTTTGTACGCTCGTTAAACTTATTAAGTTACAAACTAAAACAATTTGTACTATAAAAAGGTTACACATCCTTTTATACAATAACGAGAAAACAGGCGGAAAAGTTGGCAATTCAATGAGAATGAAAGAAAAAATTAAACAAATAGAAAAAGAAATTTTAGCATTTCAAATAGCGAATGTTGAAATGCTAGAAAAATTTAGAATTCATTTTTTAGGGTCAAAAAACCGTATAAAAGACTTGTTTTCAGAACTTAAAAGTGTTCCAAACGAAGAAAAAAAGCAAGTTGGACAGCTAATGAACTCATTACGAGGCGCTGCTCAAGACAAGTTTGATGTGTCTAAAATCCAGTTGGAAAGTACCACTTCAGAAGAAAATAAAATTGACTTATCTAGGCCCGCTGACCCAATTGAAATCGGAGCACGCCATCCTCTTTCTCTGGTCCGCAATGAAATAATTGAAATTTTTAACCGCATTGGTTTTACCGTTTCTGAGGGGCCCGAAATTGAGGACGATTGGCACAATTTTTCGGCATTGAATTTTCCTCCTGAACATCCAGCAAGAGACATGCAGGACACTTTTTTCATTGAAAAGGGTGGAAATGAGATGGCATTGAGAACACATACCTCATCCGTTCAAGTGCGTGTAATGGAAAATGACAAACCCCCAATTCGTACTATATCTCCAGGTAGAGTATATCGAAATGAAGCAATTTCTGCAAGGGCGCATTGTTTCTTTCATCAAGTTGAAGGATTGTATATCGATAAGGACGTGTCGTTTGCTGACTTAAAACAAACCTTGCTTTATTTCGCACAAGAAATGTTTGGAGAAAAGGCTCAAATTCGTTTGCGTCCTTCCTATTTTCCCTTTACAGAACCTAGTGCAGAAGTAGACGTTTCATGTACTATTTGCAATTCAAAAGGATGTAACGTCTGCAAATATACTGGCTGGTTAGAAATTTTAGGATGCGGAATGGTAGATCCAGACGTATTGGAAGCAAGCAGTATTAATAGCAAAGAGTTTTCTGGATTCGCCTTTGGAATGGGTGTAGAGAGAATTGCTCAATTAAAATATAGAGTAAACGATTTACGGTTGTATTCAGAAAACGACGTGCGTTTCTTAAAACAATTTTCATCAGGAATGTAATTATGGGACTCTTTTCAAAAACACCAAAGCGCGAGCCTTTACCATGGGTAGCAATAACGTCAACAAATCAGTTGAATGATCTTTTACATAACATTGGTGAAAAACCTGTTTTATTGTTCAAACACAGCACGCGTTGCAGTATTTCCAGTATGGCGCTGAACGGCTTTGAACGCAATTGGACAAGCGGAAAAGAACTGTGCGACATCTACTTCATCGATTTGTTAAAACACCGCGATGTTTCAGGTTTAGTGGCAGAATTAACCGGAATTCACCATCAATCTCCGCAAGTAATTGTTATTAAAGGAAAAGAAATTTTATACGATGCGACACATTCAGCAATTGATGCACGAAGCATAGAATCTATTTTATCGAAAGCATGAAAAAATACATAATTATTGGTTTGTTACTTCTTGTCGGAGGAGTGTTTTTGTTAAAACCTCTATTTACTGGCTCTGGGGAAATTGACCCTACGGAAGAAGTACTGCCGGCAATTTTCAAGTTTGAAGATAATTTAGCAACTGTTAGTGATGAAAAAGCCCCTATCGTAATTATCGTAAATACAGATGACATCGAAAAGTTGGAATTGTATTACAACGACTCGATTTTAAAAACGTGGAAAAATCCAAAAGGGAAAATCAATTTTACCTTGGACGCCGGATTATTTGGAGTTGGAACTAGAACCTTGAACTTATTGTCAACTTTAAAAGACGGTAGTTCATTTGTCGATAATAGAATGGTTCGCGTTTTATCTGACATCGTTCCTGTGAAAAAAACAGCACAAATTTTGGGTGAATTTCCGCATGATCCAACCAGTTTTACACAAGGTTTAGCATTTTATAATGGTAAATTGTTCGAAGGAACCGGAGACCCTGGAAATCAAGGGAAAACGATTGTGGCCGAAGTTGATTTATCTACCGGAAAAATCCTGAACTCCATGGGATTGCAAGCAGGATACTTTGGAGAAGGTGTAACTGTTCTGAACGATAAAATCTACCAACTCACATGGAAAAATCAAAAGTGTTATGTCTACGACGTAAAAACATTACAACTCCTTTCTGAATTCGATTACAAAGGTGAAGGTTGGGGATTAACTCACGACGGTACTTCCTTAATTATGTCCGATGGTACAGAACGCATTGTTTTTAGAGACCCAAAAACATTTGCTATAGAACGAACAATTGAAGTGTACAATAACCAAGGTCCGATCAATTACTTAAATGAATTAGAGTATATCGATGGGAAAGTTTATGCTAACGTTTGGACTACTGCAGGAGTGGCTGTGTTTGACCCTAAAACAGGTAAAGTATTGGAAGAAATTGATGCTTCAGAATTGTTTAAACTAGGAAGAGGAGCTGGTGAAGTACTGAATGGCATTGCGCACAATCCTGCTACAGGAAAAACATATATGACCGGAAAAAACTGGCTTAAAATGTTTGAAGTAAAATTTATCGAAACTGGAAAATAACCAAAGCTATTTTAAGAAAATATAAAGGAAAATTAATGAAATAACAATCGTCCAAGAATACCTGTAAATGGGTGTTTTGGTCTGTTTTTCATAATCTAATGCAGTTTGGCTAAACACCTCATTATTCACGTATTCACAGTTTTTACAAGAATTACCTACCGTTTTCATTAAAGGAAAAACTGGAATCCAAAATAAATGGAAATAAGTTTGATATACGAAATAATCAATCATTCGCGAGTTACAATTTTCGCAGGAAATGTAGCCGTCAGTATAGGTTTTAATGATTCTCGTTGACTTACCCCAAATTAAAAACATAGGCCATTAAATTATCAATTCGATGTAAACGGGTCAAAACTGTTCATCGAATTAATTTCTTTCACTGTTCCTTCCGCAACTCGTAACACTCTTCCTGGAAACTTTTCCACCAAAGTCATGTCGTGTGTTGCCATTAAAACTGCCGTTTTTTCTTCGTGAGCAACAGCAATAAGCAAACGCATGATCTCCTCTGAAGTTTCTGGGTCCAAGTTCCCTGTCGGCTCATCAGCTAGAATTAATTTTGGCTTGTTAAGTAATGCACGTGCAATAGAAACACGTTGTTGCTCACCCCCGGAAAGTGCATAGGGCATTGAATTAATTTTACCTTCAATTCCCACCAATTGCAGTACCTCTTTTGCTCGTTTTTCCATCAACACTTTGTCTTTCCAGCCTGAGGCACCCATCACAAACATCAAATTTTTAAGTACTGATCGGTCCGTTAACAATTGAAAGTCTTGAAACACAATTCCAATGCTACGGCGTAAATTTGGCACGTCCTTTTTCTTTAGTTTGTTCAAATCAAACCCTGCAACTCCTCCGCTACCAGCAAACATTTTCAATTCTCCGTAAAGCGTTTTTAACAAACTACTTTTTCCACTTCCCGTTTTCCCAATGAGGTAAACGATGTCATTTGAAGCAATGTTAATATTGATATCCTTAAGCACCGTCACGGCGCTCTGTTTTATTTCTCCTGATTTTATGTCAATTACGTTGCTCACAGTTGTCTGATTTTATGTAAAGGTGTGAATAGAAGCGCAATATTTTCGCCCTAACCATGAAATAATCTTAACATAATTGCGTTTAAAACTTTTGAACACCCTCTCCAAAACCCTCTTCAAGTAAGTTAATTTTGCTTGATTAAATAGCAGTTGATATGAACAGAATTCTCTTTATTCTTGTAATGATGTACAGTACCGTAGCCTTTTCTCAGTCTACAGAAAAGTACAACAGTGAATACGAGAATTTTTACCGTGCCGAAGATTTGTACTTAAAAGAACAATATGGTGCGGCACGCAGAGAGTTTCGTTTATTCCTTGATGAGTTCAATCACCCAAATGATCCGATGTATGTAAAAGCTTCTTATTACGAGGCTATGTCTGCTTTAGAATTATACAACAATGACGCTGTTCCATTGTTGATGGCTTTCAATCATGAATATCCAGAAAGCATTTACAAGAAAACTGTCTTTTTCCGTTTGGGAAAATATTTCTATTACAAAAAAGATTACGAAGAAGCATTGGCATGGTTCAATCAACTTTCGGTGCAAGATGTTGAGGACGAAGAAAAGGACGAATATTATTTCAAACTAGGCTATTCCAACTTCAAAGAAGACAATATTGAAGCTGCGAGAAATGCTTTTTATGAGATAAAAGACGGAACATCGCAATACGCAAGTCCAGCATTGTACTACTTCTCACACATCGCCTACCAAAATAAGAATTACGAAATCGCATTAACAGGGTTTTTAAAATTAAAAGACGATCCTCAATTCGAGAAAGTTGTTCCTTATTACATCGCGCAAATTTATTACCTCCAAGGCAAATATGAAGAAGTAACTGAATACGCAAAAGACATAGGTACAAGTGGTAATATTGTCAACGAAAAAGACATGAATCACTTAATTGGTGATGCATTCTATAGAACTGATAAATACGCCGAAGCAGTTCCTTTTTTAGAAAAATACGACAAAGAAGCGCAAACAACGCGCGATGAAGACTACCAATTGGGGTATGCATATTTCAAAACTGGAAAATACGAGAATGCTATTCGTATGTTCGATAGGGTGAAAAAAGTAGAAGATAGTTTAGGTCAAGTTGCCTATTACCACATTGGAGAATCATTAATGCGCCTTGGCAATGACGTTTCAGCTCGTTCTGCATTTGAAGATGCTGCGATGATGAACTTCGATCCAATTATCCAAGAGGATGCCTTGTACAATTATGCGATTCTATCTTATAAACTGGATATTAACCCGTACAATGAAGCTGTAGAAGCATTTGAAATGTACTTGAGAAACTTCCCAAATTCACCACGTAAGGATGATGTTTATCAGTATTTGGTTAATGTTTACATGAGTGCGAACAATCACGAAAAAGCATTGGCTTCATTGGACAAAATTCCAAATAAAGATGTGCGCTTGAAAACGGCATATCAATTAATCTCATTCAATCAGGGTGTTGAACGCTTCCAGAATTCTGACTTTCCAGGAGCAATTCAATCGTTCAAACAAGTGGACAAATATCCTGTGGATATTGCAATCTCTGCTCAAGCAGTTTACTGGACGGCAGATGCAAATTATCGAATTCCAAATTACAATGCTGCAATTGAATCGTATAGAAAATACATCTCAATGTCTGGGAATAAATCCGATTTAAAGGCTGAGTCGCATTATAATATTGGTTATGCATACCTTCAGAAGCAAGAATTAACAAGTTCCATAGAAGCATTTCGTGTATTTACCCAAGAACCAAGTATTAATAAGGCAAAGCATGCTGACGCGCTAATGAGAATTGCCGATAGCTACTATGTCTTGAAAGAAAACGAGCAAGCCGTAAAATACTATCAAGACGTTGTAAACTTAAGAGCTGGACACGAAGACCAAGCATTGTATTACATGGCGAAAACCTTCGGATACATGGCGGGTCAAAACAGCGAAAAAATTCGCAACTTGAATACGCTAATTTCAAATTACCGCGAATCGAAATACCTACAGCCAGCGATTTACGAAATTGCTCAAAGCTACATGTTTGAAGGAAACTTAGACAAAGCATTAGAAAACTTCAAGAAAATTGTTTTCGATTATCCGTCTTCTCAATTGGTTGTAGATTCTAAAGTAAACATTGCAGATGTTTACTATAAAAAGGGGGATTACACAAAATCAAAAGAAGAGTATGAGTCAATCTTAGCGAAGTACTCAGAAGATCAAAATGTGTGTGAAAAATCAGTTCGTGGTATAATTGATGTTTACAAAGCGACTCAGCAGCAAGATAAGGTTGGTGCTTTAGTGGCACAATATCCATGTGCTAACTTTACGGAAAATGAGCAAGAAGATATTTACTATACTCCTGGCATGGATGCTTATCAAGATAGCTCGTTTCAGCAATCTATTCTTTTGTTTGAAAAGTACCTTGTTCAATTTCCAAATGGTCGTTATTCCAACGACGTGAAAAATTACATGGCAGATGCAAATTATCGCCTAGGTAACATAGAAGAAGCTGTTCGTATTTACAAAGAAACATTAGCAGGCGGAAATACAGGATTTACTGAATTAGCTGCGGCACGTGTGTCTCATTACTTGTACAACGACGGAAAGTACGCCGAAGTAATCCCGTATTACGAACGACTGGAAACACTGACAGCAAATGCCGAAACAAAATTCAACGCACAACTTGGAATCATGCGAAGTGCGTTCTTAACTGAAAGCTGGAATAAGTCTGCTGCTTATGCCGACAAAACATTGTCAAAACCATCGTTAAATTCAGAACTTTCTCATGAAGCATATTATGCAAAAGGAATGGGAAACTATTATGCTAAAAATTACGATGAAGCAAAAACAGCATTGGTTTGGTTGATTAAAAACTCAACGAATATTAAAAGTTCCGAGGCAAGGTTCTCGTTGGCTAATATTTTCTTCCAACAAAATCACCTAGAGGATGCAGATAAAGAGGTAACTGGAATATTAAAACAAAAGCCTGCTTACAACTATTGGATCGCAAAAGGATTGATATTAAGGTCGCGCATTTACATCAAGCAAAACAAATTATTTGAATCTGAGCAAAACTTAAAGTCTGTTCTAGAACATTACAAAGTAGACGACGACGGAATTATTGATGAGGCAAATGAATTGTGGAATGAATTGATGCAGTTGAAAGAAAAACCAAAATCAATTACGCCAGAACCGAATCACATTATTGAAATTAACGATGAAAATGGAGAGAAATAAGATGAAAAAAGCGCTATCTATCGTATTCTTGTTTTCCATTTCTGTTGGATATGGACAGGGGGATGTTATTATTGTAACACAAGGAGATCGTCCAGTTGAGAAAGCATACCGTATTGCACTCACCCCGCTTGTGATTGACACTATTATTCCAACTGTTATCGTTGAATACCCTTTATTAATTCTGAAACACGAAACACAAACGGAAATTGAACGCATTAATCCCGCATCCATAAAAACGGTGGAGAAATTACCACAATTGTACAATACTTACGTGAAACTGGGGATAGGAACAAAGTTAATGCCGCTGGGAGAGGTGTATTACGACTCTGACCGTTCACGTAAATTTATTTATGGTGCGCACGTAAAACATCTTAGTTCATTCGGTGATATTAAAGAGTATGCCAAAGGTCAATACGATAGAACTAGACTTGGTGTCTATGGTGGTTTGAATGAAAAACGCTACACAATTCGTGGAGATTTCCATTACGGTAGCAAGGGGTTTCATTATTACGGAATTTCCGATACCCTTAACATTCCTGGAGACAGTATTGCGCAACGCTATAGCGATGTGGGTTTTTCAGGTAAATACATAACACATGTTAAAGACAGTGCCAAAGTAAATTTTAGCGTGGAAATCGCATACAATAATTACCATTCTAAAAAAAATGACAGAGAAGAGGAAGATTTGTGGAGAGCGAGAGAAAACTTCTTTGGTGTAACAACGAGTACTTGGTTCAAACACAAAACAGAAGTCTACGGATTAGATGTTGATATTCGCTACAACGGTTACCGTTACGGAGAAAAATACAAAAGTTTAACGGGACTGGACACTGGATTGTTTTTAAACAACACAATTATCGATTTTAGACCACATATTACGACAAGATTACAAAACGAGCGCTTTAAAGCTAAAGTGGGCTTAGATCTTGCTGTTGACGCGCGAGATGTTACAAGGGTATACATCTTTCCAATCGCAGAAGTGAAGTACAGTTTGTTTAACGATATTTTCATTCCGTACATTGGAGCTAGAGGAGGAGTTAAACAAACGACTTTCAAAAGTCTTACAGGCGATAATGAATTCTTGCTTCCAAATGTTGAACTTCGAAACGAAAATACTGCTTACGACTTCTACGGTGGAATTAAAGGAACAATCAGTCGTAGAATTAGCTTTAACGCAGCCATTAGTTTTGCAAAAGTGAAAGACAAAGCCCTTTTTGTAACAGATACCATTCATTCACCACGCAACAAGTTCAATGTCATTTACGATACTATGACGGTTGCAACAATTGAAGGTTCAATTTCATATCAGTTGATGGAAAAACTAAAAATCGATGCCATTGGAAAGTTTTATTCTTACACTGCCTTAAATAATAGTTACGCTTGGAACTTACCACGTCTAGAAATAACATTACGTGGGTCGTATAACTTGTTCGACAAATTCATTTTCAATTTAGACGTAAAAATGGAGGAAGGAAGAAAAGCATTGGTTTATGCTCCTGGAACAGGAATTTCAGAAGAGAATGGGCAATATTACCAGAAGTTAAACTTTATTGCTGACGTTAATTTGGGGGTTGAATACCGATATAACAAACGTATTTCTGCCTTTGTACAGTTCAACAACATTGCGGCTCAACAATACATGAGATGGCACAATACACCTGTACAAGGGTTTCAGTTCTTGGGAGGAGTAACGTATCGTTTTTAGGAAAACATTAGGCCTTCTAGAAGGAAAGACTTGATTTATTGCACTCATTTCTTTTTTGACCGATTACGCGTTCGCTTAAGTCCTGATAAAACAAACTAATTTATCTCTTCTTCTTGCTTGTTTTCTTCTGAGGAAACATCCGGGGTATCGTTGATTATTTCTTCCGAATTAGTAACCGCTGGTTTTGGAAAGTATTTCTTTTGTCTAACAAACACCATTATCACACCAATACTAATTGACGCATCTGCCACATTCCAAATGGCAGGAAACACTTCCCAACCACCAATAATTGGCATCCATTCAGGCCAAAACGCCTCAAATTTGAACATATCTACTACATTTCCCATCAAAAATCCCGTATGACGCGTTTCAATTTCACCAAAAAAGCCACAGTTAGAAATCACACCGGAACCATCTAAATGATTATACGGCATGCACGGGTCATATGGAAATGCAAAATCGTAAAACATTGAATCGATTAGGTTTCCTGTTGCGCCGGCAAATACAAGTCCAATAGCAACTAAAAACTCCAACCTAACTCCTTTTTTAAACTGTTTAAAAAAGTAATATACAAGTGCACTAATTGCGATAACACGAAAAATACTCAACGCCAACTTGTGCCACATTTGTGAACCAAACCTAGTTCCAAAAGCCATTCCTTGATTTTCGATGTATTGTAACAAAAACCAATCTCCAAACACGGAAACAGATTCTCCTGGCTCAAAATTCAACTTAATATAAACTTTTAAGATTTGATCGAACGCCAAAATAAGTGCTACAACTAGGGTAACAATAAGAATATTTTTTTTCACAGAAATTTAGCTTTGCGCGTTCTTCGCTTCGATGCTTAATGTTGCATGAGGTACGAGCATTAATCGCTCTTTTTGAATCAATTTCCCTGTCCCTCGGCATATTCCATACGTCTTGTTTTCAATACGAATGAGCGCATTGTTTAAAGCCGTAACAAATTTTTCTTGACGTGAAGCCAATTGAGCAACCTCTTCACGAGAGAGTGTATCAGAGCCATCTTCCATCATATTAAACGTTCTACCTGTATCATTTGTACCGTGATCGTCATTGTGAGAAAGTGAGCCTTTTAAAAGTTGTAAATCTACTTTTGCCTCCACTAACTTGCTTTCTATCAACTCTTTGAACTCTTTAAGTTCAGAGTCGGAATACCTTGTTTTTGCCATCTGCTCACTTTATTTTGATTCACCTAATTCCTTGAAATTTTAAGGTGTTTTGGGTTAAATTTGGTTTTGAAGGTTTAAATATAGAATTCTTCGCGATATGAAGCAATAAACAGCGAAGAAAAAATGTATCTTCGTTCTTGTGGTTAAATTGTTTTTCGGAAATAAGTCCTTTTCTCTGTTAATATTACCCTTCCTTCTAGCTGGGTATGACCTGTGCAATTATTACATGGGGTTCTACGTCTCTGATGCAGCTTCAAACTTTGGAATGTGGGGAACAGTTGAACTTCCAGATCATTGGAGTTTCCAAATCGGCTCGTTGACTTTAACCCTAATCAGTGCCTTGTTACTAAACGCTGTTTTCAATCGGAATGAATTTATGGAAAGAAACAGTCATTTGACGCCGTTGCTTTACATTACACTAACTAGCTTTTTTCATTTTTTTTACTTCTTGGAAGGACTCTCTTTTGCACAAGTATTTATTGTATTAACTGCCTACCAGTTATTTAAACTAAACCAAAATGAAGATGGAAGACGCACAGTTTTCAATGCCGGAATATTCTTTGGAATAGCGTGTACTTTTTACCCCGTTCTATTCATTGGTCTGCCATTTATTTTCTCGATGGTTTGGTTAATGCGGCCATTTATTTTTAGAGAATCTGCATTAATTGTAGCCGGCTTTCTTGTTCCCTTGATATACAGTGGTGCATGCAACATCGTTTTCAAAACAAATCTTGGGCGTGCAGGGTTTAGCAGTTCTTCAGCTTCCCTAAACACAATAAATATTCTAGTATGTAGCCTAGGAATTATTCTCCTTATCGTACTCAGTTTAAAAGGGCTTTTTTCCAAAATTAGTGTGAGTTCCATTCGAATGAAAAAACTTTTTCGACTCATGCTTTTGTTTATCGTCATGTGCTTATTGGTCATTTTTATTGACTTTTTTGCTTTTCACAAGGTAGAAGCTGGTGCATTGATTATTATCGCTCTTGTTTTCATCTTACCTTATGGTTTTGGGCAAAAAACTCAAAAAGCATTTCCCACATTCATCTATTATCTCGTTTTTTTCTATTCTGTGAGTAAGTTTTTTATTCCATATGAGGCAATAACTTTCTAATTATAGTACTTTTGCATCAACCAATTAATGTACAAAATGAAATTTGGAGTAGTAACTTTCCCTGGGTCAAATTGCGATGAAGATATCGTATATGTTTTAGAAACTATTTTTGAACAAAAAGTAGAGCGTTTATGGCACAAAGACACTGATTTAAAGGGGGTGGATTTTGTTGTTTTACCTGGTGGATTTTCATATGGCGATTACCTTCGTTCAGGAGCAATTGCAAAACTTTCTCCTATCATGGGTGAAGTAATCAAACATGCCAATAATGGTGGTTACGTATTGGGAATCTGTAATGGTTTTCAGATTTTAACTGAAGCAGGTTTGCTAGAAGGGGCTTTACTACACAACGATAATCAAAAATTCATTTGTAAAAATGTTCATTTGAAATCTGTTGGCGGAGCAGGAACTGCAATTACCAAGGATTTGAATGCAACAAAAGCATATAAAATTCCTATCGCTCATGGGGAAGGTCGTTTTTTCGCTTCAAACGAAACCTTGCAAAAACTAAACGACAACGGACAAATTTTATTCAGATATTGCGATGAAAAGGGAGAGGTTTCTAAAGATTCTAATCCAAATGGTTCGCTTGAAAATATTGCCGGAATTTGTAACGAAGGAAAAAATGTTTTTGGAATGATGCCACATCCAGAAAGAGCGTCAGATGCAGAACTTGCAAATGAGGACGGTGCAGAAATGTTTCTTTCAATATTAAAACATTGTCAATCCTAATATTTAAGAAATAAGCTATGCGAATATTGTTGTTAGGGTCAGGAGGAAGAGAACACGCGTTTGCATGGAAAATTGCACAAAGTTCTGCACTTGAGGAGTTATTTATAGCTCCAGGGAATGCAGGAACACGTTTGCACGGAAAAAATGTAGATGTCGACCCAAATGATTTTCAAGCAGTCAAAAAATTTGTGTTAGAAAACACGATTAATATGGTCGTTGTTGGTCCTGAAGATCCGTTGGTAAATGGAATTGTGGACTTCTTTGAAGCAGATGACACAATCAAAAACATTCCAGTTATTGGTCCAAATGCACAAGCAGCACAAATGGAAGGTAGCAAAGATTTTGCCAAGCAATTTATGGCAAGACACTCTATTCCTACAGCAAAGTATGGAACATTTACCAAAGACACTTTAGAGGCTGGATATGCTTTTCTTGATAAAATGAAATCACCTTATGTTCTTAAGGCAGATGGACTTGCCGCAGGAAAAGGTGTGTTAATTTTAGAGGATTTGGCGGAAGCTAAAAAAGAATTAAAAAGCATGCTCGCCGATGCAAAATTTGGTGACGCAAGTTCAAGTGTAGTTATTGAGCAGTTTTTATCTGGTATCGAACTTTCCTGCTTCGTTATTACAGATGGAGATGCCTATAAAATATTACCTGAAGCAAAAGATTACAAACGTATCGGTGAAGGAGATAAAGGACTAAATACTGGTGGAATGGGAGCTGTCTCGCCTGTGCCATTTGCAAATCCAACGTTTTTAGAAAAAATTAAGAATCAAATCATCATTCCTACAATCAAAGGTTTTAAAGAAGATGGAATTACTTACAAAGGTTTTGTTTTCTTTGGAATTATTAATGTAAAAAATGAACCTTACGTAATTGAATACAATTGCCGAATGGGTGACCCAGAAACTGAAGTTGTTATTCCTCGATTGAAATCTGATTTATTGGATTTATTCGAAGGTGTTGCTACAAGCACGCTTTCTGAATGCGATATACAGTTTGACGAAAGAAGCGTATCTACAGTTATGATGGTTTCTGGTGGTTATCCGGATGCTTACGAAAAGGGAAAACAAATTTTTGGATTGAATGCTGTTAGCGATAGTATTATTTTTCATGCAGGAACTGCAGCTGACGGCCCAGCAGTAATTACAAATGGCGGAAGGGTTTTAGCCGCAACTTCATACGGTAAAAACCTCGAATCAGCGCTGAAAAAGTCTTACGCTTCAATTGCTAAAATTGAATTTGAAAAAGCATCGTACCGAAAGGATATAGGATTCGATGTACTGTAAATCACTTTATTTCGTATCTTTCATCTGTAACAAGAATTAATGGAAGTCCCACTTATTGGAATTTGTATCACTTTGGTTTTTTCTGCATTCTTTTCAGGAATGGAGATTGCGTATATTTCATCCAATCGATTAAAAATTGAACTAGACAAATCAAAGGGAACTTTAAACGGTCGAATTTTATCTTTATTCTACAAACACGAATCTCATTTCATAGCCATGTTGCTCTTGGGTAACAATATTGCACTTGTGTTCTTTGGGCTTTATGCGGCTCAAGTTTTAGAGCCGATTATCGTCGTTTCTTTGGGAATTGTTAATTCTGGATTGGTGCTGTTGATCCAAACTATTTTATCTACTGCTCTTGTACTAATTACTGCCGAATTTCTTCCCAAAACTTTCGTGCAAATGAATCCTAGCGGTTATTTAAAATATGCATCATTGCCAATGGTGTTAATCTATTTCGTTTTATATTCTCCTACATATTTGGTGCTCGGCATGAGTAACATGTTCTTAAAATTGTTAAACGTGGACAGCTCAAACACAGAAAAGGTGTTTTCTAAAGTTGATCTAGAGCATTACGTGCAAGACATTAACGACCGAATTCGAGACGAACAAGACTTTGGCAATGAAGTTCAAATTTTACAAAACGCGCTTGACTTTGACACTGTAAAAGCAAGAGATTGCATGGTTCCAAGGACAGAAATTATTTCCGTTGATGTGGAGGATGACATCGACAAGTTAATGCGAAAATTTATTGATACAGGAAAGTCCAAAATCGTAGTTTATAGAGAACACATTGACAACATCATCGGATATGTCCATTCGTTTGAAATGTTTAAATCTCCACAATCGATCAAACAAATTTTATTGCCAATCACCTTCGTTCCTGAAGCGATCCCTGGAAAAGAATTATTAGAGTCCTTTACCACTAATGCCGCAACAATTTCCGTAGTTGTAGATGAGTACGGAGGAACGGCAGGTGTTGTGACTATTGAAGATGTAATTGAAGAAATCTTTGGTGAAATTGAAGACGAACACGACACAGAAGATTGGTTAGAAGAAATTATTTCCGAAGATGAATATCGTTTTTCTGCACGTATCGATATTGATTATTTGATTGAAGAGTACGGTCTCAAAATCACTCCAGACGAAGAATATGAAACCTTAGGAGGAATGATATTATATCATTTGGAATCCATTCCAGAAGCAGGCACAAAAATTGATATAGACGACTTAACATTCGACATCGAAAAAGTAAGTGACAATCGAATTGAAATCGTTCGAATAATAAAATAAACTGCCGTGTTTCATTTAAAAATCCAACTTCTTTTCATCGCAATTGTAGGTTCCTTTTTCGGTTTTACTCAGCAATGGACGACTTTCAAATTAGACGATAAGCTCAACGAAATTTCTGGTTTAGAACAACTCGATGAATCTACATTAGTTGCGATTAACGACAGTGGCAGCGGAGCCGAATTACATGTCCTCAACATGGAAGGCAAAATACTAAAAACGGTTGCTGTGAAAAATGCCACCAATATAGATTGGGAAGATCTCGCTAGGGACAATGATTATTTGTATATCGGTGATATCGGAAACAACGAAAATAAACGCAAAAACCTATGTGTTTACAAAGTGCGAATCGCAGACATATTATCAAAAAAGGAAGTCGTAGCTCAAAAAATTTCATTCAACTATTCCAATCAAAATGAGTTCCCACCGAATAAAAGTCAACTTAATTTTGATGCCGAAGGAATGATAGTTTATAAAGAATCTATTTACATTTTCTCTAAAAATAGAACTGAGCCCTGGACAGGAATTAGCAATATTTATACATTACCAAAACAGAAGGGAACATACAATGCGAAGAAATACTCTGAATTGTACGTTGGTGAGCAAGGTTGGTGGCAAGATGCAATTACTGGCGCCGATATTTTAAATGACCAACTTTATGTTCTAACCTATGGCCGTATATTTCAGTTAAATATTGCGGATTTAGACAGAAAACCAACATTTTCGCACGAATTTAAGCGCACTACTCAAAAGGAGGCGGTCGTCGTTATAAATCATAGTACAATCCTTCTTGCAGATGAAGTAAAAAAAATTATTGGTGGAGGAAACCTGTATAAATTTGAAAAATAAAGACATGAAATTTACCGATTTTGAAGCAGTCATTTTTGACATGGACGGGGTTCTCATCGATTCTGAACCGCTGTGGAAAATTGCCATGGAAAATGTGTTTCGGTCGATCGGTTGTCCGCTAACAAAAGAAGATTTTCAAAAAACCGTTGGACTAAGAATCGACGAGGTGATTGAATATTGGTTTGAGCACATTGGCTGGAACGAAAAGTCTCCCAAAGAAGTCGAAAATGAAATTGTTCAACAGATGATCCAACTGATTCAAGAAAATGGAGAACGATTGGAAGGTGTAATTGAAACCTTGGATTATTTACGTTCAAACAACTTTAAAATAGGCCTGGGAACTTCTTCCTATTCCATCTTAATTGATACAGTATTGAGCACACTCAATATCACGGATAAATTTGACTTTACACATTCTGCAGAACACGAGCAATATGGGAAACCACATCCTGCTGTTTACCTAACCGTAGCCGAAACTTTAAATGTTGCACCAAAGAAATGTTTGGTAATTGAGGATTCATTAAATGGAATCATTGCCGGAAAAGCTGCAGGAATGAAAGTCATATGTATTCCTGAAAAAACACACCATCCTGAGCCTAAGTTAATCCTTGCTGATCAAGAATTCGAGAACATGCAAAAAATGTTAACATCATTGATTTATGTAAAATAAATGTTCATTCGTGTAAGCAACCACGAGTGATAAGAGATATTTTTGTCATTCTTATAAAACCAAAAAACATGAAAATATTAGGAATTATTTTATTGAGCTTTTTTATTGCTCCAACCACTTTTTCTCAGGCTTTTGAAAAGGGGGCGAATTATATAACATTAAGCTTCGGTATAGACCCATATGGAAAAGCAAATAAATACAACGCTGGGCATGGTTACAAACACATATCGATAGGTCCAATTATTTTAGCGTATGAGCATGGTATTACCGATCTTTTAGGAATAGGGAGAATTGGAGTTGGTGGAGCAGTTGCCCAATCTTTTTATACGAGTAAATCATATTATACAAATCAGAACTACGAATACAAATCAAACCGTTCCAGAACTTCCCTTGCATTAAGAGCTGCCTACCATTTTGATTTTGGAGTAGAAAAGATGGACGTTTATGCTGGAGTTGGTGGTGCTTTGCACTTTATAACTGACACCTACAAAACAGACAATCCTTTTGATCCAAATTATGGCTATTCGCGCCGTTCTGTTTCCGGAGGACCTAGTGTTTTTGGAGGAATTCGTTATTTCCTTACCAAAAAATTTGGACTTTACGGAGAAGCAGGATACGATATTTCCGCATTAAACGGAGGATTTGTTTTTAAATTTTAATGTCTTTAAGCATTAAAAGAGGGCCTCAAATTATTGGGTCCCTCTTTTTTCTAGTTTGACTTGAATCAATCCTTTGAAATCAATTCAAAAAGTGCATTCAAGTTTGGAGAGATAATTATTTCTATTCTTCTGTTTTTTGCTTTATCATTTGGATCTACTGGTATAAACTCAGATCTTCCAGCCGCCATTAATTGTCCTGGGTTAATATTTGAGTTTCCTGTCATTATACCAATTACCGATGTTGCTCGTAATACCGAAAGTTCCCAATTGTTTTTTGGGTGACTTTGACTGTTCAGTTTATCGGTATCAGTATGTCCTTCAACAATAATTTCTAACTCTTTTTCTGTTTCTAACACACGTGCTAGATCAATCAACGCTTTTTGACCTTCCGCTTCAACTGAAGTGCTACCTGAACTAAAAAGTAATTTTGCCTCAAGACTTACATAGATTTTTCCGTTTTTTTCTATAACTGTCAACCCTTTGTTTTCAAATCCTTTCAGTGCTGCAGCAACTTTATCTTTTAA
>CAWUSK010000002.1:0-18157 GCA_963925035.1 uncultured Flavobacteriales bacterium
ATTGCTCGCTATTAATTGAGAAATATTGTTTCCCGGGCCGCACTGGGCGAATGCAGAATTTGAATAAATGAATAAGAGGAATAATCCAGCGTAAATTAGTTTTTTCATAATTGTATTGTTTAATGTATTGTAACTTGTTTAGGTGTATTTAAATTTTGTGTTTCAACATTCAAGGTCAAAGAATAACTCTCTTGAGCCAAATGACTTTCTTGAATAGGTGTTTGCCCGTCATACAGTGTATACCTCACATTCTCGAACGTGCTTGTTCGAATGTTCAATACATCTGATGTTGGGTTGGGATAAATGATCGCTTCGTAGTTGGGAGCAAAATCCTCCACGCCTAAAAAGTTCCAGTTGGTTTGATGGAAACCTTGCGTTAGGTCGTTAGTTCCATCTGTTCCTGTGTTTATAATCACTTCGCCTATCGTAAAGTCGATGTTTGCACTTGCATTGGAGTATGAATCTCCTTGCGTGGCAACAACTTCCTGTGCTGAGACAGTAATAGTAGCAAATAGTGAAAGTAGTACGAATGCGGTTTTTTTCATAAGTATCTAATTTATAGGGTGAAAGTACAATAAAAAATTCAAATTGTGTATGTGTGTGAAAAAGGAAGGAATGGTTATAACAATCGCTAAAAAATCATATATTGCTGAAGCAAGAAACGCTTTTTAGCGTGATCGTTATGCGTAATATTGAAAGAGCAAATAACAATAAACAGGTATGCCGAAAACTGAATAGAGTAGGCGAATTTTAAAACTAATCAAATTATGGAAACAGCTATTCGGAAAAACAATGATCAAATCATCAAAGAAGCTAGAGAGGCTTTTAAAGGCCAATGGGGCAATGTCTTTTTAGCATTTCTTCTTTCAACATTAGTCAGCGCGGCAATTGGCCTAGGTGTATCATTAATTATGGCAGTAATTTACAATGTTCTTGATTTTGTTTTTAGCTACAGTTTAATGGAATTTTTAGTGGTTATTCTGACAATTATAGGAGTAATTCTATGGCTTATTTTTCAAGGTCGCTTTTGGATTTGGCAAAATAGTTACATTTTAAGAAAATCAAGAGGCGAGGATGTTAGTTATTCGGACTTTAAAACAATATTTGATGGCTTTAAAAACATTAATGAAATAAAAGCATCACTTCTGAATAAAGACCAATTATTAAAGAACCTTTTACCCGCAATTATATTATTACTTACAACTGTCTCAATTTCACTTGGCTACTTATTATTAGTAATACCAGGAATAATTGTAAGCTTTATGCTAGCCCTAGTTCCATTTATTGCAGCGGAAGAAAATAATATTAGTCCAATGGACGCAATGAAAAAGAGCGCAGATATTATGGATGGTTACAAAATGAAATTATTTTGGTGCTATGTTAAGTTAATCCCATTAGCTATTTTATGCGCATTACCTTGTGGCCTTGGATTGTTTTGGTTTGGACCTTATATGTCTTTTGTTTTAGCCAAATTTTATGATGCACATAAATAAATTATATAATGTCTAAAATAATTAGATATGTAAAAATGAATCCTTTTATTTCATTTTTTTGTTTTTACATTTTACTTTCAACCGTATTGAAATCTATCGCAGGAATTGATATTTGTATTCCTTGCATATGGAAGTCGATATTTGGGGTTCAATGCCCTGGTTGTGGTTTGACGACTGCATTTATTAGTTTAATAGAGCTAGACTATAGAAAGGCATTTGAAAGTAATTGGTTAATATATATAATAACGCCATTTGGGTTTTACTATCTAACGCAAGACTATATTAAATTCAGTAGAAAATACAACGCATAACAGCACCTAAAAAAAATGGCGGGGGAAGTGCGAATATAAACAGTTGTGCAACTAATAAAGTTTGGTGGGTATAGACAGTTTGGTGTTCCAAATCCGCCACTTCTTTTAGCTGCAAACCGTTGTATGTAATTGAATAATGTCAAATCAACAATGAAAACAAATGAAACAATTTCTTAAAACAACATCTTGGATTAGTTTGATAGTCCTATTATTGATGGCTTGTAATAAAAACAAATGTAGTGATTCCGTAAAAGCCGAATTGAAGGATCTATCCGGATTAGATGGATGTGGATATGTGATTGAATTGGAAAACGGGAATAAACTAGAGCCACTAAACCTCAGTGACTTTGATATTGACTTGAAGGATGGAAAGAAGATTTGGGTTAGTTATCATTTGACCACCAACTTTATTGGTACTATATGCATGGTCGGTGATATTATTGAAATTGACTGTATTACTAACAGATAGGATACATATAACACTATGTAAAAATCATTAAAACGACTTTTTACATTAAACGTTGTGAGCTATTCAAAAATTATTAATTTTAATCCAAATTGAAAATATCATTAATAAATACTCCCTTTTTACTAAACAGAACTGCATCTGATGCAGTCTTGATCTTATTTTGCTCACTTCTGTTTTTAATTCCAACAATATTCATAATAAGTCTTAATGATTTCCCTATCGATGAACTAATAATTGGGGTTGATGACTGGAATCGTTATGCTAGGTACGCTATTGACATTAACAACAATGGCCCTTTAATTGAGAGTATTAGTGGTAATTACTTAATTCCAGCGGGATTCTTATATAATTATTTTGTTGCCATATGCTTTTATTTTTTCGGTGAAAATCCGGCTATCGTTTATTGTATTCAAAGCATTCTTCTTGGGTCCACTGTTGCCCTAACTTATCTTATTTTTAGAGATCATTTAAAACAAAAAACAGGATGGTTACTTTTATTTATTTTAATTGTTTTCGCGTTTTTTGACGTATATAAATATTATACTTTTAGATTATTAAGTGAAAACTTTGCAATATTCACAATTACTCTGTTTTTCTTTTATTTCAAAAAGGCACTTGTCACTAAAAAATCTAAACTCTATATTTTTAGTGGTCTTCTACTTGGAATATCAGTATTGACCAGACCAAATATTCTTCCATTCAGCATTCTACTTTTTTTAATGATTACAAGCTTCCTAAATAGGAAAAAAGGATATAATTATTGGCTATTTTTCTTTAGTTATATTATTATTATCTCAATTTTACCTTTGAGAAATTTTTTAGTTTCCGGAGATCTATCAACCATGATAATTGATAGAAACTTTCTTGACTATCTGACAAGTATTGATAACATACCAAATGAAAATGTAAAAACAACCGACGGACAATCTTTACAAGGTTTCGTTCATTATTTTAAGAAAACACTATTTTGTTTAGGTTATTTACCAATACTTGAAGAAAAATACAGAATACGTCCACACTGGATTATTATGTGGGTAGGATTTATATTAAATATATCATATTTAATAGGTAAACGACGTAAGCTTAAATTATTTGACTTATCGCTATTATTTTTCGTCCTTTCATTCTACTTTATTATTATTCTGATTGCGCCAATAACAAATTATGGCTTTAGATTTTTAATCCCCGTATTGTTTATAGTATTAGGGTTTAGCTTTATTGGGTATGAGCGATTATTTTGTAACTTCAAGAAATCATTGTATAGAAATAAACAGCTCACAACAAAACCTAAACGACATTAAAACGACCGCTTATACTAACCGTTGTAAGCCATTATAATAAAACAAAGAAAAAAATATGTTCATAAGAGCTTTCCTCTCAAATGATTTGGGACATTTACATAGATCGAAATAATAAAATCCTAGTTGGAATGGCATTTGGAGAAGTTTATAAATTCAACGGGGAATCTTTTGACAAGCGGTTTTGATAATTAAATCGCTATAGCGCGACTAAATAAAAATTCCTTTTATCCCTTGAAACCAAAATTAAATGAACATTTTTGAAACAAAAAATTAAATATCTCTCCAACAATGGAAACATCAAACAAATACGAAAAAAAACCAACTAAAACACCAGTAGAAATTCAGGGTGAGCAGAAATCTGCTGAAAAAGTAAGGAGGCAGCCAACCCAAGCAGAGCTCGATCATCCCTTGCATGGAGTAAAGCTAGTTGATATATTGGAAAGTCTGGTAGAACATTATGGTTGGGAATACTTGGCAAACGAGGTGAATATTATGTGTTTCAAGGTGAACCCTACAATAAAAGTAAGTCTGAAATTTTTACGAAAAATGAAGTGGGCTCGGGAGCATGTTGAGGATGTCTATTTGCGAATGTTGGCTGCAGGAATAGATCCAAAAGCAAATAAAAAAGCGGATAAGAAGTCTTAAACTTTCACTCGGCTGGAATTGGATTCCTGCGGAAAATATGTCCTTTATTATTTAAGACTACCTGTTTTTCTCGCCGGTGTTCGCGTACAATGATCTCCCAGGCTATAAAACAATTCATTATTCGTGTAATAACATTTCAAAATTGAACTGTTCAATACATCCATCGGTAAATTCACTAAAAAGCCATTTAAACTGCCAACGTATTCAGTAAATTTAAAAAGGATACCATCCCCATTTAATCTTGCTTCAAGCATTCGTAAAGGATTTTATTCCGTACCAATATTCTCTAATTTTGTAACGCTTAATTCTCCTTCCAATTGATTGGTTAGTATTGACTTTAATCTTATCGCCAACGCTAAGATTAAAGTCATACAACAAAAATTCTTCTGTTTCATCCATAAAAGACTTCACAAAGACCTTTCCTGTCAAGGAATCTTGTCGAATTAAAAACTGGAATTGGTACTTTCCCTTTAATGTAAAAGGCAAATTTGTATTCAATTTATAATTGATATATCCCGTAGTATCATATTTTACCAATCTTACTTGAAGTTTGAACAACTTTTTGACTCGATGCATTGAACTCATCGGCATCCCAATTCGTTTTAACGATGTCCAAGTGGGTTTTATCAAAATCTATCAACTTTTCTCCGAACAAATATCCGGTAAAATAATAGAGGAAAATAAATAAACAGTCTCTGTCAAAAACTAAACTGAATTAAAACGATGGCTTATTGGTTTCCTTAATCCAATAAGCCTTTCAATACTTTCAAGGACTGCTGATTCTCCTTACTGAAAAACGCATTCTGTACTTTTTCTCGTTCTTGTCGTGTTAAATGCCACGACAAAGAAATGCGGTCTAGTTTTTTTTCCAAAAGGTTAAAGCTCACTTTGTCTAGTGGGAAATCAAAGGCGCCTTCGCTTAATTTCATCAGCTCATCTTGGTTGAAGTCTTGCACACGTGGGAAGTTCTTGTACATGTTTCCAAACGGCAGGGTGATTTTATCAAAAAATGAAACTTGCTTATATATTTCATCATTCCGCACTTTTTTCACATCTCGGATTTGAACAATGATAACTCCCGATGTGTTTTCTTTGATCCAATCTTTCATTGAGTAGAGAAATTCCATGGTTGTTTTTCCACCGTAGTTGTCACGAATTCCGGCATCCATCAATTGAACTGCTGGCTTGGTTGGAAGCGAAATCATTGGCATAACAAATGGGAAACTAGCACTCGCTCTCAGTACAGAGTTAAAGCGCACTTGATTGCTGTTTTGTTCGGCTAGTAAATCGTGGAAATCAATATTTTCATAGGAATTAAATTCCGAAGTTGAGTTATTTGTTAAGAACCGTAGCGACTGAGAACTAATTAATAAGCGTCTTCCGTCGTTTACAATGGTCGGACTGAAAATCATAGTCGGAATAATACCATTCTGTTCGTACTTTTTATAATAACCTAAGGAATGATTTAAAACTGAATTCGTATTTTCATTTAATTGCTGTTCAAAACCATATCC
The DNA here is from genome assembly GCA_963925035.1 of uncultured Flavobacteriales bacterium. Classification (GTDB taxonomy): domain Bacteria; phylum Bacteroidota; class Bacteroidia; order Flavobacteriales_D; family Crocinitomicaceae; genus UBA4466. The sequence continues at coordinate 5,734 of CAWUSK010000002.1, forward strand.
ACGATCTATTACGTATTCATGACCTGCATAATTGAACTTTCGGTATCGGATAAAAATATCGTTTGTTGAAGCCATAAATGCCAGCTTGTTCAACATATCCTTCCCTATATTCTTTACAAATTCGGAATTGGATTTTGACTTTAATTCGCCTTTGTGTTTTCTCAATAAAATCTCTCGGTAATACGCTGCGCCAATCATTCCACCAGACGCTCCTGTCATCATTTGCGTATGTTTTGTCAACTTGTTGTCAAGAGCGCGATCGACATTATTTAAAATTGTCATTGCCCACATTGCACTTCTCGAACCGCCACCAGAGAGGTTAATCACTACTAATTTTGGTTTATCCTCGCCAGTATTTTTCTTCCAGTTTTCTAGCGTTTTGATATAATCGTTGCGCGCTTTATCACCACTAGTTTCTGAAAGTTTTATAATGCGTTCTATGGAATAATCATCATTTTTTGAATAGTCTAGTCCATAAGCAAAACTGCTAAACTTGAAGGAATTAGAATGAACGCTCATATAATTCATGCCCAACACAATGATGACTAAAAGTGGATAAACCCAACCTTTTAACCATGAATAAAGCGCACTGAAAATCATTAAACTGATGGTTAATAAAAGAATGATACTTGCTGCTGCTGGGACTTCAAAAACACTGTAATTACTCAACAAGCCAAGTACAAAAAACATTGTGATTGTAAGGATTTCATAGAGTGTAGAACTAATTCTATTCTTCGCATAAACGCGTTCAACTAATTCCTGATCAAAATGGCGTGAACTTCGACTTACGGAAAATCGCATGCGTTTACCGATGTAAATATAGGTTCGGTCTTTCTGCGCTTTAAATATGTCGTACCATTTTTCATTTTTATGAATTCGAGAACTAATTGGTTCATCGATAGGTTCTTCTGTTAATTCATTCCTTCTTAAAAGTGGAAAAAGATAAAAGATAGAAAACAAGAGAAACAAACCTATACCAAGTAAAAATGAACATGCATAAATCAATATTGTTCCAAAGTCCTTGAACTCTTCATTCATTTGAAAAGAAGACATGCGAATAAGGTAAAAAATGATGAATGAGATAGAAATAACTGCATTATTGATACAGAATTTAATAAAAGGCTTTGATATTGTTGTCAAAAACGGATAGTACGCTCCTATTTTTAAATAACTGAAGGTGTTGAATCCCATAATAAATCCACCTAATGCAAATCCAGAAAGCAAAAACGAAACGCCAGAAACTTCACCTAAATATTCTGGTGAAAGAAAGAGGTACGTTAATCCAAAAGCCGACCCTAAACTGTCTCCAACAATCAGAAATAAAATCAACCAAAAAAAGAGCGAAAACAAATTGTGCTTTACGTGATTAATGAGTAATCTAAAGGGGAAAAAGCCTCTAATTACATCAAATACACTCCAGTCTTGATTGTTAATCCTCATACCTTTTTAAATCTAATAATTATAACGTCAAAAGGAGCTGAAATGTTGGGAAAATTTTAATTTTATACGCACCAATTCAAAATATTCGCAGAAAATGAACACAATTATTCAAACACCGACTCCGGACATCTTAAAAAGCAAGTCTTTTTATACCAAAATGGGCTTTACTGAACTTTCTGATTCAAACTGCTATACAGATGGGAAATCAATTATTGAGATAAACCCAGAGCGATGTGCCCGACCAGGAATAAAACTAATTGCCAGTTCATGGACGTCTGAAGTTGAAAAATTAAATTCTCTAACAAAAGTAATTACCACCGATTCGGGTTTTCTGCTAGGAGATTGCGCAGGAACATGGATATATTTGATAGAATCTGAGACGAGTATAGCTATTCCAGAAAACTGCACTTCCTCCTTACTGGGAAACAATCAAGGAATCACAATCGAAAGTATTGATATTGAAAAAACGGTGAATATTTGGAATACAATTGGATTCAAAACTGTTGCTGGAAACACAGTTCAAGGTTGGATTTCTTTAGTGAATGGAGATGGCGTTGTCCTTAGCATAATGTCTCCAAATTGCTGCCCTCACCTATTTTTAAATCCTTCTATTTCCTTTTTCAATGGGACGAATAATCCAGCGATTATTGAAAAAATTCGCGCTACAGGAATTGAAATCAAGGAGGAAATTACACATTTCAATAAAGAAAATACAGTCGACAATATTATCATGTCAGATCCAGGGAATATTGGATTTTTCATCTTTAACGATTAATTACTAGATAATAATTCGAACTTTGCGTTATGCAAACAATCAACAAAAAAGGATATTGTGCCATTGGTGTTTACCGTGGAAAAACTGAACATAACATTGGAACGTTGTGGCGCTCAGCTTTTATTCTTGGTGCTGCCTATATTTTTACGGTTGAAAATAAATACAAAAAACAATCTTCAGATGTTGTGCGTGCTTGGTCACGAATTCCTTTGTTTCACTACAAATCATTTGATGATTTATTGAATAACATTCCACACGATTGTCGCCTTGTGGGCATTGAAATTGACGACAGAGCGGAAATGTTGCACGAGTTTGAGCACCCAAAAAGAGCGATTTATGTTCTTGGAGCTGAAGACACAGGACTTCCAGAGGAGGTAAAAGCAAAATGCCATTTCCTAATCAAATTACCTGGAAACACGTCGTTGAATGTTGGCGTAACAGGAAGTATTGTATTGCATGATCGTGCATCAAAAATACCAACCGACTTTCCTCCTTACCATAATGAGTAGCTTCGTAATTGCCACTTGGGATTAATGTACTAATTTTGTACCCTTAATTACAAGGAAAGAAATTAGATGAGGCAAATATTCAATTTATTCGATTTAAAGCAAAAAGTAAATTATAAAACGGAAATTCTTTCTGGAATCACAGTTGCACTTGCACTTGTTCCAGAAGCAATTGCATTTGCCCTAATTGCAGGTTTATCTCCATTAACAGGACTTTATGCTGCATTTACAATTGGATTGATAACTTCAATTTTTGGAGGTCGTCCGGGAATGATTTCTGGAGCAACTGGAGCGATTGCTGTAGTTTATTTAGGAATGATTACCGTTCTTAAAAAATTAAATCCTGAAATTTCAGTAGATGAAATAACGCAATATATTTTCGCTACAGTAATTCTAGCGGGGTTGTTACAAATCCTTGCAGGTTTCTTAAAATTAGGAAAATTCATTCGTTTGGTTCCACATCCCGTGATGTTTGGGTTTGTGAATGGCCTAGCAATTGTCATTTTCATGGCACAATTTGACTCATTTAAAGTAGTTGAAAAAGATTACTTCGGAAATGAAAAAATAGAAACGGTTTCAACAGAAAAGGTGTTTAACATACACAATAGTTATGTCACAAACGATGCTACTAACCTAATAACCTACCAAATAGAAAAAAACCAATTGCGTAACATTGAAACGGACGAAATTGAATTTCAAATAGAAGGAACTCAAGTCTTTGATTTATCAGATAAATCAGTGAAATTCAATTATACCCACAATGCTTTTTTTGAAGTAGAAAAAATGGGGTTAAGTAAAAAATGGATTTCAGGAACAGACCTGTATCTTATGCTTGGCTTAGTCATTCTAACTATGTTTATTATTTGGGGACTTCCAAAATTAACAAAGGCCGTTCCTTCCTCCTTGGTGGCAATCATTGTTGTTTCGAGCATTGTTATTTTCGCTGGAATTGATACGAAAATTGTTGCCGATACACTTGGAACTGGAAAAAGTATGGCTGGTGGATTTCCACCGTTTAATATTCCACATATTCCATTTACATGGGAAACATTTATGGTAATTTTCCCTTACGCACTGATTGTAGCTGGAGTAGGTTTAATTGAAAGTTTGTTGACCTTGAATTTAATTGACGAGATTACACAGACGAGAGGAAATGGAAATAAAGAATGTATTGCTCAGGGAACAGCCAATATTTTTACGGGATTCTTCTCCGGAATGGGTGGTTGTGCAATGATTGGACAAAGTTTAATTAACATCTCATCTGGGGCACGAGCGCGCTTATCCGGTGTTGTAGCCTCTGTCGGTTTACTTTCATTTATTATGTGGGGAGCACCGATTATTGAAAAATTGCCAATGGCAGCCTTGACAGGCGTAATGTTCATGGTTGCAATTGGAACATTTGAATGGGCCAGTCTAAAAGTATTTGGGAAAATGCCTATTACAGATGTAATCGTAATGATTGTTGTAACATTAATTACTGTCTTCTTGCACAACTTAGCATTGGCAGTGCTAATTGGAGTAATTATATCTGCTCTTGCGTTTGCTTGGGAGAATGCAAAAAGAATTCGTGCACGTAAATTTGTCGACGAAAATGGGGTGAAACATTACGAAATATTCGGTCCACTTTTCTTTGGTTCTATTTCCGTATTTACTGAGAAATTCGATATTCAAAATGACCCGGAAGAAGTCATAATCGATTTCTCTGAAAGCAAAATTGTTGACATGTCAGCCATTGAAGCACTGAACAGCTTAACCGAACGTTATTTAAAAGCAGGGAAAAAAATTCATCTGCGTCACCTTAGCCCTGATTGTCAAAACTTACTGAAAAATGCCGACAAAATAATTGAAGTAAACGTATTGGAAGACCCAACGTACAAAGTTGCTGTAGATGTAATTGAATAGGTCTTCATTACCGCTTAATTATTTTCTTGCCCAGTTAACATAAATTTCTTCTGAATTTGTTGCGAAACACTTATTTTTGTTCAACTTATTATATAATTTGACTATGAATTACATTTTTGCATTATTACTCTCCTTTAGTTGTTTTAGTTCTTTCGGTCAAAATTTTACTATTAGTGGTAGTATAAAAGACGCCAACAACGGTGAAGACGTTTATGGAGCTATTGTGATGATTAAGGAACTCACAAACGTTGGAACATCTTCCAATTCTTATGGATTTTACTCCTTAACCCTGGAACAAGGCGAATACACTGTTGCTTACCGCTCGACAGGATTTGAAACGCAAGAATTCAAAATCATCTTGGATAAGGACATCATCAAGAATTTAGAGCTAAAGGTTCCGGCAGATGTACTAGAAATTCAAGAAGTAAGCGTAAATGCCGTAAAAGAAAATAATAACATCACTTCATCCGAAATGAATGTTACGCGTTTCGACCCTAAAAGCATTGAAACAATTCCAGTTCTATTTGGAGAAAAAGACATCATGAAAACTTTGCAATTAACTCCAGGAATTAAATCTGCTGGTGAAGGTAATTCTGGTTTTTACGTGCGTGGTGGTGGAGCCGATCAAAACTTAATTCTATTAGATGAAGCTCCAGTTTACAATGCTTCTCACTTACTAGGCTTCTTTTCAGTATTTAACTCAGATGCAATTAAAGATGTTGCACTTTACAAATCTGGAATTCCAGCAGAATATGGAACACGAGCTTCTTCTGTTGTTGACGTAAAAATGCGTGAGGGGAATAATAAAAAATTCAACGCATCAGGTGGAATTGGATTGATTTCTTCTCGCTTGACATTAGAAGCTCCTATCGTTAAAGACAAAGGCTCGTTCATTATTTCGGGAAGAAGAACGTATGCAGATTTATTTCTTGGTTTATCCAAACAAGATATTCCAGATAAAACGAAGTTATTTTTCTACGATTTAAACGCAAAAGCAAATTATAGAATTTCCGAAAAAGATCGTTTATATTTATCTGGTTATTTCGGAAGAGACAAGTTTAATCTAGGGCAAGCGTTTGGTATTAACTGGGGGAATGCAACGGGTACATTGCGTTGGAACAGAATAATCAATCAAAAATTATTTTCAAACACTACGCTGGTTTTTAGCAGCTTTGATTATGAATTTACAATTGGTGAAGGAAATGATGGATTTGGAATTCGTTCATCCATTCAAGATTGGAACGTGAAGCAAGATTTCACATATTACATCAATAGCAACAACACCATGAAAATGGGAGTCAATGGAATTCACCACACATTTAAACCAGGTGCGCTTACGGGTGAAAACGAGTCGTTCAACGAAATCAAATTAGATGCACGTTACGCCATTGAACTTGGAGTTTTCATTCAAAATGAAACGAAGCTTGGTAGCCGTTGGAACTTAATGTACGGATTGCGCTATTCAGGGTTTGATTACCTAGGTGGACCGACAGTTTACGAGTTCGATGAAGACGGTAAAACAACAACTTCTGAAAGTTCAGATAGATGGAAAACAGTGAAGTATTACCATGGTTTAGAGCCGCGATTTTCAGCTAGCTTTATTATTTCAGAAAACAACTCTATCAAATTAGGATATAACCGAATCAATCAATACTTACATCAATTATCAAATGCAACGACGAGCAGTCCAACAGATAACTGGGTGCCAAGTTCAAATAATGTAAAACCTCAAATTGCCGATCAGATAGCGATAGGTTACTATCAAAATTTGAATAAAAACATGTTCAAAATTTCAACAGAGATTTATTACAAACACCTTCAAAATCAAATTGATTACAAAAACGGAGCTGAACTGTTCTTAAACAATGAAGTGGAAGGCGATTTAGTTTATGGAAAAGGTAGAACGTATGGTTTTGAACTTCAAGTTGAAAAAATAAAAGGTAAATTTACAGGCTGGATAAGCTATACCCTTTCTCGTTCACTGCGTCAGTTTGATAAAATCAATGAAGGAAATGAATTCCCAGCACGTCAGGATCGTATCCACGATTTATCAGTTGTACTAATGTATCGCTTTAACCGCGCCTTAGCAGCTTCTGCAAGTTTCGTTTACTATACTGGAAGCGCTGTTACTTTCCCTTCTGGTAAATATGAAATCGCAGGCGAATATGTACCATACTATACAGAAAGAAACGGTTATCGCATGCCAGATTATCACCGCTTAGATGTTGGTTTGACTTGGTACATGAAAGAGCGTAAACGTTTCGATCACAGCTTAAACATCTCAGTTTACAATTTGTATGCAAGAGAAAATGCATACGCTATTACTTTTCAGGAAGACCCTAATGACTCTTCAAAAACGCAAGCAGTTCAAACGACGTTATTTAAAATGATACCGTCAATTACATATAACTTTAAATTCAAATAAGATGAGAAATTTATTCTATTGCTTTTCAATCTTAATAGCATTTGCATCTTGCACAAAGGTCATTGATGTTGATTTAAACGATGCTGATCAAAAATTTACGATGGAGGCAAACTATACAGCAGAAGACAGCACCGTTCGTGTGAAACTATCGTTAACAACAAGTTATTTTGACAACGAACCATCTACAACACTTAATAATTTAGTTGTGATTATAACCGACTACTTGGGGAATCCTCAAACAGTTCCTTTTGCTGGCAACGGCTATTATGAATTGACCAATTACATTCCTGTTTTTAATACAGATTATACGATGACTGTTCAATACGACGGAACAACTTACACAGCGGTTTCCAGAATGAATCCTCCCGTTCCACTTGAGCCGATAACGTATGAATATTACCCCGCATTTTTTGGATTAGAAGCTGGTTATATTACTTATTTAAGATACAACGATCCTCCTGGAGTTGAAAATCAGTTTATTGTTGTAATGTCACTAAACTATGCAGAAGAAGGGAACTTAACAGATTTCTACCTTCAAAGTGATGATTTAACTGACGGGAATTTTATTAACCGACCTTTATTTAGAACTGAAGCCTTTCAGATTGGCGATACTGTTGGATTTGAAATGCGCTCAATGGACAAATCAGTGTACAACTACTTCTCTGAAGTTTTATCAATTGCAGGTGGTCAAGGTTCTGCTGCGCCAGCAAATCCAAAGACAAATTGGGACAATAAAGGATTGGGTTATTTTTCTGCGTATAGTAATAGTAGAGCTGAAGTAATAATTGAGTAATCAGCCAAACCAAACATCGTTGATGATTTCGCAACCTGCTGTTTCATTAACGCGATGAATGATTATTTGCTTGCCATGTGCTAATTCATCACGCAATACTGACGAATCCATTTTTAAGTAAAGTGTTTTGTTTTTAATCGTAATCTCTTTGGTTCTATGAGCAACAGCCGTTCCCATCATTTCAGGCCAAGCTTTGATAACGTCCAACTCTTTCATTTTACCGTCCAAGCGATATGCTTTTAACCAGCGGTCAATCACTTCTTTTAATGGTGCTTCGTTCGATGTTCGCTTTAAATCACTCATATTGCTTCGCTTTCAATTAACTGTTCTACTTTTCCGTCTTCAACACTAAAAATTGTTGCCTTTAAATCACTTTCTCCAAAAATCGTTTTAACACGTTGCACGTCTGTATCAGTTACTAATACTTGACCGAAGTAATTATTCGCTACAAGTTTCATCAATCGCTCTACACGTGTATGGTCTAATTTATCAAAAATATCGTCCAATAGCAAAATTGGCAATACGCCTAAATGTTCTTTCAACCATTCGTACTGTGCTAAACGCAGCGCTATTAAAAACGATTTTTGTTGACCTTGAGAACCGAATTTTTTCACTTGGTGACCTTTGATTTCAAAAATCAAATCATCTTTGTGAATTCCAGCATTCGAATACCTAGTAAATGCATCTTTTCGCTCGTATTCCACTAACAATTTCTCCATTGGAGCATCGTTCAATTGTGATTTATACACTAAATGAACCTGCTCGTTTTCATTTCCAATGGAGTCGTAATGCTTTTGAAAAACAGGAATGAATTCATCCAAAAAAGCACTTCTTTTTTCATGAATTTGTTTTCCGAGAATAATCATTTGAACATTCCATACTTCAATTGAATCACGGTCGAACAAACGGTGTTCTGCCATATTTTTCAATAAAGCATTCCGCTGAACAAGCACTTTTGCATATTTCTGAATGGTGTCCAAATAATGTCTGTCGAATTGCGAAATAATTCCATCCATCCACTTACGGCGCAATTCACTTCCTTCAGAAATCAAATCACGATCGTACGGCGAAATCATCACAGCAGGAAATTGTCCTATGTGATCGGCCAATTTTTCATATTCTTTTTTATTTCTACGAAAAACTTTTTTCGCTCCAGCTTTTACCGCGCAATGTATATTAACAGAAATATCGTCTTTCTGCCAATCACCCTGAACAACAAAAAATTGTTGGTCAAAACGAATGTTCTGACGATCTACCGCATTCATGTAAGAGCGACACATACTGAGATAGTGCACTGCATCCAGAATATTTGTCTTCCCTACTCCATTCTTTCCAATAAAGCAATTGATGTGAGAAGAAAGGTGAATTTCTGCCTCTTCGTAATTCTTAAAATTGACAAGATGGAGGGATTTTAAATGCATCTAAACAAATTTAGTTGAAAATGTGTTAACTTCTCGTATTCTTTCCGCATCTTTTATCGAAAAAAAAAACTATTTTTGCTCCGCTAATAAAAAAACAACAATGCTAGAAGATATTTCAGGAAAAAAAATTAAAGAACAGTTTAAATCAAATAATAAACTTAGACTAATTACAATTGTAGTTGGAGGTGTTATTGTTATTGTTCTAGGATACTTTGCTTATTTGCAATTTATGTGGAAACCAGACAACGATAAATCAAAAGACAGTTATTGGGCAGGATTAAATTATGCGACAGCTGATTCTACTGATTTAGCCATTGACGAATTGCAAGCTCAAGTAAAAAAATTCGATGGTAAAGTGGGTGGTGAAGTTGCTCAATTTGTATTGGCACGTCAATTTATGGTAAAAGGTGAATTCAAAAGCGCATTGAAAGAATTGGAAAGTTTAGACTTATCTGATGTTTACGTTTCAATTATGGCAACTGGATTAAGAGCTGATTGTTATTCTGAATTAAAGGATTACGAAAAAGCTGCAAATTTATACTTAGAAGCCGCTAATGCGAGCGACAATGAATTTACTGCTCCAATGTATTTGATGAAAGCAGGGCTGTGTGCTGAAGAGTTGAAAGACTTTACAATGGCAACTGAGTGTTACGAAAAGATTAGAGATAACTATTCTTCTTTCGCATCTCAAAAAGCAATAGAAAAATACATTGCTAGAGCGAAGAATAAAACAACGAAATAAATGGCTACTGCGAATCGCAATTTGTCAGAATATAACAAGGATTTAATTCCTAATGGTGCCGATTTAAAAATCGGCATTGTTGTTTCTGAATGGAATGAAAAAATCACATTGAACCTACTAGCTGGTGCAAAACAAGCATTGCTAGATAATGGTGTAAAAGAAAATAATATTCTCGTACGTTTTGTGCCTGGTACTTTTGAACTTCCACTTGGTTGTCAATTCATGTGCGAAAACACAGACGTAGATGGAATTGTTGCTATTGGTGTTGTTATTCAAGGAGAAACTAAACATTTCGATTTTGTTTGCGACGGTGCAACAAGAGGAATAATGAACGTCAATTTAAAATACAACACGCCTGTTTCATTTTGTGTACTAACAGACAATAACGAACAACAGTCGATTGACCGTTCGGGAGGGAAACATGGCAATAAAGGAATCGAATGTGCGATTGCTTGTCTTAAAATGGTTCACCTTAAACATACGATCTAATGACTTTAATCAAATCTATATCTGGTATTAGAGGGACAATTGGAGGAAAAGTAAATAGTGGTTTAACGCCGCTTGACGCAGTAAAGTTTGCCGCAGCTTATGGAACATGGTTAATTAACCGTAACAGCGCTGTATCAAAGCTTAAAGTTGTTATTGGACGCGATGCACGTATCTCAGGACAAATGATTTCCGATTTGGTTTCATCTACTTTAGTCGGACTTGGAATCGATGTAATTGATTTGGGATTATCTACTACTCCAACTGTTGAAATTGCTGTTCCATTGGAAAATGCGCAAGGCGGAATTATTCTTACCGCAAGTCACAATCCAAAAGAATGGAACGCCCTAAAGTTACTTAACGAAAAGGGTGAGTTTATTTCTGGAGATGACGGAACTGAAGTTTTAACGATCGCAGAAAACGAAAGTTTTGATTTTGCTGGAGTCGATGACTTAGGAACTGTAACAAAAGACGATTCTTATTTAGAAAAACATATTCAAGCGATTTTAGATTTACCATTAGTAAACAAAAATGCAATTGAAGCGGCTAACTTCTCTGTTGTTGTTGATGCAGTCAATTCAACCGGTGGGATTTTTGTTCCTGCTATGTTAGAAGCGCTTGGCGTAACTAAAATTACAAAATTGTATTGTGAGCCTACAGGACATTTTCCACACAATCCCGAACCTCTTCCTGAACATTTGACGGATTTATCCGATAAAATTAAAGAAGTTGGTGCTGATGTTGGAATTACTGTCGATCCAGATGTCGATCGTTTAGCTTTGGTTTGTGAAGATGGAACAATGTTCGGAGAAGAATATACACTTGTTGCCGTTGGTGATTACGTTATTTCAAAAACACCGGGTTCTTCTGTTTCTAATTTATCTTCAACTAGAGCATTGAGAGATGTAACCGAAGCACACGGACAATCATACTTTGCCTCTGCAGTTGGAGAGGTAAATGTCGTTACAAAAATGAAAGCTGAGAATGCTGTAATCGGTGGTGAAGGAAATGGTGGAATCATCTATCCTGAATTGCATTACGGACGTGATTCTTTGGTAGGAATTGCTTTGTTTCTTTCTCTTTTAGCCGAGAAAAAAATGACAGTTTCTCAACTAAGAGACAGCTATCCAAAATATACTATTTCAAAAAATAAGATTCAATTGACCCCAGAAATTGATGTGGATAACGTACTTGTTCAAATGGCTAAGAAATATGCCAACGAAGAGGTCGACACGACTGACGGTGTTAAAATCTACATTGAAAAAGAATGGGTTCATTTAAGAAAAAGTAACACGGAACCAATTATCCGAATCTACTCTGAAAGTCAAAACGAGCAAAAAGCAAATGAATTGGCTGAACGAATTATTGAGGAAATAAAATCAATCCTATAACCAATAATTTGCAACAATGTTAATCAAAGCAATTAAATTTAGTCTTTGTAACACTACTGTCCGATAAAACTTTTTTGAAAAGCGGGATTTCCTATGAAGGATTTCCCGCTTTAATGTAATTTGGTTTTCCGAACATAAATTACATGAATAAAAGTAGCTACTTTTTTGGACAGCCCGTTTTCGGACAGCTGATTTCTTTTATAGACTCTGATATAGTTAAACGAGCAGCTAAAACACAATTCTGATTACTACACCAAGAAGTTTAGTACCTCTGATCACCTAATAAGTATGCTTTTTTCAAGTTTTGCTAATTGTTCTTCACTTAGAGAGGTCGCTGGTGCGATGCTTGGTTTAAAAGGAAAAACGAATCATTTTCAACTTAAACATATTCCTCACAAGAGTACACTGAGTGATGCTAATGCACGAAGAACCCATCTAGTTTTTGAAGAAGTCTATTATTCATTACTCAAACAATATGGCTTACTTATCTCGGACAGCCGAAAAATTTATGATTGGCAAAACAAGGTTGAAATCATCGATTCA
>CAWUSK010000003.1:0-28549 GCA_963925035.1 uncultured Flavobacteriales bacterium
CCAACTATATCTGGGGTTCACACTATCAATGTTTCAAGTAACTCTTCTTGGGTGGATTTGTTTATTAAAACAGGTGCTTGTAATGGTAACTCTTGGACATATATCGATGACACATACAGTACTACAACGAATTATGTGACATTAACAGCGGGAACAAGCTATTCTTTCTTAATTGATGATGAGAATACTTCAGCTAGTTCAGGTACAATTTCAATTACTTGTCCGAGTGCACCCGCTACAAATCCATGTGCATCTATATCAACTTTAACTTGTGATCAGTCGGAATCCTTTAATTTGGCATCTGGTACTGGCGCTTGGAATCCAACGGGACCATGGGGAACACCTGGAAACGAATCGGTATTTTCATACACACCATCCGTAACTGGGTCTTATGACATTCAAGTAACGAGTAATAGTTCCTATGTAGATTTATTTTACAAATCAGGGAGTTGTGGAGCTTCAGGTTGGACGTATGTAAATGACATATATTCTAGTGAAACAAATTCTGTAACCTTAACAGGTGGAACTACATATTATTTCTTAATTGACGATGAAAATACTTCCGCTAGTTCAGGATCTATTAGTGTTTCGTGTCCATGCCTTGGAAATACTGTTGATGCTGTATTAACATTAAACGGTAACGTATCTGTTACAAATAACACTTTAGGTGCTTGTGACGATTGTGGATTACGTTCATCTGAAGATATCACGTATGAGGTAAACATACCATGCGCTGGAACATACACCTTCGAAACGTGTGGTGCTACTTCTTGGGATACTTATTTATACTTGACTTCAGCTCCTTGTTCGGGAACATTAGCTACGAATGACGACAATTGTGGCCTTCAATCTAGTATCACATATTCATTCAATGCTGGCGGAACATACTACGTCACAGTTGAAGGATTCTCAAGTTATGCTGCAGGGCAATTTGGTCTATCCATTTCAAAATCTTGTGATCTTGGAGTAACGGCTAGTTCCGATACATATGCGTGTGGTAATAATATTTCCTGTTTTGGAGCCTCTGATGGTTCTGCAATTGCTAATGTGTCCGGAGGTTGTGGAAACATTAATTATCAATGGTCAAATGGATCTGGATCTAGTACTGTAAATCAATTAGCTGCAGGAACGTACAATGTTGTTGTTACGGATGAGTGGCAATGCTCTGCTAATGCAAGCATTATCCTTACTGCGCCAGCTAAATTGATAGCAGATGCGGGTGAAGAACAAACTGTTTATTATGGTTATACACCTTTTAGCTGTGCCGATATTAGCGGTTCTGCTCAAGGAGGTTGCGCTGAATACAGTTATTCTTGGTCTGCTAACGGTTCCGTGATTTCCTCAAGCACAGATGTTAATATCTGTCCAAGTAGCAGCACCAATTATGAACTTACTGTTACTGATCAAAATGGTTGTGAGGCTTCAGATAATGTTGATGTTTGTGTTATAAATGTCATATGCTATGCAGGTCGTAGTAACGTTCAAAAAGTTGAAATGTGTCACGTATCACCTGGAAATTCAGGACATAGAAATACAATTTGCATCAACGAAGATGCAGTAGCCGCTCATTTAGCGCACGGTTGTACCCTTGGAAGTTGTGAAGAAGTAAACTTTTGCTCAACGAACAATTCTAACTTACTATCAAGGTTTGCTGAATCTAACGATATCACAAATAATCAATTAAATGTTTCTCCAAATCCATTTGTAGAATCATTTGAAATTGACTTTACTGTGGAAACAGCTGACAATTACTTGATTACATTATACTCAATACAAGGAGAATTAATCAAGGTGATTTTCAATGGTGATTTAGGTAAAGGTGAACATCTTTCACTAGAATTCCCGTCTTCTTTAATGGAAAGCGGCCTATATCTATTAAGAAGCAATAATAGTAATGGTAATTACAATGAAACAATCCGAATAGTAAAACAATAAAAATTCAACATTGATAAATGGAGAGGAGGTAATCTCTTCTCCATTTTTTAAAAAAATTAAAAGAAGCTGCAAAATTGATTGACATTTACCGACCAGGGAAAGTGAATAATATAGTAATAAACCTCAAGTTGATTATTACAATTAAATCTCATTAAACAGGGTGAACTAATTAAACTTTCTACGCCTGTAAATGGCAATCATTTTTTTTATAACATCCAAGTAGGGAGAAGCAGTGCCAGTTGCGCATCAAAAAATAATTTCTCGTCTTTATATTGAATTGATATTAGAGAACCTTCAATAGGAAAAAATAGTTTTATTAAGATCCGTGGTATTCAAATCATTTGTAAAAAATGACGGCACTTTGAGGATTTGGAAATAACTATTATAGAGAAAAGTTAGGTTATGTAACGACCGTCAATACTGTAACTATAGTTCAGGCTGTAGGATTATGAAATGCAACATCAGTTGAGGAAAAGTCTAAATTGAATGATATTTCAATTTAGACTTTTCTATTTTCTTCTTCTACAACTTTGCATTTTGAGGATTTTTTAGAAGGCGCGAGTATTTCTGTCTACAACTTCAATGGTCAGATGGTAAAACAACTTGAAAATGTTTCTAGACAGACTGCTCTATTATTACGTGATGACCTTAAAGCGGCGTGCATTTCGTTTTCGTAAAACAAAACACTGCTACTTTAGCAAAAGAAAAAATAGTGATTACTGACTAACAAAAAGTGACGACATCAATCGTTGTACTCTGTAATTTCCATAATATTATCTTGAAAATATTTCCAAATTTCAGGTTGCTCCAAAGAAAATCGCGTTGGAAACGGATTGTCTTTCTCCAGCTTATATAACTCTTCGATTATTTTTTTGGGGCTAATCTTTTTGTAATTCAAGTTTTGGCGTTCCGTAAGTTCAACTAATTGTTGATTCTTGCGATCGCCAAATTGGAATATAGTTAAATGTATGTTCTGATTTTCTAAAATAGCTCTTTCAGATTCTTCCGATAGAGAAAACACTCCGTCCGTAAAAAGCACAAAAGACAGGTTTTGATGCTTCACGTCAGTGTAATGGTTATAAATATACTTAATTCCGTCGTTGACTTTAGTTGTGCCTCTGCCCTTTAAATCTTGAATGACTTTGTTGAAAAGTGGATCGTTCTTCTCTGCAGCATCTAAAAGCACCTCAGTCTTACTTGAGAAAGAAACAACACTTACTCTATTTGTCGAGTTTAAGGTTGCAGTATACGTGAATAGCGACGTTTTTAAGTTTGATAATTTATTTCCTTCTTTCATTGAGGAAGAAACGTCTATTAGAAACACATTGTTAGTGATTTTTTCTTCAATCTTAGATTCCTCTGAAATAGATTCATATTGAACGGCAGAATTACACTCTTTTGAAAATTGAAATCCTTTTATTTCACCCGGTTTAAAATTGAAATATTCGTTTGGATTCTCACTTTCGTAGATGTGTTGAATTAATCGCTGACTTGTAGAGTCATTACTAATATTACTAGCGATAACGGGCGTTAAATTTGACTCATATTTAAGATGTAGATCAGAAGTTTTTCTGTTTTCAAACTGATTTGGACGAATTAGTTCCAAATAGGCCATAACAGAACTTTTTTCATCAGTGAAAACTTCCAGTGTTGTCTTTTCATTTGGATCAATCAAGAAATCCATGTCGTTTAAACCCGCTCTAATGTTCGTTTCACCATCTGCAAAAAAGCTGTTCAATGCATCCCTTAAGTTCTCTTTATTTGCTCTTTGAAGAATAATTTTTGAGCTTGCTCCAAACACGATTAAACTTACTAATTCTTGATCGGACATTTCATCCATAATGTCCAACACAAACCTTTTAATATTCCTAAATCCTGATTTCATTGAGCCAGAAATATCTATTAAAAAAATCGTGTGCTCGTTCAAAAGGTGTTCTTGCTTTAATCTTTTTTCATTCACCTCAACCAAATCTAACTTTAAAAGTGCCTGCAGCTTTGTTTGGAATGTTTCAAATGATTCGTCTTTGGTAATGTCCTCGTCTGGTGAAAAAACAAAAGGTTCACAATCCGTATCACCTGCAGCTAATTCAACCGATACTTCACTGAAAAAATAATAAGACGATTCTTCCAGTTTATTTCCTGTGAAATTGAAACGCGTACGATTTACTTTGCTCTTTTCGTGTCGGGCAAAAGTATAGGAGTTATTAATTAGTGTGAAGTATTTTTCTCCTCCTTTGGCCTTATATACAAAACGTACTGTTTTCCATCCATCTTTCGATAAGTATTTCTGACTCGTTTCTAGGAGACATAAATTATTGGTTGTGTGATCAACGATGTTATTCTTTGAAGTTCGTTCATTGCTCAAAATAAAAGGAATCATATCCATTGAAAAGTTGGAATATTGACATTGTGCCATGGTGAAGGAAATGATGTATTTTTCTCCTTTCACTAATTCATTAGTCAACATCGTTTCCACAGCTTCAAACTCATTATCGGAGTTCGTCATTCTCATTCCAAGCTTTCCGCCTATCCCATCTTCTGTATTCAATATTGGATAGCCAATGTATGTTGAATTTAAGTCATTGAAAAAGTCAGGATAACCATCCACAATTTCCCAATATTTCGGAACAATAGGACTTCGCATAAGTTCCGTCGGGTAGTGAACTGAACTTCTCGTTTCCGAATTAATAAACGTTGGGTTTGGAATTAAATTTTGTGCATTTATAAAACTACCAAAAACGCAATTATAGACGATAATCAAACACAACTGGGCTTTACTCATAATTATTCTATGGTACCATTATTAGGCCTTAGAAATTATTGCTTCACTCAAAAAAGTGAATGTTAGTAATAATTACTTGTTCAAATATATGATATTCGGGCGCTTATCCTTTAGGCAATATGTTATTTTTTGTGAATGACATTTTAACGTTTAAGTCTCGGTGATAAATCAAAAGCTGGTTCTAAAAGCAAATTTAATCGAATGCCAGGTGTCTAATTTAGGCTTTAATCTGCCTATTCAGTTTTAACCTCTGAACAGAATAGAGTGTTAGGAACACTTCATTCGAACTCTACTCATAATCATAAGGATTTTAAAAGCGACCAAATTACTTAGTCGCTTTTTTTGAGCAAAATTTTTAACGCAAAACAATTTAACATTACCTAATATAATTAATTCAAATTGCCAGTTTAACATCAATCCTGGATTTCATTTCCACGAAAAATAATGCTCAATCTCTAATTTTTTAATTCCTTTACATTTAGTTTGCTAAAACACTTAAAGTTTTGAAAGAAATATTACTTATCACTCCGCCATTTACCCAATTGAATACGCCGTATCCAGCGACCGCTTATTTAAAAGGTTTTCTGAATACAAAGGATATTTCTGCCTATCAA
This sequence comes from uncultured Flavobacteriales bacterium, assembly GCA_963925035.1. Taxonomy (GTDB): domain Bacteria; phylum Bacteroidota; class Bacteroidia; order Flavobacteriales_D; family Crocinitomicaceae; genus UBA4466. Next base: position 5,332 of record CAWUSK010000003.1, read on the forward strand.
ATGGATTTAGGAATTGAGGTCATTGCAGCATTATTTACACCTCATCGATTGTCAGAAATTTTTGAAATGGCATTCAAAAATGACACAATTCAATCTGAAAATACAGAACGAATTTACGCCTTAAAGAACGAATATTTAGATACTATTGAAAGTGTGCTTCTCTTTTTACAAGGAAAAAATCAAACGCTTGCACGTCAAATTTGCACAGAAAACTTTCTTCCCCAAGCATCTAAATTTGATGAACTGGACGATTTGGAATGGGCATTTGGAAATATGGGAATGCAGGACAAAGCCAAACACCTTGCGACCTTGTATTTAGAAGACCTTTCTGATTTTATTACCGAATGTATCGATGAAAATTTTGGGTTTAGTCGCTATGCCGAGCGATTAGGTATGAGCGCAAATTCATTTGATGAGCTTTACGCGACATTGAATGACAAGTCAACCTATATAGACTCAATTACACTAGAGTTACTTTCCAACGCACTTGTAAAATCAAAGCCTAAACTGGTGTGTTTTTCTGTTCCATTTCCCGGTAATTTATACAGCGCATTTCGCTGTGCGCAATATATTAAGCAACACTTTCCTGAAATAAAAATATGCATGGGAGGCGGATTTCCGAATACAGAATTGCGTTCATTAACTGATCCTCGCGTATTTGAGTTCTTTGACTTCATCACACTTGATGATGGAGAGTTGCCTATTGAGTTAGTACATCAATTTGTTCAGGAAAACTGTCCAACATCATTTGATTTTAAGCGCACCTATTATTTAGAAAATGGCATTGTTGTTTACAATAACAACAGCAATAAATCTGACTACAAACAAGCATACGTTGGAACTCCTGATTATTCTGATTTGCTGTTAGATCGATATATTTCGGTAATTCAAATTGCCAATCCAATGCACAGCTTATGGAGCGATGGCAGGTGGAACAAGCTCACAATGGCACATGGTTGTTATTGGGGGAAATGTACTTTTTGTGATATTTCACTCGATTACATTAAGCTTTATGAACCCATTGCCGCCAAAACTTTGGTTGATCGCATGGAGGAAATTATAGCTCAAACAGGCGAACGTGGATTTCACTTTGTGGATGAAGCTGCACCTCCTGCATTAATGCGTTCCTTGGCTATTGAAATTATTCGCAGAAAACTCACGGTAACGTGGTGGACAAATATTCGCTTTGAAAAGAGCTTCACACGCGACTTGTCTATTCTTTTAGCGAAATCTGGGTGTATTGCCATTTCGGGCGGACTAGAAGTTGCCTCAGATAGGTTGTTGGAGCTAATACAGAAAGGGATAACGGTTGAACAGGTTGCACGCGTTACTCGAAACTTGACTGAGGCTGGAATTATGGTGCATTCGTATTTGATGTACGGTTATCCTTCTCAAACAGTTCAAGAAACCATAGACAGTCTTGAAATGGTGCGACAGTTGTTCGGAATTGGTGTTGTACAATCTGGATTTTGGCATCAATTTGCACTTACAACGCACAGTCCGATTGGCGGCAAGCCTGAAGAATTTGGTGTTCAACCAGATTATAAGAACATAACATTCGCAAATAACGATATTCAATTTAAAGATAAGACAGGAATAGATCATTCGAAATTTAGTTTCGGTCTGAAAAAATCGCTTTTCAACTTTATGCACGGCATAGGATTCGAACTTCCTTTAAGCGAGTGGTTCGATTTCAAAATTCCAAAGACGACCGTTCCATCTAATTTCATTGAAAAATGCCTCGATTCTGAGGGAATGACTTTGGCGAAATCGAGTGCGAAGCCACTTTGGTTGGGCAGAACGCCATTAGTTTCTCCCTTTACAAAATCAAAACGAGGAGAAACGTGGGAAATGGTGCAGCTAACCATTCACGACAAAAGAGAATGCCTCGAACTAAATCTAGCGTTGGAACAAGGTAAGTGGTTCGTTGCTCAATTGGAAAAAATGTCTGTTTACTCGGCTAATAACTCAACAATTGCCGAACTAAAAGCTGACTTTGAATCAAAATTTGATGACTTTGAGTTGTTTTGGTATTCAAAACCAATAAATCAATTGAGAGAAGCAGGATTGATTGTTACATAAAACAAAAGCCCCCACAAAGTGAAAGCTTTTGTGATTTTATTTTTTAACCTAACCAAAAAAATAAACCTTCAGTTACTCATTTTACAATGCCCAATGCAACAGTATTGTTACTTTGTTCATCTATTAAAATGAAAACGCCATTTCGCCTATTTTCTTTGAAGGAATCAAGAAAGGCAGCCTGACTTAACTTTAGCTTAACGCTACAAATATCGTTTAATTTAATTAATTCGGAGTTGTTTATTTCCACTAATTTAATTGGATCAACGGTAAAAATCATTTCACTAATTTTAATTGGAAACTGCCTCGCACCTGCTTTTAAAAGGTACTTGGTATTTAAAGTTGCTGGTTTTTCGTCCATCCAAACCAAGGTAGCTGTTAACTCATTTTTCGCTTCTGGAGCTTCATTTTCTTTGACGAACAAACTACCTCTACTTATGTCAATTTCATCCGATAAAGAAATGGTTACACTATCTCCAGCTTCCGCAAATTCCAATACATTTTCGTACCTGCGAATTTCTGTTATCCTACTTCCTTTATTTGACGGCAATGACACAATTACGTCGCCTAAATTTATTCTTCCGCTGATTACTCTTCCAGCATATCCGCGGTAATCTATAAATTGTTCGTTTTGCACGTGAAACACCTGTTGAACATCAAATCGAAATGGAACTTCCTTAATTCTACTTTTATTCGGTTCATGCAACAGTGCGTTTAAGGCTTTACCTGCATACCACGCCATTTTTTTTGATGGGAATACCACATTATCTCCTTTCAATGAACTGATTGGCACAATAGAAAATTCAATGTCTGGATTAAAATTTGCCACCATTTTTTTTATTTCTATGGCAATGGATAAAAATTGATCTTCAGAATAGTCAACCAAATCCATTTTATTGACACAGAAAATAACGTTATCCAATTCCAGTAATTGGCTGATATAAAAGTGGCGGTGGCTTTGTTCCAATAAACCTTTTCGTGCATCGACTAGGATGATTGAAAGGTTTGAATTAGACGCTCCTGTTACCATATTACGTGTGTACTCGATGTGTCCAGGACTATCGGCAATAATAAATTTTCTGGTGTCCGTTGAAAAGTAAATATTCGCAACATCGATGGTTATTCCTTGCTCACGCTCGGCAATTAATCCATCTGTAATTACGCTTAAATCCAAATCGGTTAAGCCTTTCTCCTTGGTTTTTTTTGCAACCAATTCCTCTTGCTCCTTTGTCAACGCATTATTATCGTATAGCAATCTTCCAATCAGCGTACTTTTTCCATCATCAACACTTCCCGCGGTACTAATTCTAACTATTTCCATTAAAAATACCCTCCTTTTTTACGTTCTTCCAACGCTGATTCACTTCTTTTATCGTCAATTCTTGCTCCTCTTTCAGAGTGCTTTGACGCTACATTTTCATGCAATATTTTTTCAACTGTATCAGCCTCTGAAACAAAAGCTGCCGTACATGTCATATCACCAACTGTTCTAAATCGAATGGTCTTTTCAATGATGTTATCAGATTCTACAATATTCAAATGATCCGAATATGCGATATATGCGCCGTCGCGTTCTACTAACTTTCTATCGTGAGAAAAATAAATCGATGGAATTTCGAGATTCTCTTGTAAAATATATGACCAAATATCTTCTTCTGTCCAGTTACTTATTGGAAAAGCACGTACATTCTCTCCAAATTGGATTTTACCGTTCAGCAGCATAAAAGGCTCTGAGCGCTGTTTTTTATAATCCCATTGTCCAAAATCGTCTCGTACGGAAAAGATCCGTTCTTTCGCACGACTTTTCTCTTCATCTCTCCTCGCTCCTCCCATGCACGCATCAAATGCAAATTCTTCAATTGCATCTAACAGAGAAACTGTTTGCAAAGCATTTCTACTTGCATACTTTCCTGTTTCCTCTTGCACTTTATTCGTGTCAATAGCATCTTGGACGTAACGAACGATTAAGTCCACTCCCAATTTATTTAAATAGTAATCACGAAACTCTATTGTTTCGGGAAAATTATGTCCTGTATCAATGTGCAAAAATGGAAATGGAATTTTTGTTGGATAAAATGCCTTTTTAGCTAGATGTGCCATCACAATGGAATCCTTCCCGCCAGAGAATAGCAGTACAGGGTTTTTGAATTGCGCCGCGACTTCTCGCAGTATGTAAATACTTTCGTTTTCTAGATCGTATAGGTGTTTATTCCTCATTACTTTTACTATTTAGTGTGTAAACCACACTCTCTATTCGATAATGCTTTTGTTGGATCGTAGTACCTATCTTCCGATTCCAACTTAAATTCTTTCAAATATCCGTTCAATTCTTCACTTGTCCAATAAAAAAACGGTGCAATTTTGATAATTCCGTTTCCTTCGGTTACAATATCGAGCTCTGAGCGAAAGATTGTTTGATCTTTTCGCAGGTTCGTAAACCATACATCAGGTGTATGTTTTTCCATGGCTCTTGAAAATGGTTCCAACTTAACTTGTTGGGTAAACACGTCGTGCTCTTGTGTATCAATTTCTGGAATTCCTAATTGCACATTCCGATAAGCGACCGTTTGTTGTGGTACAAATAAATCAATTTTTAAATCCAATTGTTCAATCGTTCTCTTCGCGTGTAAATAAGTTGATTGCGTATTATAACCGCTGTCGCACCAAATAACAGAAATGTCTTTCTTTTGCTCTGAAACAGCGTGTAAAATTGTTGCTTCATAAGGACTGAAGTTTGTTGTGACGATCGGTTTTTTAGCTATAGATAACGCCCAACGAATAATTTCCGAGGGATGTTTACTTCTTAATTCTGTATTTATTTTTTCTAAATCCATTACCTTTTCAATAATTTTAACCAAGCTCTTTCATGAAAATAGTAAAGCGCCATTTTACTTATTAGTTCTATTCCTCCAATACTTAACGCAATATCTTACTTTCTAGTCAATAGAAATGAAATTATCATTGTGTCTATTGTACCAATAATGCGCCATGAAACTGTTTTAAACAGTGATGTTTTTACATCACTCGAATTTCGGAATTTTATTGGGTTGATAATCATAATTTCAAATTATTTTGTAAACACAATTATCCTATCGGATTAATAGGGTATTGTTCTGGAATAAATATTTCACTCACTAATCCAATAGACAATCGTTGATCAGTTATTAATGATAATCGAAGTTTGTTTCTGTTCTTCAGAAAATTTCATTCCGTTAATTCGACAAAATTGTTTAACAGCAGATTTATCTAGTTTGCCTTCCTTGATTAATTTTTCTGAAATAATTTGTTCAGCCAGCGCTTTCTTTGCTCCAACAATAAGTATTTCACATTTATCCATGTCATCATTGAAAAATGTAATGTCAAAATAACCTATTCGTCCTTGAGGGTTTCCAGGAGTGATTTGCTTAGCGCTAATGTAGAAATAAGCGTTGAAATAAATCAGTTTTTCGTCATTAAGATTGTAAACTGTATATGCATCAGGATAAGTAGTCGACACCATTTTAAATACAGGCTTATCATTTAAACTCACCTGTTCTTTTTTTACCGTTACTTTCTGCTCTTGAGACAACGAACTAAATGAAATACAGCACAACAATGCAATGGAAATTAAAATCGTTTTCATGTAATTTTTAAAAAAAGTGTAACTATTAAATATCGGCGATCGATTTATTTTCTATTACTACCAAAATGTTATCTCTCACCTGAATCATCATTCTATTTAGTTCACATGTTTCTTCGCTTATGCAGTCATTACATTTTTCATGATAATTCAAACTAACACACGGCAACCAAGCGATTAGATCTTCGAGAGCTCGAAAAACAGACGCTACAGTAATTTCCGTTGCGGGCTTTAATAAATAGTATCCGCCACCCTTTCCCTTTTTAGAACCTGAAAAACCGCGTTTTTTTAAGTCCAACAATATCGCTTCCAAAAATTTTTTGGAAATACTTTGCGCGGTTGTAATTTCTAAAATCGAAACAGTTATGTTCGGCTCCTTCTTGCTAAATAGTTAAGTGCTTTTAATCCGTATTTCGTTTTTTTGAAATCACACCTCACTTTTACGTTTATCAAAAGCAGTCTTTTAATGTTTCCTTTTCAAAATTCTTATCCATGCTCGTTCATGAAGGAAATACAAAGCCATTTTTGAAACTACCTCAAAACTTCCTATTCCGAGCGCCACTTTAATTTGTCCTGTAAAAAAATAAGCAATGATAATCGTATCAATCGTTCCAATAATTCTCCAAGAAATAGCCTTTAGGACAGAAACTTTTGGATCTGTAGCTGATTTTATTTTAAAAAGGTCTAGAATCATTTATTTAAAATTGATCTTTTGTAATATTTATAAAAATGGTAGAAATTGGGTCTATTAAAACAGCAACTGATCTTGTCGAAATGGTAGCTGAGCTAGTCGAAGCTACAACCATTTTTTTCGTTTAAAATACCACAACAACAGCACCAAAATACATCCGCTGAACAACCAGAAATAAAGATATCCATATGTCCAATGAAGTTCTGGTAATACATCGAAATTCATCCCATAAATTCCTGCTAAAAATGTAAGTGGCACGAAAATAACTGAGATAATTGTCAAGATTTGCATGACCTGATTCATCTTGTAACTAATTTCTGAAAGGTACAAATCCTGTAAGCCGTTAATTGTATCCCGATACGACTCTACCATGTCCAAAACCTGAACAGTATGATCGTACAAATCTCGAATAAACATTTTTGATTCTTCATTGATAAATTCACTGTCCGATTTCGAAAACCTTGAAATTGCTTCTCTCAACGGACCAATTGATTTTCGTGAAACCAACAATTCCTTTTTCAAATGATGAATATTTGTCTTGATCGTCTTATCTGGGTTGTGGATTATTCGTTCTTCGAGTAAATCTATATTAATCTCAATGTCGTCCAATAATTGATAGTAATTATCTACCAATGTATCTATTAAGGCGTAAGTCAAATAATCTGTTCCACGCTGACGAATTCGACCATTACTCATCTTTAATCGATCTCGAACTGAACTAAAAAGATCTGTTTCTGCTTCTTGAAACGAAATAATCAATCCATCTCTAAAAAAAATAGAAACTTGCTCAGATTCGATCTGAAGTGTATCGTGATTAAAAGAGAGTGCTTTCATCACGAAAAAATTTCCATTCTCAAACTCGTCGTATTTTGGTCGCTGTTCAATGTTTGCAATATCTTCAAGTATCAAACCATGCACATTGAATTGTTTACCTACCAACTCTATTAGTTCGGCATCATGCACTCCACGTATATCAATCCACTTTATGATGCCTTTTTCTGGCATTTCCAAAACAATCTTTTCTTTATTGTTTTGGAGTGTTTCTTCAATTTTATCTCCGTTGTATGAACTGGTATGGATAAATACTTTTTCAACTCCTCTTTTCCCCGTGTAAACTACACTTCCCGGGGACATTCCCGATTTTGTTCTTTTCTTCTTCATACAATTTCTTCAAAAAATAATGCGCCTTTCCAGGAAATCTACTACCAAGATAATCAAAGTCAACTAATTTAGGTCAGAAGTCTTAAATTTGAAGAATGAAACGAGATATTACGACGAAAGAAGACATTGAAATTCTAATCAATACCTTTTATGATAAAGTGGTGAAAGATCAATTAATTGGTCCGTTTTTCAAACATCTCGACTTCTCGATGCACCTCCCGAAAATGATTCACTTTTGGTCTTTTGTACTTTTAGATGAAGCCGGTTATACTACCGATGTAACCAAAGTCCATGTGAATATGAGAATTAGCGCTGGGCATTTCGATAGATGGATTGCACTTTTTAACACTACAACAGATGCTTTATATCTTGGAGAAAAGGCTGAAATGGCTAAACAACGTGCATTTTTAATGCGTTGGACTATGGAGAGTAAGATGAATGAGGGCAATTGATAAGTGACAATGAATAATTGATAATTTCCTTCAGACAGAAGCCTAATTGAACTTGGAACTTCTTAAACTTGGAACTATCAATCATCCCAAATGAATATGCAAAGCTTTTACAGGAGAGTCAATGTATTGATTTGCATTTCGATTGAACTCTTCTACATTTTCAGTCGTTAGAAATTGAATTGTACCATTTTTTGTGCATTTAGCATCCAACCAAGGGTGACGCAACAAGTAATCAGCTAAACTATCCGCAACAATTGTCCCTTGAGCAATAACATTTACACCTTCTGGAACCAAAGTATCTATGAAGTCTTTTAATACTGGATAATGAGTACAACCTAAAACAATCGTGTCAATTCGGCTGTTCATTGCCATTAATTTCTTGACATCTTTTCGAATGAATTCTCGTCCAGCTTTCGTCTCATGCGTATTGTTTTCAATCAGTGGAACCCACATTGGACAGGCATGCTGATAGACTTTTATTTGTGGAGAAAACTTCGCGATTTCTAAAATGTATGATTCTGAATTAACTGTTCCTTGCGTCGCCAAAACTCCAATAGTGTTGGTCTCCGAATATTGCCCAATAATCTCTGCACTTGGACGAATGACACCTAATACTCGCTTTTCAGTGTCTAACTTCGGTAAATCATATTGTTGAATATTTCGAAGTGCTTTCGCTGAGGAAGTATTGCACGCTAAAATGACCAATTCACATCCGCGCCCAAACAGTTCTTGCACAGCCTCCAAGGTATATTCATAAACAACATCAAACGAGCGTGGACCATAAGGCGCTCGAGCGTTATCTCCAAGGTACAAATAATCGTATTGAGGCAAACGCTGACGAATGTCTTGAAGGATGGTTAAACCACCATATCCAGAATCAAAAATACCAATTGGTCCCATAAATCAAAACTACAAAAAAAGGGGAACCAATAACGGCTCCCCTTTCAAAATTTATTTTAATACTATTTATCTAAAATCAACAGTTCCTTTACAACGTCAGTTGTAATGTCAGTTCCACCGCTGTAGTACAAGGTAACACTTTCATCGATAACATAGTTCAATTTTAAGCGCTCAGCAACGATAGAAACAGCTTTCTGAACTCTTGCCAAAATTGGAGCATTCAATTCTTGAGAATATGCTTGCATTTCACTATTCAAAGAAGTCTCTCTGTCTTGCAATGATTGTTGCTTTTTCATTAATTTTTCTTCTTCTATCTTAGCGATAACAGGAGACATATTAGGCAACTCTGCTTGATATTTTGCTACGGCTTTATTGAAATCTGCCTCCATTTCTTGAAGTTCAGTTACTCCTTTTCTTTCAAAATCTTGCAATTTTTTAATTGCTATTTTTCGAGATGGAAGTGTATCCAATAATTCTTGCGAATTCACATGACCGATTTTTGTTTGTGCCATCAATGACGTTACACTAAAAATCAATACCAGGGCTAATAATACTTTTTTCATTTTTCTGTTTTTGTTGTTTTTATTCTTAATCTGCCGAGAGTCCCATTTCTTTTAAGACACTACTACTTATATCGTACTTGCTATCTGCATAAACCAAGTTACTTTGGTTTGCTTTATCAAATACAAAGCTATAACTACGTTTTGATGCTACTTTTTGCATTGCATCATACACTTCATCTTGAATTGGTTTAATTAATTCTTGACGTTTTTGAAAATAATCTCCATTCACGCCAAACCTTAATTTTTGCATTTGCATAGCCTCCAATTCAAGCTGTGTAATTTCTTCTTCTCTTTTCTTCTTCTCCTCTTTTGGCAAAAGAACTTCTTCTCGAGCAAAATTATCTTTTTTCTGTGTTAGTACTTCGTATCGCTGTTCAATTTCTTTGGTCCATCGATCTGCAAGTTTATCTAACTTCTCTTTTGCTTCTGAATAGGCTGGTACATTTTTAAGAATATAATCCGAATCAATGTAGGCGTACTTCTGACTAATGACAAATCCTGTGCCAAAAAGTAAAAATGCTATCAATACAAGTGGTTTCATAATTCTATTTTTTGTTACCAAACGACGAAAATAACACTTTTATTTTAATCGTTAAGATTATAGTTCTCCAAGATTCATACCGATTGTGAAATTCAACTTAGGATAGAATCCTTTCGATTGAATAGATTGATCTGATGCACCTTGATATCCTGACGACCAGTAGTCCAATTTGTCGAACCCAAAACCGTAATCCAATCCTAACATTCCAAACATCGGAAGGAAAACTCGAATACCAACTCCAACAGCACGCTTCACGTTAAAAGGGTTGAAATCTTCAAACGTTGGAAATGTATTCCCCGCTTCCGCGAAAATTAACCCGTAGAACGTTGCAGAAGGGTTCAATGAAATCGGGTAGCGTAACTCTAGGGTATACTTAGCGATCAATGCATCTCCCGAAGATGAGTTTAATGAATTATCCTCATAACCTCTCAAAGCAATAACTTCTCGACCACCAATTTGATTAACTCCAGTTAGTCCACTACCTCCTAATGTAAATCGCTCAAACGGTGTTACGCCTTTTGATTTTGAGTAAGCTCCAAGAATACCAAATCCAAAACGTGGCATCAAAACCAATTTTTTATCTGGCGTTAAAGGGAAATACCATTCACCTGTTAATTTCAACTTATAATATTCTAAATATTTATAGCGCTCTTGATTCGTCAGCGGTGTATAATCATCAACTCCATCAAAAGATGAATATGGAACTGTTGCTTTTGCAGTAAACTTTATATTAGATCCATTTTGAGGATAGATCGGCGCACTAACCGAGTTTCTTTGCAAGACATATTTAAATGCAATATCATTTGCGTATCCATTTGTGAATATTCCAAAACGAGAGTCGTCTACTACATCATAATATTGGTAACTCATCTCATAGTATGCTTGAAACCAATCATCCGGCCATTTTTTACGACGTCCAAAACCAAGTCCAATACCTGTAATAGAAAGTCCAGCATAATTTTCATTTGAACGTAAATAACCATTTCCTTGTGCTGTATGATTCAACCAAAAAGACAGCGAATTAGGCTTTTTACCACCTAACCATGGCTCAGTAAATGAAAAGTTATATCCTTGATAATATCGTCCACTTGTTTGTGCGCGGATAGATAATTTTTGCCCATCACCTCCTGGAAGTGGCGTCCAAGAATTTGCTTTAAAGATATTGCGTGTACTAAAGTTATTGAATGTTAACCCCAAAGTACCAATAATACTTCCTCTACCGTTTACACCTGTTCCGCCGTAACCTCCAGACAATTCAATTTGATCAGATGATTTTTCTTCAACTACATACTCGATATCAACCGTTCCGTCTTGTGGATTTGGAATTGGATTAATCTGAAATGCTTGATCATTGAAATAACCCAATTGAGATAATTCACGTTGCGTTCTAATAATATCATTCCGGTTGAATAAATCTCCCGGTTTCGTTCTGATTTCACGCCGAATCACGTGGTCGTTTGTCTTCGTATTTCCTTTAATTATAATACGTTTCACGCGGGCCTCTTTCCCCTCAATAATCCGCATTTGATAATTAATATGGTTCTTCTCAACATTTTTCTCTACAGGAATTAATTGGAAGAATAAATAACCTCTATCCATGTACAATGACGTCACATCGCGACCGTCCTGACTCATGAATAAACGCTCGTCCAATAGTGCCTTATTGTATAGGTCTCCCCTTTTAATTCCAATAACAGTATCTAAGAAAGAAGAACGGAATTTTGAATTTCCAATCCATTCTATATCACCGAAATAATACTTTTCTCCTTCGTCAATGTACATGTTGATGATTAAGTTTCGCTTGTTAGCCAAGTAAATGGTGTCTCGCTTAATCTCAACATCTCTTAAACCTTTCGCGCTAAATTTCGCTAGCATTGCAACTTTATCTCGTTTATAAGCTGCTTCAGAAAATTTAGATCTTTTGAAGAAACGCCAAAATGCTTTTTGCTTTGTATCCTTCATTGCCATGCGAAGTTTCCATGTTGGAACAGATTCGTTGCCTATGAAGTTCAACTTACCAATTCTAACTTTAGGACCTTTGTCAACATTAACAATAAAAATTTCTGAGTTGATCATCAGGGAGTCATTTGATCGCGTAATTGACGACGTCACCGAATAATGCCCTTTTTCTCTAAAGTATCCTTTGATTTTGTTTTCTGTTTCAAAAACTAGATTCTCAGTGATTGTTTTTCCTGAAAACAAACTAATCTCTTCACGAATTTTGTCTGCTTCTCTTTTATTTACACCGACAAATTTAAAACGAGAAAGCTTAGGTCTTGGCTCTACTTTAATTACCAAATAAATAACTCCGGCAATTTCTTTTTCTGCGTACAATTCTACGTTTGAGAAAAGACCTTCGTCCCATAAGTTACGTATGGCTTTAGTTGCCATTTCACTTGGAATTGTAATTGATTGTCCTTGGCGTAATCCTGCAATTAGTTTGATTGCATTATGATCGTAATTATCAGCTCCTTCTACTCGAATTGGGCCTATTTCATAGGTTTTTGGATTTTTATAATCGATTTTCACTCCGCCACCAAGACTTTGTGGTCCATCAACCTGTCCAAAAGAAAAGGCTTCAATTAATAACGTAAAAAGCAGTAGTAACTGATAAGTTAATCTCATAAATTCTTTTCTATTTGTCCTGAAACCAGTCCAAATCTTCTTTCTCTCGATTGGAAATCTACAATAGCTTCAAATAAATCTTCTTTCTTAAAATCTGGCCACAGCACATCTGTGAAGTAAAGTTCTGAATATGCAATTTGCCAAAGCAAGAAATTACTTATTCTATACTCTCCGCTTGTGCGAATTAGTAGTTCAGGATCAGGAATGTTTTTAGTCGTTAATGCCTGTGAAATTGTGTTTTCATCGATATTAGCTAATTCCAGTTCTCCAGATTTCACTGCAGCTGCAATTTTTTTATTGGCTTCTAATAATTCCCACCTTGCACTATAATTCAATGCTAAAATAAGGTTGACACCAGTATTGTTTTTTGTTTTTTCAAAAGCACGTTTTAACTCATTGCGACATGAATCAGGTAATCCTTCAATATCCCCAATTCCCGAAATAATTACATTGCTTTCATGCAACTCGGCTACTTCGTTACTAATTGTATGGACTAAAAGATCCATTAATCCTTCGACTTCTTCTTTAGGACGATTCCAGTTTTCAGTTGAAAAAGTATAAAGCGTAAGATGTTTCACGTTGACCTCTTGAGCTGCTTTCAATACTTCACGCACTGATTCAACGCCAAAATTGTGCCCGAACAAACGGTCGTGACCTTGTTTTTGCGCCCAGCGTCCATTGCCATCCATAATGATTGCAATGTGCTTCGGTGTATGTTCAATATTTATTTTGCTCAAAAAATTCATTCATCCAGAATAATCAACGAAAATAACGAAACTATCGTATGTGAACACTATAATAGTTTCCTGACTTAACGTAGTTTAACAAAAAAGAGGGAAATGGTTTGCCATGTCCCTCTCGAAATATTTCGTTCAACTGAAATTACTCAGCTAAAACAATTACTTTATTATTTAAGATTTCAACAACTCCACCTTTTATTCCAACACGGATAATTTTCTTATCCGCAGCATCGATGTTAATGTGCGCATCAATTTTTTCTTCTTCATCCAAAGGTTGAATTAAATTGATTTTCACATCTCCAGCTAATAGCGCCGAAATAATGGCAGCGTGGTTATTTAATACCTGAAAAGACCCATCTAATCCAGGAAACTGAACTGCGTCAACTTCTCCTTCAAAAATTTTAGCCTCAGGTGTAATAATCTCTAATTGCATTCTTGTCTTGTTTTGCGTTTACAAAATTATTCTGCAGAAATCATTTTCTCTCCAGCAGCAATCACATCTTCGATTCCACCTTTCAAGTTAAATGCTGCCTCTGGATACTGATCGTATTCACCATCCAAAATTGCGTTAAACGCTTTAATTGTATCCTGAATATCAACCAAACATCCTGGTAAACCAGTAAATTGCTCAGCAACATGGAAAGGTTGAGAAAGGAAACGCTGAACACGGCGTGCTCTGTGAACGATTAATTTATCCTCTTCAGACAACTCATCCATACCAAGAATGGCAATAATATCTTGCAATTCTTTATATCGCTGTAAAGTGATTTTTACACGTTGTGCACAATCATAATGCTCATCTCCAACGATTTCTGGTGTCAAAATTCTTGAAGAAGAATCCAATGGGTCTACCGCTGGGTAAATACCTAACTCAGAAATTTTGCGAGACAATACTGTTGTTGCATCCAAGTGAGCAAACGTATTTGCTGGTGCTGGATCCGTTAAATCATCTGCAGGCACGTAAACTGCTTGTACAGATGTAATCGAACCATTTTTAGTTGAAGTAATACGCTCTTGCATTTGCCCCATTTCAGTTGCCAACGTTGGTTGGTAACCTACTGCAGATGGCATACGTCCAAGAAGTGCAGACACTTCAGATCCTGCTTGCGTAAAACGGAAGATGTTATCAACGAAGAAAAGAATATCTTTTCCTTGACCGTCTCCTTCACCGTCACGGTAGTACTCAGCCATTGTCAGTCCTGACAAAGCAACTCGAGCACGTGCCCCAGGAGGTTCATTCATTTGACCAAAAACGAAAGTCGCTTTTGATTCTTTCATTTCTTCCATGTTCACTTTAGAAAGATCCCATCCACCTTCTTCCATCGAATGCATAAAGTCATCACCGTATTTAATAATACCAGACTCTAACATTTCACGAAGTAAATCGTTTCCTTCACGTGTGCGCTCGCCAACTCCCGCAAATACAGACAAACCACCGTGTCCTTTTGCGATATTGTTAATTAACTCTTGAATCAATACTGTTTTACCAACTCCAGCTCCACCGAAAAGACCAATTTTACCACCTTTTGCGTAAGGCTCAATCAAATCGATAACTTTAATTCCTGTGAAAAGAACTTCAGTTGCTGTTGATAAATCTTCAAATTTCGGTGCTTCACGGTGAATTGGCAAACCATTGGTGTTATCCAATTCGGGTAAACCGTCAATTGCTTCTCCAACAACGTTGAACAAACGACCTTTAATTCCTTCACCTGTAGGCATTTTTATCGCCGAACCAGTTGAAACAACTTCCATTCCACGAGTAAATCCGTCTGTTGAGTCCATTGAAACAGTTCTTACCGAACCTTCTCCAACATGCGACTGAACCTCAAGAACTACTTTTGTTCCATTGCTTTTCGTTACTATCAATGCATCGAAAATACTAGGAAGTTCAACTCCCTTTTCGAAACTTACATCAATTACAGGTCCAATTACCTGTGATATTTTACCTTTAATACTGGCCATTTCAACGTCTTTTTTAGAAAATTAGCTCTTTAAATTTGGCGCAAAGTTAACTTATTTATTCTAAAAATAAGCCAAAATCACTGGAATATTTTCTTCTAAACTTTAAATAATTGAATTTTGACCTTATTTTTAAAAAATCCAACCAAATTTGGAAGACTTTTAATCTTGCCAATTCACTTATCCGAAAATAGGGAAACTCTTCTTTTCTGTTATTTTTTCAAATTATTGTGAATTAAAAATTTCACAGGAAGTAAGGAGAAGATGACACTTAAAGTAATCACCAAGGACAAAATCAATGTGCCATCCCAAAACGAAAGTCGCATTGGGAAAGCTTCGCCACCGGAGTTAGGCATTGTTATGAATTCGAATTTAATTTGCGCTAAGCAAACCAAATATCCGATTACAGCTCCTATCAAAATTCCTTTTCCAGCAATTAGTAATCCTTCAAAAAAGAAAATTTTAAATATGAAGCTTCTGTTTGCTCCATATCCAATCATCGTCTTGATGTTTTCCAGTTTCTCAACAAATAACATCGTGAGAGATGCAACTAGGTTAAACGCTGCAAGCACAAAAATAAAAAGCAATATAATAAGTACAATAATTTTTTCAGATTTACTGGTCTTGTATATCAATTCATTCTTTTCATAATTGGTTTTAACTGCAAAGTCTTTTCCTACTAATTTTTGAATAGCACTTTTTATTGTTTCACGGTCCATATTTCTATCACATTGGATATAATAGGCTGAAAGTTGATTTGTATACCCCATCAAGTCTCTACTCATTCCGAGCGGCACAATAATTTGTTGCGCATTTACTTCTCTGTTGTAATTGACGCGTCCTGAAATTTTTATTAACTGCGTTGAAAATGGATTTTGACCGAATCGAATTTTTATGTTTCTCTTAGGCACGTAACACGTTAACGATTCAAACCCCAAGTTTTGCGGGATAAAACCTCCTAATTTATCTAACAAGGTAGCACCTATTAAACCGAAATCATCTCCTTGAAGACTTAAAAAAGTGCCCCCATCGACCATATGATCTTTCGTATTGGCCATTTGAAGAAAAGAGGAATCAACACCAATCAAATTGGCATTCACCCATTTTTTTTCATGTTTTAGTATGACAACTTCTTCTACTGCTCTTGAATATCGAATAACTCCCGGAATGTCCAAGAACTCTATTGCAGCAATTTGATTCTCGTTGAATGTTTTTCCTTTTTCTGGTCGGATGGTTAATTCACTGTCAAATTCAGAATACAGGCGGTCAATCATCATTTCAATTCCATTGAAAGCAGAAAGTAAAATGATAAGTGCAGCCGTAATCGCGGCAATACCAATTACCGAAATGCCTGTTATTAAATTAATAACATTCTTCTTTCGTTTTGCAGAGAGGTATCGTTTCGCTATAAAAAATGGAACGTTGATGGCTACTTATTGTTTTAAAAGTTGGTCGATTTGTTCAGCATAATCTATTGAATCATCGATATAGAATGAAAGTGAAGGAATATGCTTCATGTTTTTCAATCTTCTACCAACATCGCCTCTAATTTTTGCAGAATTGATTTTAATGTTTTCAAGTACTTCCTCTTTTGGTGGACCAGCAAAAATGCTCAAATAACATTTTACACTGGACAAATCTGGAGAAACGCGCACCACATTCACACTAACCATTGCTCCTAAGCATATTTCACGTGCGTTTCGTTGAAAAAAGACAGATAACTCTTCTTTAATCACACCTTCAATTCTATTTTGTCTTATTGAACTCATACTGCAAAAGTAAGAATTGTTTGCGCGCTTTTCGTCGACAAGGAAAACAAAACATATCTTTGTAATCGAAATGAAAGAAATTTTAGAGATATATCGATATACATTTAAGTATAAATGGACGGCTATAATGGTGATTGTATTCAATTTACTATACGTTATTTTCAACCTTATAGCAATGGCACTTTTTATACCGTTTTTGCAGATTATTTTCTTTACAGAAAAGCAAGCTGAATTAATCATTGAGCCAATTTACAATGGTGGATTTTTAAACTTCTTTTCTTATTGTGGTGAGTATTATGATTTCACAATGCAATCCATGGCAGAGTCAGATCCAAAAATGGCTTTGCTTTTCGTTTGTAGTTCGGTTTCTATAGCTTTTTTACTAAAAAACATTTTCCGTTATGGCGCGATCTGGTTTCAGTCCCAACTTCGCATGTCCGTTGTAAGAGATGTTCGAGATGCCTTATTTGGAAAAGCGATGCGGTTACCGCTATCTTATTATACAGATGAACGAAAAGGAGATTTAATTTCTCGTATGCAAAGTGACGTGGGAGAAATCGAAAACGCAGTAATTGCAATGCTCGAATTGTTCTTCAGGGAACCGTTTGCGATCATACTGTATTTAAGCGCTTTGTTTTATTGGAGTTTTAATTTAACCTTATTCTCAATTATACTTCTGCCGATTACCGCGCTGATCATAATGATAATTGGTAAAAGTCTTAAAAGAACGGCAAAGCAAGGTCAAGAACAAATGGGTTTTCTTTATTCATTAATGGACGAAGGACTAGGGGGCATTCGAATCATTAAAGCCTTTAACGCCATTAATCCAATTACGAATCGTTTTAAACATGAGAATTTAAAACACCAAAAACTAATCACAAAAGCATTCCGTAAAAGAGATCTTTCATCTCCTTTAAACGAGACACTCGGTGCATTTGTACTAATGGTAATTGTTTGGTACGGCGGATCTTTAATCTTAGACGCTTCAAATTTTGGATTGACAGCTGCTCAATTCATTACCTTCATTGTCATATTCACCCAATTACTTGTGCCAATTCAAGGGGTTTCTAACTCAATGGCAAACCTTAACAAAGCGCGTGCTTCACAAGATCGAATTAATGAAGTATTGAATTCTGACGAAAAAATAAATGACGCCGAACACCCTGCTCCACTTGGTGATTTGAAAAAAAGAATTAAATACGAAAACGTATCTTTCAAGTACAACAATGCCTATGTATTGAAAAATATTTCATTCGAAATTCCAATTGGAAAAACGATTGCACTTGTAGGCGAATCCGGTAGTGGAAAATCTACGCTAGCTGATTTATTACCGCGTTTTTACGACATCAATGAAGGAAGTATCACTTTTGATGATGTACACATTAAAAATGCTTCTATTTTCGAGTTACGCCAACAAATTGGAATAGTTTCACAAGAATCAATTCTATTTAATACAACTGTTCGAGAAAACATTGCTTTTGGAAAACCTGACGCAACAGAGGAAGAAATTATTCAAGCAGCAAAAATTGCCAATGCGCATGAATTCATCATCGATCTTGAAGAAGGGTATGATACTGGAATCGGAGAACGCGGTAATAAACTGTCTGGTGGCCAAAAGCAGCGATTGAGTATTGCGCGCGCAGTATTAAAGAATCCACCTATCTTAATTTTGGACGAAGCAACCTCAGCATTGGACACTGAATCTGAAAAATTAGTTCAGGAAGCACTAGATAATTTGATGAAAGACAGAACAAGTCTAGTAATTGCGCATCGTTTGAGTACCATAAAGAAAGCAGATTTGATTATCGTCTTATCTAAAGGTGAAATTAAAGAAAAAGGAACTCACGAAGAGCTAATGGAATTAAAAGGTATGTATTACAACCTTTCTTCTTTACAAGGAATTAAAACTTAAAATCCATATATTTCAGTGGGTCAACGGGTTGTTGATCTAACCAAAGTTCAAAGTGCAGATGTGGACCATCTGAATTTTCGCCTGTATCACCAACAATTGCGATTGGATCTCCCAATTGAATTTTAGTCCCAATCTTTTTCAATACGCGTTTATTGTGTTTATAGACAGATAAGAATTTATTGCCGTGATCAATAATTATTAGATATCCATCTTTTCTAGTAAAACCAGAATAAACAATTGTACCTGACAAACAAGCCTTTACTACTTTGTCTTTTTCTGTTACGACGTCAACTCCCGGGTGAATTTTCCTGTCGAAGGACTGACTAATTGCACCAACAACTGGACTAGCAAAATAAGTGATCTTGGAATCCTGCTGAGATTCATTTTTCGTCAACAAATCGCTTTTCACCTTTTTTGAAATTGAGATTTCTTCTTTTGTTTCTTTCGTTTCTATTTTCGATAAATCAACTTTATTCAATTTTATAGGGATAGAATCGAAGGAGGTATCAACAGGGATTTCACCCGAAACTATTTTTCGAATAACGAAAATGTAATCTTCTTGCGTTTGAATTTGTTGTGTCAATGAATCTATTTGCAACGATTGCGCCTCAAGTTTTTCTCGTTCAAGGGATTTTGACTCAGATGAAAATACGCTGACACCTAAAAAATAAGCGAGCATAAAACTAAATCCGAGAAAAAATAAAATAAGAAGACTTAAAACTCGGATTCCATTACTATTAAAAGTCCAAACCTCTTTGAAGTTTTGCGGGTTTGAAATTGAAAACTTCAAATTTCTCTGTAATCCGATATATATTCTTCTTAGAGCTTTCACTCGGTAAAACTCAATATTAAATCTTGTTTGGGCAAATATTATTGTTAAAGTAACGTTAAATATGTATAAATTGACTCAACATTAGTCAAATAAAGAAAAATAGAGCAAACGTTTTTCATATTTTTACGTCTTACGAATTGAACTGAAAAGATTAATACTCATATCACTAATTTTTGTTCCTTTAATTTCTATTGGACAGTTGATAACTACTTCCAGCTCAGCTGGGAACTTGGTCCAAAACGTGTTGTTGGGTACTGGTGTCGCAGTTTCTAACATTACATATTCAGGTTCAGGCACAGCGATAGGTAGTTTCACAGCGAACAATACCAATCTTGGTCTTGCCTCAGGTGTTGTAATTACTACAGGAACTATCTCTGGAGCTGATGGTCCACAGGGTCCAAATAACACTGAAGGTGCTGGAATGGATAATGGAGCAGGATCCTATAGTCCGCTTACCTCAATTGCAGGAGCCCCAACTTATAATGCAGCCATTATTTCATTTGATTTTATACCGACGTCTGATTCGGTGCAATTTAGATATGTATTCGGTTCCGAAGAATATTTAGAATATGTAAATCACTCTCAAGGTTATAATGATGCTTTTGCCTTCTTCATTGCTGGACCTGGAATTCCTGGCGGACAGCAGAATATCGCCAAACTACCAAATAATCAGCCTGTTGCAATCTACAACGTTCACTCAGGAGGAACGAATGTTGAAGGAACTAGTTTTGGTCCTTTAAATAGCCAGTATTATGTTAACAACAATGGTGGTACAACTATTCAATACGATGGATTTACAAAAGTATTAACGGCAAGATCTGCAGTCCAATGCGGTGAAACATATAGCCTTATTATTTCTATTGCTGATGCAGGAGATCCAGTTTGGGATTCTGGAATATTTTTGGAAGCCAATAGTTTAACTTCCAAAATACCTCTTGAAATTGACCACTCATTATCTCAGCAACTTTTTGCAAATCCAGATATCGCAGCAGAAGGTTGTGTAGAAACGATCGTGACTTTGACTAGAGGGCAGCAAGAAACTGGTATTTCTTTGACATTACCAATTATCGCATCCGGTACAGCAACGGAAGGAGTGGATTATACAAATTTGCCAGCCTCAGTTACATTTCCAATCGGAGCGACGCAAGTTCAATTTTCTTACACCGCATTTGAAGATGGCCTTGCAGAAGGATTAGAAACAATTATTTTAACGTTACCATATACTGATCCTTGCGGGAATCCAGCGGAATTCGTTTTAAATCTTGGAATAGATGATATTAATCCAGTTTTAGTCGATATTACAGGAGAAGAAATTACATGTCCTGGCGAAGAAATTGAAATTTTCGCAAATGCGTCTGGAGGTTCTCCACCGTATACTTATTTATGGAGCACCGGTGAAACCACGCCGTCAATATTTGTTTCGCCAAACGCCAGCCAAAATTACACTGTTGATGTAACGGATGCTTGTTTAGGAACAACGGTTTCTGCAAACTATCAAGTTGTGATTCCTGTATACCCGCCATTGGCATTGAACCAAACAGCTGATTTAGAAGATCTTTGCCCGTATGTACCTTTCTTATTGGAATCAAATGTTTCGGGTGGATTAGCGCCTTATTCTTATCAATGGACATCAAATAATCTGAATTTATCGACAAACAGTGATTATACAGCAATACCTTCAACAACGACTACGTACACAATTACGGTAACCGATGTTTGTGGACAAGAAGCGGCTGCTGATATTGTATATACTATATTAAGTCCTCCTTTGGTTTTAACTATGAGTCCAACCGTTGAAATTTGTCCTGGTGACTCAACTGAAATTTCGGTACAACCTACAGGCGGATATGGTCAATATTTTTACGAATGGTTCCATAGCGGAGAAACAACTCAGAGTGTTTGGGTTACTCCTGGATCGACTACAACATATGTTGTAAGCGTTTCGGATGAATGTCAGACATTTACAGTAGAAGGTGGGATTGAAATAATCGTAAAAGCACCAATTGCCGACTTTACGATATCAAGTGGACTCGTGTTTAATGATGTTCCAATTCGCTTTCAAAATTTATCGCAAGATGCTGTTTCATACGAATGGGAATTCGGTGACGGACAATTTTCAACTGAAGTTCATCCGAACAATACGTATGATGAATATGGTTCATATTTGGTGACTTTAATTGCTACTGATTGGAAAGGTTGTAAGGATACTATTCAAAAGCCTGTATTTATTGAGGAAGAATGGTATATATACATTCCAAATACGTTTACGCCTGATCAAGATGAATTCAATGGTACATTTAAAGTCAGTACAGTTGGTATACGACAGTTAAGTGTGCAAATTTATAATCGATGGGGTCAACTTATTTTTGAGGCTGAAAACCCTAGATTCGTTTGGGATGGAACCTATAACGGCGCTGTAATTTCGGATGGTACTTATACCTATAAAATCGACTTTACAACAAACTCTGGAAGGGAAAAACAGTTAGTTGGTCATGTCAATTCACTGAGGTAATCTCCTTTCGCAGAAACAACCTATTCTTGCCGTTTACCCATTGAATTTCAATCATTTTATTAGAAGTATACTTTATGTTACACGTATAATCGCTTGAATCAAATTCTATAAGCGGAAATGTATACTGAACTACTTGCAAAGAATCGACAACAACTGTAAATGGATATTTTTTTTTCTTGAGTTTAATTTTTCCCTGAATAAATTGATATGAAATCCCATTTGAGAAATCTGCCGTAGAAATTACTAAAGCATCTTGACATGTAATGTTTTTATTATTCAACTGATTGAACCCTTGAATGGAACAAGAATCTTTTCGAATGCCGTTTTGCTCGCACCCAAAAGTGAATAATCCCAAGAAAAGAAATATTCTCATTAAAGAGATTTCGTTCTACCTCCATCAACCGGAATATTAATTCCATTGATGTAAGAAGCTCGTGGGGATGCTAAAAATGCAATTGCTTCAGCAATTTCCTCTGGTTTAGCGATACGCAACATTGGAGATTGTTTTGCCATTTCTTCAAAAACTTCAGCCACATTTTGAGCACTTTTAGCAGATTTAGCTTCTGCTATTTCTTGCAAGCGACTTGTTCCAGTTGCGCCCGGAAGCACATTGTTAACACGAATATTGAATTGCCCCAATTCATTTGCCAAGGTCTTACTCCAATTTGCCACTGCTCCTCTAATCGTATTTGAAACCCCTAAACCATTTAGCGGTTGTTTAACGCTCGTAGAAATAACATTAATTATACTTCCCTCACCTTGCTTCTTCATTACAGGAACCAAAGCTTGCACTAAAATATGATTGCACACCAAGTGCTGATTAAAAGTTGAAGTAAATTCAGTAATATCGGCATCTATAATAA
>CAWUSK010000004.1:0-81583 GCA_963925035.1 uncultured Flavobacteriales bacterium
CACCACCTCAATTAGTGACTGCAGGTTTAAACACATCAGATGAAATGTTCTTGGTGTATTTCCATTACATGCTTTATCAAACTGGAGATGAAATATATGACATGGAAGAACTGATGACCTCCGGGCTGAACGAGCAAATCGTAGCTTCGGAAAGTCTAATTAATGTGTATCCAAACCCATTTTCAAATGATTTGACTATAGATCTTCCATCCGTTAATGCTGGTGATATTGTTTCTGTGTACATCTACAATTATCAAGGTCAATTGATACGAAAAGTAATAGAAACAGAAACTTCTGTCAATTCAGGTCTAAAAGTGAACTGGGACGGGATGTCAGATAACAATACATCGGTTAGAAAAGGAGTTTATTTTGTTTCTATTAACGTGAATGGATTGAACTTGAATAAGCAAATCATTAAAAATTAAGAAGACATTTCTCCTTCTTGGTTGTACTCATTATGAACGAATTCGTTCGTAGTATTGCTGATTTATGTAAACTTTTAATGAAACCTGATTGTCACGCATAATTCTTTCTTAGTTTTACTTTCATATCAAACAATTTGAAATGGAACACGTTTTTGGTTTTCTTGCCCCGGGCATTATCTACCTGTATATTTTTATCCTCAATGTTATCGTGCCAGGCCGATGGGTCATTGGTTATGTAAAAAAATCAGGAACGGATAAAAAATTAAAGTACCGCTTAAACGGCCTACTCGTTTTAATCATTACCATCGCAACCTGGGCTGGGTTATGCGCGTTCGATTTCCTTGCATGGGATTGGTTCTATGTTGTGCGTTGGTATTCATTAGCGGGTGCAATTACCTTCGGAATTCTCTTTTCGTTGCTCATTGTGCTTCCTTATCCAAAAGTGAAAAATAACGTTCTAGCAGACTTCTTTTTAGGACGATTAGAAAATCCACAATTGTGGGGTGGACGTGTTGATGCCAAAATGTGGTTGTACCTCATTGGCGCTGTGATGCTAGAAATCAACATCTTGAGCTTTGCAGCGCATCATTATTTTTTATTCGGAGCAGAAGCCAATATTGGTTTTTTCATAGCTACTGGATTACTCACTTATTTCGTAATTGATTACCTCACATTTGAAGAAGTTCATTTATACACCTATGATTTTTTCGCAGAACGCGTTGGATTTAAATTGGGCTGGGGATGCATTGCATTCTATCCGTTCTTTTATAGCATTCCTTTTTGGTCGACCGCAGAATTACCGTATACTGTGCAGTCGTCTTGGTTAATTGCTTTGGGGATATTCATCTTTTTTACTGGCTGGAGCTTGGCGCGTGGCGCAAATATGCAGAAATACTTTTTTAAGAAGAATCCGAATAAACCCTTTTTGGGAATTCATCCCGAAACAATTACAGATGGAAACAAAACCTTATTAGTGAATGGATTTTGGGGCTTGAGTCGGCATATTAATTACTTAGGAGAAATTTGTATGGCATCAGGAATTGTTGTCGCGGTTGGACAACTTGCTAATCCTTGGGCGTGGCTGTATCCCTTATATTACGTTTTACTTTTGTTTCCTCGTCAAATGGACGATGACAAACGTTGCGCAGAAAAATATGGTCCACTTTGGCAGGAATACCTAAAGAAAGTTCCTTATCGAATTATTCCGAAGATCTATTGAGTGCAACGCAGAGTAATAAACATACTAAATTCAAATAAATCACCTATCAAGAAACGATTAATTGCCTTACCAATACTTTTCTTTTTCATTTCCTGTGCGCATGGTCCTGAAAACAATCCGCTCCATTAGTCTGAACATACTGAATCAAATGTAACCACAGAAAAAACACAATCTGATGTAGCGTTGACATTCATTAATTCCTATAGCGATAATTGCAATCAAAGCGGTTAAAGACAATAATGCCTGGTTAGTGGTCGCATGCGGAATAGCAAATGGTCAAGCGAATCCCATTATTAAAAGGTACGTTTACACGTATTCTTAACTGCAATTTAATGATAGTTGGATAAGCTTGTTGTTGGACTTATTGATCAATCCTGTTTAGGTAAATTCAACTCATTCACAACATGTATCCCATCGCCGATTTCCACAAAATCAACTGTTACAAAATTCGGGAATTTGCCTGTCTCTCGATAACAATTCAAAACTCGATTGATAAAAAAGGGATTGGCATTCACCGCTTTTGCTGCTTTTTTGTTTCCTGTTCCAAGTAACGATTTTGTCTCGAAGTGATTCAAGATAAAAAGTTCATTTGCTGAATCACCTCTGTTGAATTTAGAGTTGAAATCGCTTAGCTTATGCACAGTAAATTGAGTTTCAACGGCATACTCCCAAATGTAATGATACCACGTTTGAGTGGGACTTGCATCTTGCTTGTCCGAAAAAATTACTAGTCGATTATTACCTACTATCATTTCATTCAATGTTGGCCATGAATAACCTTTGTGCGAGTACACGTAGGACATTAAGTCTGTTGAAATGAGATCGTTTTCTATTTCAGTAGCCGTTACGTAGCATTCAAGAATAATGGTTACCACTTCATTTGGATTGTCGTCTAGAAAAAGTTTGATGTCGCGTAAGTTAGAAGCGAACGGTGCTGTACCTAACATTTTTTTTGCATGATATACAGTCGAAGTGCCGTTTAGATTGTATACATCGAGCATAAATCCACGAACGCCCATTGCCAATTGTTCTTGAATAGTTAGATTTTGATTCGGGAAGTTGAAACCGTCTGCGGATGTATTGAACGAATTATGAGTCGTCAGAAACGCTACCTCATTGTACCTCTTATTGCACAAGTTTTGAGAACCATTGCATTGACCTTTACTATGAAAAGCTAGGGAAATAAATCCAAAAAGAAGAAGAGTGTATTTCACGAAGTAGCAAATGTATAAAATTAGAATACTTTAATGCGTCTTACTTTGCCTTAACTGGCAATAAACCATCCCGATATTCCAAGGTTGGTTTGTCAAAGACTTTTGGTTCCTTTTCTGTTCCGTCTTTAATAGATAAATATAAAAGGAAATTCTGTGATTAGAATAGAGAAATTTGCAATAGATAATAGAAGAGTGTTTTGTACTCGGTTTTTATGTTTGCTATCTCTCCGTTAAAACTTATTCGCTAACTTTGATGAATCGTTTATTTAAATGCTGAAAATAATATCACTTTCCTTCTCGGTTTTTATTCTTGTGCAAATCAATGCGCAGGTAAAAAATGCCGTGGTTTTTGGTGAGCATGCAAACGTATTACAAACAATTGAGGGTAATGTCTACCGAATTTTCATGGATATGAATGGCGATTTTTACCCTGAAAATGTCATTTCAAATGAAGCATTATTAGCAGAAGGTAACTCTCAATTAGCTGTTTGGGCTAAAGTGTTTCCAACAAATTTCCAACGAATTGCAGCGGATTATCACCTGACGAATACGGCATACTCTGAAGCCAACTATCGCATATTACAAGATTCAATACGGTCTTCAATTGTCCGGTCAATAAATAAAATTGACGCAAAGGAACAAACGTGGATGGTGCATGGTTTTCGCAAACAAATGATAGACGCAAACATCGATAATGCAACTTCTCCTGTGGAATATTCCTATTGTAGAAGTCGAATTACTAGCGCTGCTCAAGACAGTTCAACGAATAGTTTTATTGAAGTGTATTGGGATGGAAAGTACCTTTTGAAAGGTGGAGCAATGCGCATGCTTAAGGTTGGGAGATTGTACAAGAAATACGCAATTCCAAATGCAAAAAATTGCGGGTATGAACTGCGTGCTTTATTTTCCAAAATTGAATGCCAGCGAATAAATGTGATAACTCATAGTACAGGAACATACGTTGCAAGTAGTTTGATGTTTAATCGATCGGAGAAGGATACGTTGCCAACACCAAATCAATCTGACTTGCGCATTGTACTTGCGGCTTCAGCATCACCGGGTAAAAAGTTATTCAAACACTATTACGATAGAAATACCAGTTTAAATTACATACAAGAGGATAACTATGCACTTTTCAACTTCATCAATGAAAAAGACGAAGCGTTGCTAAAGAGTAAAGTGGCAATTAAATTTCCAAAATTGTTTGGAAACACTACGCTAGGATGCAATTATCATCATGAATCAGATAAACTGAAAGCCTACTTTAATGCACGCTTCACCCATTCAAGGTTTGAGCAAGGTTACAATACAATGAACCAAAAGCACTCTTTTATATCATACATTCAATCGAACGGATTTGATGAGGTGCTAATGTTTTTGAATGATTGATGCATTTCAAAAAGCAGAATCGAGAGAGCATTGTTTTTTGATTTTGTGTACTTTCTTTCTAAGTGAAGCACAAAATAGCATGGTAGGAGATGGTTTTGGAGGAAAATCATTATATACACTAACTAATTACTCTGCTGGTTCTTATTCTGGCTATACTGTTTGTGGAGATTTTTGCACCGAGTTCAATCAATTTTATGGATGGGGTACAAATAATACTGGTCAATTGGGATTAAGTGTTCATCTAATAATATACGTTTCTTGCATCGACACGCCGGTCAGGTTATTATATTTCCATCGCCATAATGTATGTCGTTTATACTTTAATCGCTTACCTTAATTTTTACATGAAAGGAGCATGTGTTTTAAAGGGTATTGGTGATTTTAATGGATTACCGCGATTGTAATAAGCATGTCCACGCCAATTTCTCCAATCTTTAAAAAAAATCTCATTTAGCTTGATAAATCAAAACTCCAGTCTGCATAATCAGCAGAATAATTTTACCTTAGTATTCATATTCGAAAGAGCAATGGAACCAATATTAAACATTCATCCTAATTTTCGGGATTTAGGTGGAATACATACTAAATCAGGAAAAAAAGTAAAGCAAAATCGTGCTTTCCGATCTGGTTTTTTAGGAGAACTAAACGGGAATGATTTAGCCAAATTGGTCGATTTAAACATCAGTGAAATACTTGACTTAAGAACGAAGGAAGAAATCGATTTAACAGGAAAAGGGAATTACCCTGAATCTATTGTTTATCAAAACATTGCGTTAAACACAGGGAACATTTCAAAGTTGTTGATTCCGATATTCCAAAAAGGTGAATTTCATTTACTGGATCCGCATCTTTTGAATAATGTCTATCTAGATCTAATTACCAAATTTAATGATGAACTTGCGACAATTTTTAGAACAATACTAAATTCAGACAAAGGAATAGTTTTCCATTGCAGTCACGGAAAAGATAGAACTGGAGTCATTAGCGCCTTGCTGCTTGATTTTTTTGAAGTAGATCGTGCGCACATTTATGAAGACTATTTAATGTCGAACGAATTACTGAAAGCATCCAATGAATATCAAATTCAGCGAATCAAAGATAATTTCACCGCTTTGTTTAAACGTGAAGTTACCGAGGAAGAGTTTACACCTGTTAAATTTCTTTTCTTTTGTCAGGCTGATCTATTGAAATCTGTTTTTAGTTATTTGGACAACGAATACGGCAGTGTAGCGAATTATTTTCAATCAGAATTGAAGCTGACTGCAGAAGAACTTGAATTATTAAAATCAAATTATTTAGAATAATATGCTAGAGGGAATCAAATATAAAATCATTAAGAGAAGTCTTCGAAAGAGAGAGGCCACCTTCGCAACGCTTGAAAAAATTGAAACAAAACACAAGGATTCGGCGCAAGAATTATTTAATGATTCATCCTATTTCAATGGTATCTCAGACGATGGTTCCTTCTTTTTTGTAAGACAAAGCTTTAGAACCTCAAGAGGAAATGAATATTGGTTAGAAGTCTTTTTTCCTGATTTGGGCTTATTGCGTTTAAAGCAACATCCTGGAGATGAGGGAGCTGGTTTTCAACTTGGAAATTTACGTTTCGATTGCTTAGAGCAAGGAAAAACATGGAAAGTTACTTTTCAAGGAGAAATGGATGCCGACGGAATTTCCAAAAAAGTCAACATAGATTTAAAGTTCACTGCTGAAACGCCCATTATCGATTTTCAAAATGCTATGATTGAAGATGCTACTGCACAAGCAATTGCAAATGCAAAATGGTCGAGGGCTTTTTTTGAAAAACTGAAAGACTCCAAAAAGCAACATTTTGAGCAGGGTGGACGATTAACCGGTGTTATCGAAATTGATGGGGAGGCGCGAAATGTAGATTTATCTTCCATGCGCGATCACAGTTGGGGAATCCGAAAATGGGGCGGTTGGAAACGTCACGTGTGGATGTGTGGTATGATGGAAAACAAGCAATGCTTCAACGTTTCTATGGTGCAATACGATTACATGGGACAACTTTCTGCTGGTTTCATTACTGAAGGAGATAACATCCATTATTTACGAGAATTCCCATCGATAGAAGAGTTCGCAACGAATCCACTATTTCCTGAGAAACTAGATTTGAAATTCAAATTTTCGGATGGGAAAGAATATCATTTGATCACGGAACGAAAAACCTTCGTGCCATACAATATGGATAACGAATACCAAATCAATGAAGGTGTTTCCTTTGGAACAGTGAATGGAGTTCCGATTAAATTAGTGACAGAATTTGGATTCAACCCAACTTACTATGATCTATAAATTTGATGAAATAAAAGAGGAGCTTCCGGTTGGTGGAAAAGCAAAAGGATTAAGCCAATTGCACCAAATCGGTTTCAAAATTCCACAATTTTTGGTCATCACCTTGGAGGGACGTGATGCGTTTTTTGAAAATCCAAAAGCCCATTTTTCGTGGATGACAAGTGGTAATAAGGCTGTTCGATCAAGTGGAATGCGCGAAGATGGGATTGAACAATCATTTGCTGGACAATTCGAGTCTTACTTGAATTTAACAAGTACTGAGAGCATCGTTCAAGCTGTAAAAGATTGCATCGACTCCGGTGAAAATAACCGAGTAAAATCGTATGATTCCGAAGGAAATGAAGTAAATCATGTCGCAGTAATCATCCAAGAAATGGTGGACGCGAAATATGCTGGTGTTGCTTTTTCTGCTGACCCAGTTTTCGGAAGACGTGACATTTCTGTAATCAATATTGTTGAAGGATTAGGCGATAAACTCGTTGACGGTAAAGCTGAGCCTGAGCAGATTGAAATTAATCGCTATGCAAAAGACGAAATTGAATTCAACTCAAAAATAGCATCAGATGCCATTTTATTAGAAATCAATGAAGGACTCATTCATCTTAAAAACACATTAGGACATGATGTTGATACAGAATGGGCTGTAAATCAAAACGATGAGCTGTGTTGGTTGCAAGTGCGACCAATTACTGCTTTGCCAGATGTTCATCCAAATGAATTAGATTCGAAACTTGCAAAAGAAGATGAGATTTTAACCCGTGCGAACATTGGAGAAATGATGCCTGGATATTTAACGCCACTTTCATTATCAACATTTGGAAGAGCGATTGAATATGGAATTCAAGATTTTTACATGCAATGCGGTGTTCAGAAAGAAATAGTTGATGAACACTTCAATATCAAATACTTTTATAACCACGGATTTATTAGTTTGACTGGTCTTTATGCCATTTCAGACTACATTCTTCTTCCAAAAAATGAATATATCGAGTACAGTATTCTAGGTAGGGAATTGGATAAGAAATCTCCTGCAAACCCCAAGAATAAGTTCATCCAAATTAAAAATCAGGTCAAACAATTCAGGTACTTTGGAAAAGCGAAAAAAAGCTTAAAGGCCTTGCAAGAAATGTGCAGTAGGATACATCAACCGGAAAATTTATCTGCCGCGGATCTCTACAAGTGGATTGATGGACAGCTTCACAATTTGAATATGGCGTATAGTTATCATTATTGTACATCAGGAAAATCGGGTAGTCAATATACCGCACTCATCAGTGTTATTACTGGAGCGCCAAAACCAAATCCAGGAAGCAACAGGTACGCTTCTCATTTTTTAAAAAACATTGACGGAATTGTTGGCGCAGATTCAATCAAGCAACTTAAAAATTTAGCAAAAGAGATTTCAGAAGCGATATCCAATTCAATTGAAAAAACCGATGCGGAGATACTAGATACGCTTCAAACCAAACAAGACTCATTGGGAGAAGCTTATCAAAAATTTATGCATGACCACGGACATCGATGCGTTCGTGAAGCTGAACTCGCGGAAAAAGATTGGTCACAAGCACCAGAAAAGCTAATTCCCGTATTGCGAAGCATTATAAAATCGAGCGATTTTGAAACTAAAAAAAAAGCATTTGATATGCAAGAAGCAATGTCAAAATTGCCGAAATCAAATAGGCTAAAGCGATTCATTATTAAAAAATTAGCCAATTCAACGCGCGAAGCAGTTTTTATGCGTGAAATGAGTAAATCAAGCGCCATTAAATTCCAACAAAAACTGAAGTTTGCTTACCTCGATTTAGCCCAGCAATTAAAGGGAAAAGGCATGTTTAGCAGTGACGAAGATTTGTTTTATCTCACGCACAAAGAAATTGGGTTAGCAATCAAGGGGGAATTAACCGCTATTAAGCAATTGATAAATGATCGAAAAAGATTGAATAAACTTTATGCCTCTATGAGTTTTAATGAAGTTTATTGCGGTCATCCTTATCCTACAAACCAAAAATCAGCAGGAGCTGGCAATGATGGGACAGTTGTTAGCCAAGGAAAAGTTAAGGGTAAAATAAAAGTCGTTCGTAGTTTGGAAGAAGCTGATAAATTGGAGAAAGGCGATATCATGGTGTGTCAATATACAGACATTGGTTGGTCGCCCTACTTCGCTATTATTGGTGGAATTATAACAGAAATTGGTTCGCCACTGAGTCATGGTGCGGTTGTGGCAAGAGAGTATGGAATTCCTGCCATTGTAAATATGCATGGAGCAATGGATAAATTCAAAGACAACGAAGAAGTGGAAATAAATACAGATTTAGAAGCATTCATTCGGAAATGTTGATAGTTTAGTTAATAGGGGTGTTTCCCGGAATGGTTCATTAAATAAGTAGAAAGAAATAGCAGATAAAAATAAAATAGCACTGATTACTGGCGCAACTTCAGGGTTTGGAGTAGTCATTGCACGCCATCTTGTAAAACAAGGTTATTCGCTTATTGTTTTAGGCAGGTCAAAGGATAAACTTGATTCACTCGTTTTAGATTTAAAAGATGTGAATTCAAATTGTACTGTTGATCCCATTATGTGCAATCTGTCTTCCTTTAAGTCAATCCAACATGCTTGTGAGACAGTCCAAACAACATACGCGCAGATTGATCTACTGATTTTAAATGCAGGAGTTTGGAACTTTAAATTTGTTGAAACAGAAGATGATATTGAAGAGACCTTACAAGTCAATTTACTGGCACCCGTTCTAATTTTTCAACGGTTAAGTCAACTCCTTCCAACTGATGGAAATGCAAAGGTAATTTTCACCGCTTCTGGACTTCATCAAGGTGCAGTGAATTATTCAGATATTGAATTTAGAAATTCCTTTTCAGGATTTAAAGCATATCGCCAATCTAAACTCGGTGTTATACTAATAACGCGACTTTTCGCTAAAAAAGAAGCGTATGCTGGAATTTCATTTTATGCGGTGCACCCAGGTATGGTAAATACTAATCTCGGACGCAGTGCTGGTTGGTTCTCTAGAATGATTTTTAAATTATTAGGGAAATCCAAGGAAAAAGGAGCGCAGACACATCTGTATCTCATTGATGAACCAAAGAGTAAGCTGACTTCGGGAGAGTACTATGCGAACAGTCAAATTACAAAAGCGAGTGCAGAATCCTATAATTTAGACAACGCAGATAAATTGCTAAATACAATCAATTTATATTTTGACAAGCAACTAAAAAGTGAGTCGAAGAGTTAATCAATTAATCTAGAAGTAGTAGCTTTGACCAACAAATAATACTTACAAAAGAAGCAACAACTCAATAAACGATGATACTGGAATATCAGTTTGCCATAAATCTTATTGCGGGTGTTTTTTTAGCCGTTGCTCAGTCTATTTATCTCATTCAAGTTTTAAAAAAACAAATAACACCTAGCTTGTTTACCTGGTTTGGATGGTCCATTTTAGTAACTGTAGCTTTAGTGTCTCAAATAATAGAATACGGATGGGATTGGACCTTGACCGGACACCTCTTTTCCGCCTTAGGATGTACATCTATTTTTCTAGCAGCAATCTTCACTAAAAACTTCGTTATGCACAAGGAGGATTGGCGTTTTTTATATTTAGGCCTAGCATGTGTCGCTTTGTATATCATCTTTTCAGATCCTTGGTTGACAACCATTTTTGCCATTCTAGCCGACCTTGTTTTAGGAATACCCACTTTAATAAAAGGAATTAAATCACCTAAAACAGAAAAGTCCATTGGTTGGAACATTGCACTAGTTTGTTGGACCTTGACCTTAATAACGTGCCTGGATAACAACGTGATATTTTTCATCTTTCCTTTCTACTGCCTTCTTTTTAATGTAAGCATGTCCTATTTAACACGAGCAAAAAGAATTTTGGCGATGGAGAAGATCTCTATTCAAGGTTAGTTCACTTCAATAGTTTCCCTTTTTTCAAACTGCCTTTAGTATCAGAGATCTCATAATAATAAACGCCTGGTTAGAGATGCGCTGTGTTGACAGTCGTTTTATTCGTGAAACTACTACGAAGCACCACCTGTCCAAAAGAATTGAAAAGCGCAAAATCTACCTTATCGTCAAACCCATACTCAACCTTGATTTCGTTAGAAAACGGATTTGGATAGACAGCAATTTGATATTGAGCGTCGATGCTTTCGTTGAGACCTAAGGTTTCGAAACTACTTTATTTAAAGAATTGGCAAACCCTTCCCGTGATTTTGTGCGTTCAATTTATTCGCATATGGGAGGTTCAAGATTAAATGATTTTGCTGAAAAACAGATTAGAGAATTAATTAATTCAGTTTCTATTAAATCGGCACTAGATACATTGATTTATGAAGAATCAAAATCGGCTAATTCTGGTATTCACACAACAGAAGAAGAACTCAAAATGTAACATGTAGTAAAAACTATTTTGGCTCAACATAAACAAATAGATACTAATTCAATAGGATATCGTGATTTGAAGGGGAAGTTTAGTATTCTGATTGACGATAATCAAAAGAAGAAGGTTTGTGATTTATATATTGGAGCCAATTCCTCTAGAATTGAAATTGATGGTGAGAAAATAGATATACCAGACATTGATAGTATTGTAAAACTGAAAAAGAAATTAATCGATCAGGCACTTTCTGTTTTGTAGAACTGTTAAATCTCCTCAAACCTTCTTTCCCATTTTAAATAATTTGTACATTTACTTTGTACTATAGGGGTGTTCGTTTTGACGAGCTGAGAATTACCCTTTGAACCAAACATTATTGTTTCGGATAAGAACCTTGTTCAATTGTTGACGGCTACCGTATTTTCAATGAAGATGTGGAGCTTTCAATTTCTACACGAGAATCAGAGAAATTCAGAAACATATTTATTCCATTTGGACCAACAGTTTATTGCACAATGATAAGGAAGGAAGAATTCGGACGTTTTGAAAAGCAAATGGTGCTCAAGGAAATCGGAATACTCGGTCAAACCAAACTAAAAGCGGCTAAAGTTGCTGTTGTCGGTGCTGGCGGGTTAGGTTGTCCTGCTTTGCAGTATTTGAACAGCATGGGAGTCGGAACACTTGGATTGATTGATTTTGATACCGTGATGGAATCAAATTTACACCGCCAAATTTTATACACTTCTGAGGACATTGGTAAATCTAAGATTGAATGTGCCGCCAAACGTTTGAAAGCACAAAATCCATACACTACCATCATTGAACACAATGTTGTATTGTCTGAAGAAAACGCGGAAGAGATTCTTTCTCAGTACGATATTGTAATTGACGGTTGTGATAATTTTCTAACGCGCTATGTTGTCAATGATGCATGCGTTAAGTTGGATAAACCATTGGTATACGGGAGTATTTTAGGTTTCGAAGGGCAAATGGCAACCTTTAATTACAAAGGGAGTAAAAACTTGCGCGATATTTTTCCAGAGCCACCCAATGCAGAAGATGTTCCGAACTGTTCAGAGAATGGAGTGCTTGGAAGTTTTCCAGGAATTATAGGGACAATGATGGCACAAGAAGCGGTTAAAGTGATATTGGATTTGAATCCACTCATCAATCATATTCTGCTAGTAGATACTAAGTCGTGGGGAATAACTAAAATTGGCTATTAGTTCAAAGTTTAATATTTCAATCATTTCCGTTTGTAATTCGAAATCAGTAATCCGTAATTATCAATTATTAATTATCAATTACCCCAATTTTTCCTTCAAATACTTCCCTGTATAACTTTTCTTCTCCTTGACCAAGTCTTCAGGTGTTCCTGTAAATAATACATTCCCACCTTTAATACCACCTTCAGGACCGATATCAATAATATGATCCGCACATTTGATAACATCCAAATTGTGTTCAATAACGATGATAGAATGTCCCTTATTGATCAACTCATTGAAAGCAATAATTAACTTGTTGACATCATGGAAATGTAAACCTGTTGTTGGCTCATCAAAGATAAATAGAGTAGCAGGACTGTTTGCTCCTTTTGCCAAGAACGATGCTAATTTGATACGTTGCGCTTCACCGCCAGAAAGCGTGCTTGAAGCTTGTCCGAGTTTTAAATAACCCAATCCAACTTTTACCAATGGTTCAATCTTCGCGACAATTTTTTCTTCCAATCGTCCTGTTCCTTCTTGGAAAAAAGCATAAGCCGATTCAATGTCCATGTCCAATAAATCTGCAATCGATTTTCCACGGTATTCTATTTCTAATGTTTCTGACTTGTAGCGACTTCCTTTGCATTGATCACACTTCAAATGAACATCTGCCATAAACTGCATTCCAACAGTAATATCGCCTTCTCCTTCGCACACTTCACAACGTCCACCGTCGACATTAAAACTAAAGAAACCTGGTTTGTAACCGCGAACGGTTGCCAAAGGTAATCTCGAATATAAATCCCGGATATCGTCAAAGGCTTTTACATATGTAATTGGATTACTTCGCGATGACTTTCCAATTGGATTTTGATCTACAAATTCAACTGCTTTCACATGTTTAAAATCTCCGTAAAACGATTTAAACTCTCCTTGTTTGTCTCCGTAAATATCTAATTCCTTTTTTACTGCAGGAAGTAGAATATCTTTTACTAAAGTCGATTTACCCGAACCACTAACACCTGTTACACAAACCAAACACTGCAATGGAAAATCAACGTCAATGTTTTTTAAATTATGCTGCCTCGCTCCAGAAATACTGAGTTTATTCGTTGATTTCCGGCGGCGTTCAGGAACTGGGATAACTGCTTTTCCTGTCAAGTAATCCGCTGTTAAACTGTTCTTTGCTTTAATCAATTCTTTGTGAGTTCCTTGAAAAACAACTTCTCCGCCATAAATTCCAGCCATTGGACCAATATCGAGAATTTGATCTGCTGCTTGCATTATGTCTTCTTCATGTTCCACAACAATTACCGTGTTTCCAATGTCGCGCAGTGCTTTTAGGACGTTTACCAATTTCTCAGTGTCTTTCGGATGTAAACCAATAGAAGGTTCATCTAAAATATACATCGATCCAACCAAACTACTCCCCAGAGAAGTTGCCAAGTGTATGCGTTGTGATTCTCCTCCAGAAAGCGAGTTCGAAGCACGATTTAAGGTTAAATAACCCAATCCAACTTCGTTCAAAAAACTCAAGCGACTAATCACTTCTGGAAAGATGCGTTTCGTAATGTTATTGTCTTCACTTTCTTTTTTCATTGCTTGAAAAGTAGCGAGACTATCTTCAATCGGCATAAGTACAATGTCAGTAATCGACTTGCCTTCAATTGTCACATAGTTTGCGTCCTTTCTCAAGCGTGTTCCTTTGCAATCGGGACAATCCGTTTTTC
The DNA here is from genome assembly GCA_963925035.1 of uncultured Flavobacteriales bacterium. Lineage (GTDB taxonomy): Bacteria > Bacteroidota > Bacteroidia > Flavobacteriales_D > Crocinitomicaceae > UBA4466. The sequence continues at coordinate 13,899 of CAWUSK010000004.1, forward strand.
CACGGTAACGAGAAAGCATAACGCGGTATTGAATTTTATACGACTTGCTTTCTACAAATTCAAAGAAATGTCGAATTCCTTTTACTGTTTTATTTCCGTTCCAGAGCAACTCAAGCTCTTTGTCCTTTAAATCAATAATCGGTCGATGAATAGGGAAGTTGTCCGCTTTGTCAATGAATTTGTCCAAGTAGCGACTCATCTTATCACCTTTCCATGGAGCGACAGCGCCTTCGTACAAGGATAGATTTTTATTCGGAATTACAAGGTTATCATCTATTCCGATGACCATTCCAAACCCTTCACACTTTTTACACGCTCCAAATGGATTATTAAAAGTGAAAAAATGTTCGTTTGGTTCTTGAAATTCCATTCCGTCCAATTCAAAACGATTGGAGAACGTATGAATTTTATTGTCGCCCATTGAAAGTACTGAGCAATAACCATCTCCTTCAGCATAAGCCAGAGAAATGGAATCGCCGTAGCGCGAAACGTTATCTTCTATTGAGAAATCGATACTCAATCGATCTACCACTAATTGTGCTTTTTCTATGCCTTTTGGAGTTTTCTCAATCGCTTCGTCAAGAGATAGAAAATCATTTTTCAAGTACAGGCGGACGTAACCTTGCTGCTTCAATATTTCCAATTGTCGCTCAGTACCATATTTACTAAAACCGTGCAACGGAGCAAGAATTACAGCTTTATCATCTTTTTTAAAGGTTTTCAAATAATCAACAACGTCGGTAACGTTGTTTTTCTTGACTTCTTTTCCCGAAATAGGAGAGTAGGTCTTACCAAAACGTGCGAACAATACTTTTAAGTAGTCATAAATTTCGGTACTCGTTCCAACAGTTGACCGGGGATTATTTGAAGTGACTTTTTGCTCAATTGCGATAGCTGGGGCGATACCTTTTATATAATCTGCTTCAGGCTTGTCCAGCTTTCCTAAAAACTGTCGTGCGTAAGAAGATAAACTCTCGATGTAACGGCGCTGACCTTCTGCATAAAGCGTATCAAAAGCCAAAGAGGATTTTCCAGAACCAGAAAGTCCTGTGATTACAGTAAATTTTCCGTGCGGAATTTTCACGTCCAAACTTTTTAGATTGTGAATTCGTGCTCCCTTAACTTCGATGAATTTCTGTTGCAATGTCTTTGAATTTAGCTGTGAACCAAAGATAAAAGTTAAATCCGAAATATTCAGGCGAGAATGATAAAACAAAAAAAATAATGTGTCGACCCAACTATTTCTTTTCTTTGTCCGTACATGTATTTGATATGACTTATAATAAATGTTAAAATTTGGTATTTCAGATATTAACTGTATATTAGCAATTGATTTACTTATAAAAACGCGGAAGCCTATTGATTATAACATTACTCTAAAACAAGTTTGAAATTATTTAAACTATCTAATACAGTAAGTTATGGCAATGGACAAGAATATCGATGACCGCGATTTAGTCAACGCATATATCAATGGAGAGGAGAAAGCATTCGAAGCTTTACTTATGCGTCATAAAGATAAAATCTACAGATTTATACACATGAAAGTTAGAGATAGTGACTTGGCACAAGATATCTTTCAAGACACTTTCATTAAAGTAGTCAACACGTTAAAAGCGGGTAACTATAACGAAGAAGGGAAGTTTTTGCCTTGGGCGATGCGTATTGCACATAACTTGGTAATTGACTTCTTTAGAAAGAATAACAAAGTGAGAATGATTTCAGAATCTTCTTCTACTAGAGATGACTTCAATATCTTTCACACATTGAAACTGGAAGATGAAAACATCCAAGACGAAATAACACGTGTCGAATTGGAAACTCAAATGGTAGACTTATTAGAACATTTGCCAGATTCTCAACGCGATATTTTGAAGATGCGTATCTTTAAAGAAATGTCGTTCAAAGACATCGCTGAATTGGAAGATATCAGTATCAATACTGCGCTTGGACGTATGCGATATGCATTAATTAATCTTCGAAAATTAATAGAAAAACACGATTTAGTAGTACACTACTAAGAATTTAAGTTATAGGTTGAAAATAATCTCGCTTGTCCTTATGGATGGGCGGGATTTTTTTTATTCAAAACTTCATGGGACTTTACTTCGTGTTGAAAGAATTGAAAAGAAATCGGTGATGTTGCACTTATTTTATTCGATTTCACTAACTTGAAGCTCAAATTGAAACTAATCGATTACTAATTGATAATTTAATTATGAAGACGATAACTACTTTACTACTTCTTTGTTTGTTCCATTGGTCATTTGGGCAAAGTACATTAGCGGTTAAAAGCCAGCAAGATCCATCGGATGCATATTACAACGAAATTCGCCTCGATGGAAATCTTATAGAATATGGGATTTGCGATTATACTCCGAGTTTTTATGTTGCCATTTTTGATACCGATTGTGAAGCTTGGACCACTATATATTCAGCATTTGGTAATGAAGGACATTATGTTGGTAACCGAAACCATGACGGCAGTTGTGCTAAGAGACAGATGAGGTATTTCAATTATCACCAAGATGATATTGTAGATTTAACCAATTTGGATTCACTGATTAATTTCTGGATTCCATCAAATCATGCATTTGTAATTTATACTCCTTTGAGTTATAGTGGAAATCAAGTGTCGTCGCTTTCCCCAACTTTAGCTCAAACATTTGAAAATTTATGGGGAATAGAAGCTACCCAAACGCAATCCATGATTGTACTTTTTGGAGTGAAAGGTTATCCAGCCTCTTATGCAATGGATACGTTGACTTCAGGAACAACAGTAGAATTTAGCACCGAAATTTGTCCACATACGGAACAAACGGCAACTTTACTTAGTATTGACGATAGTAGATATAGTTTTAGGATCTTTCCGAATCCGAGTTCAACAAATATCTCAATAGAACTAATAGGCAATGATTTAAGCAGTATTGAAGTTGTTGATATGAGCGGAAGAACTGTTCAAAATATCGAAGTACAAAAAAATGTTGAATTGTATTTTGTAAAGGATTTGTCACCAGGAAGCTATCACGTTCGATTAAGGCGTGGGAATGAAATTATTGAAACAACCAGAATTAGTGTATCGAACTAAAAACTAGTATTGAACTTTTACCTGAGTCGATTTAATACAGCTTTAAGAAATCAAAAATTCATATGTCTTTCTTTCTTTTCTTCGTAGATGTCAGCTAAAGTAACGAGTATACCAGTTTCCTCAACATTTCCAAATTCAGGATTAACAGCAGTTCCAAAAGTTCGCATCGTTGGGGATAAATTCATGTAGATATTAACCAACGGTGGAATAAATTCACCTCTTTCCTTTACAAAAGAATTCAATACTTTAAATCCTTCTTTAAATTCTAACCCAGAAAGTAACTGGTCAAAAGCATCTCTGTCATAATTCTGAACCAATGGATGAAACGGCTGCATTAAATGATCGTTGTCTGGAAAGTAATGGTGCATGAAGTGCAATAGGAAATCACGCGCCTCAGTGTTGTAGCTTGGATACATCGTTACTTTTCCAAAGAAATAATTGATTTCAGGGTGTGAAACAGTAATTGCCCCAAGTCCATCCCAAATATTATCGAGTGCAAATAAACCTTTACGCGGATTTACAGACGGCTGGAAGTCAGGTTGCACAAAACTTCGACCTAATTCAATCGTATTTGGTAAAAATCGATCAATGAAACGGTCTGAAAAATCAAAATAATGCGTTGTAGAAAGTTCAATATCTCCTTTTTGGTTAATAGAATTTTTGCACAGAATAAAACGGTATCCACCTATAATTGCCTCATCTTCTGGTGACCAAACAATTAGTTGCTTGTAGCAGTTTTCTGAAGTGTCTAGTTCGTCTAAGTCAATCGATAGTCCTGTTCCACCGCCACCGCCACGAAACGAAACTTCGCGTAGACGACCGATTTCACGAACGACATTAGGTGAGTTGTGATAATCAACGCAATATATTTCATTGTCACCTTTACGCGTTATGCGTAAAAAGCGATCTTTATTCAATTCTTTTTTTAGTAATTCTTGTGATATAGGATCAATGATTTTTTCCATAAATTATACTTGCTTCCGTAAGTGATAAACTTCTTTCTTAATTTTTTGCGCCGTTGAAGCGTCATTTAAATCTTGATCAAGATAATCAGATTTTATTGGAGTTCCAACGATGAATTTAAAATGTTTATTGCGTTGCTTGAAAAGCTCATTTGACAAATACAGCATTTCGATATTTGCTTTAATACCAAGAAATGTTCTCAATTTGTGTAAACGGTAGAAAAAGTTGGATAGCTTTCCATCAATGTAAATGGGAATGATAGTCCTGTCGTTTTCTCTAGAGAGTGTGACAAAAGTTTTTTTCCATTCCAAATCCATTACTTCACCATTGATTTTTCTACTTACTAGCCCTGCAGGAAAGACACAAACCGCATTGTCCGATGCAAAAAGTTCTTTAATCGATTCGCGAGTTTCATTCTTGTTTTTCGCATTGCGTTGCTTGTTCACTCCTACAAACATGTCTTTCATGCTTTCGATATTCAATAAAATATCGTTGACGATAAACTTTAAGTCCTTTCTATGATTTTGAAGCGCCGAGACAAGAATCATAGCATCCATTCCTCCTAAAGGATGATTCATCACCAAAACAATCTTCCCTTCTTTTGGAATGTTTTCAATATTTTCAACCGAATAGGTAATATTTAAATAATCAACAGACGCTTGACACCATTCCGCATTCTTTTTGTCTTTATGCTCTACGAGAAATGAATTTACCTCATCCTGATGTAAAATGCGTTTAAGGTAACGTAGCACGAACCGTGGCATCCATTTCAGTACCTTTGGGTTCTTGCTTTTGATTAGTTTCTCAATGTCTATAAACTTTTCTGCTTGCATAAGATGAACGAATTTACTTTAAATTACGGTTCAAATCCCAATCAGAAACTGATTTTATTCACAATCTAATGGGAATTAAGTTTTGTTAGCTAAATGAAATAAAATAAGCGCTAATCCTGCAATTCTCCGCATCTTTATTTTAAATTTGTCATATAAATTAGCGTTATAGAGTTATGATTGAATTATCAGATCGTTTGAATGCAATGGAAGAGTCTGCTACCATTGCGATGTCTAGAAAAAGTAGAGAGTTGAAATTGCAAGGAAAAGACATCATTTCATTGAGTCTTGGAGAGCCTGACTTTTTTACTCCAGAATTTATTAAAGATGCTGCAGTCCAAGCGATGAAAGATAATTTTACAATGTACACGCCAGTTCCTGGTTACGATGATTTGCGTGAAGCAATTTCAAAGAAATTCAGAAGAGATAACAATTTAGATTATAAGGCTGATCAAATTGTAGTTTCTACTGGAGCAAAACAATCCATTGCCAATGTGGTTTTGAGTATTGTAAATGCCGGAGATGAAGTTATAATTCCTGCACCATATTGGGTTTCTTATGTTGAAATCGTAAAGGTGTCTGAAGGTGAGTCTGTGATTGTAAATGCTGGAATTGAAAGTGATTTTAAAATTACTCCAGCGCAATTGGAAGCAGCAATTACTCCAAAAACGAAAATGATGATTTTTTCTACACCATGTAATCCTACAGGTTCGGTGTATAGCAAAGAAGAATTAAGAGGATTAGCAAATGTTTTGGCTAAACACCCACAAATCGTTGTGATCAGCGATGAAATATATGAACACATTAACTTTGGTACAAAGCACGAAAGTTTAGCGCAGTTTACAGAAGTTTATGACCAAGTAGTAACAATTAACGGTGTTTCTAAAGCTTGGGCAATGACAGGTTGGAGATTAGGTTACATCGGAGCTTCTAAAAAAATAGCTGATGCATGCACGAAAGTACAAGGTCAATTTACTTCAGCGACATGTTCAATAACTCAAAAAGCGGCCATTGCTGCTATGGAAGCTGACCCAATTGTTTTGAAAGATATGATTGCGGCGTTTGCGAATAGAAGAACGCTAGTACTTGAAGCATTGAATACAATTGAAGGGGTAAAAACAAATATGCCGGGAGGTGCTTTTTACGTTTTCCCTGATGTTTCTTATTTTTATGGAAAGTCTTTCAAGGGAAAAGTGATTGAAAACGGAAGTGATTTGTGTTTGTATCTTTTAGACGAAGCGCTAGTTGCTTTGGTAACAGGTGAGGCTTTTGGCGATGACAATTGTATTCGTATTTCTTACGCTGCTTCTGAAGAAACATTAACGGAAGCCATGAAGCGTATTAAAATTGCATTGGAAAAATTAGCATAGATGAATGTAGAAGCATTATTTGAGGAGTTTACACAGAAACGTATTCTTGTATTGGGCGATGTAATGATCGATGCTTATATGAGAGGTTCAGTGACACGTGTTAGTCCAGAAGCGCCAGTTCCAATTATAAATCTAAAAAAAACAGAAGATCGTTTAGGAGGTGCCGCGAATGTTGCTTTGAATTTAATGGCGTTAGGCGCAGAACCAATTTTATGTGCAGTTATTGGAAATGATAAAGGAGGAGAAACGTTTTCTTCATTACTTCAAATAAGAAATTTGACTTCGGAGGGAATTGTTAAATCTGGTAACAGAATTACAACAGTTAAGACACGCGTAATTGGAAATCATCAACAATTGTTAAGGATTGATGACGAACAAACTAACGACTTAACGAACGCCGAAGAAAACGAGCTAATTGAAAAAGTAAAACAAATTATTGCTTCCGAAATTGACGCGATCATCATTGAAGATTACAATAAAGGCTTGTTGACAAAAAGAGTCATTGAGTCAGTTATTCAATTGGCGAATGATAATCATATAATTATTGCAGTAGATCCAAAGAAGAATAATTTTTTCACTTACAAAAATGTAACGCTTTTTAAACCAAACTTAAAAGAGTTAAAAGAAGGGCTGAATACTCAATTTGACTTCGCAAATGACCGTGATAAATTTGAAAAGGCCATTCATAAATTGGAAGATAAATTACAAAACAAAATCAGTTTTGTAACGCTATCCGAGTATGGAGTTTACATTAAAGGTGGAAATAATCAACATTATATAGACGCTCACCACCGTAATATTTCGGATGTAAGTGGAGCTGGTGATACTGTTATTTCTGTTGCAACACTATGCTTAACAGTAGGTATGGACATCGACGAAATTGCAGAGATAGCAAATATATCTGGTGGATTGGTATGTGAGATTAGTGGAGTAGTACCCATTGATAAAGAGCGATTTAAGGCTGAAGTGCTCAAATTGAAGACAGCATGAGTTTAAAAGAATTTCGTGAACGCGTAAACCTAAAAATTTACGATGCAAAGCCAAAAGTACTTGGTGCGTTGACAATTCTAAATATTATTGTTTCTCTGGCTGCAATGGGTACTCTGGTGTTTTATTACGGATTTAACATCTCTTATTATGAAGAAAAAGTGTGCTTCTCTATTTTGGAGTCAAGTTTCGCTTTCTACATTTTAAGGTATTTAATAAAATTATTTTTTGATTTTCATCCTCCGACCTATATCCGAAGTAACTGGTTTGAAACTATAATTATTGGGTTACTTCTCATTGAAGGAATATCCTACAATATTTTTGGTTCTATGATTATAGAACCGGTTTTTATTTCAATGGGATTCATAGATTTCGGCGCGTTTTCTATTATATTTGTTCAGCTGTTTATCTTTTTGATTCTTATACAAAAAGTAATTAAACAACGTAATTTTAGACCTTGGATGAAAATTCATCCAGGCTGGTTGTTTACGATTTCAATTGCACTAATGACATTGATTGGAGGGTTGTTGTTGATGCTACCGGAAATGACAAGGGCATCCGGTGGATTGAACTTCATTGATTCTGTTTTTCTTTCAATGTCTTCTGTTAGTGTGACAGGACTTTCTACAGTCGACGTTGGCTACACATTGACGTTTAAAGGTCAAATGATAGTAATGGTCTTGATCAAACTTGGTGGATTAAACACCATCGCCTTTGGAGCATTGATGTTAGTGGTTGCTAAATTCGGAGTAGGGATTAAGTACCATGAAGTGATTGAAGATTTTGTAAATAGTGACTCTTTATTGAACGCAAAAAACATGTTGGCAAAAATTGTTCTTTGGGCAACAGCAATTGAAGTAATTGGAATAATATTGTTGTTCATTGGATTTGGAAATGATGGTATTTTTGCTGATACTGGAAATCGATTTTTCCAGGCCGTTTTTCATGGCATTTCTGGATTTAATAACGCCGGACTTTCAACACTGCATGGAGGATACATGCATCCAGATGTGATAAACAACACTTTTGTTCATACGGTAACAATGGTTTTATTTTTCTTCGGTGGTTTCGGGATGATTTATGTGTTTGATTTATTTGAAATAAAAAGACTGCGTGAACGAATGAAAACCCCTTGGAAGACAATTGAGTTTGGAACAAAAATATCCCTGTATTTCACATTAGGCTTATTGTTTGCCGGAGCTGTCTTCTTCTTGATTTTTGAATGGGAAACTTCTCTTTCTGGAAAAAGCACATTTGACGCCGTTAACATGGCTTTGTTTCAATCCATGACAACCAGAAATGCAGGGTTTAATGTTGTTGATACAGCAATGTTGTCAATGCCAGTATTGATAATGTTCTTGTTCTTAATGTTTATTGGAGCTTCCTCTGGTTCAGCTGGTGGAGGAATTCGAACTTCAACGTTTGCAATTATTTGGGCATCTGTGATTTCAACAATTAAGGGTAAAGCGCATACAGAATTGTATAAAAGAACAATTTCCAACGACGTGGTATTAAAAGCATACGCAATTTTTGTGTTCTTCATCGTTGGAAATATTATTGGACCTTTCGCCTTGGCAATTACGGAGGCTGATTTATTAGCATCTGGAAAATACGATTTTATGGATTTGGTGTTTGAGCACGTGTCAGCAGCCAGTACTGTTGGATTATCGACGGGAATTACATCTGAACTAAGCGGTGCAGGGAAAGTTATATTGATAATTGCAATGTTTATAGGCCGTGTCGGAACATTGACCTTAGCGTACCTCGTTGGAAAGAAAGTTATTAGTAAAAATTATAAATACCCAAAAGGCCATACTATGGTCGGATAAAAGAAAATGGTAGAATCAAAAAATGTAAAACCTTATTACAAGGATGAGGCTTCTAAAAAGGAAGAAGTAGCGGAAATGTTCAATAATATCTCGAGCAGGTATGATTTTTTGAATCATTTTTTATCGCTCGGAATAGATCGAATTTGGAGGAAAAAGGCGATTAAAAAATTGCGGACGATTGCTCCAAAAAAAATGTTGGACATCGCAACGGGAACGGGAGACTTTGCAATTGCTGCATTGAAATTGAATCCTGAGGAAGTCATTGGAGTTGATATTTCTCAAGGAATGTTGAATGTTGGGATTGATAAAATGAAGAAAAAGGGGCACGACAATATTATTGAAATGCAACTTGGAGATTCTGAAAGCTTACCTTTTGAAACAGATTATTTTGATGCCATTACTGTAGGATTTGGTGTACGGAATTATGAAAACTTGGAAAAAGGATTGGCTGATATGTTACGTGTTCTTCGCCCGGAAGGAAAAGCGATAATATTAGAGTTTTCAAAGCCAAAGAAATTTCCAGTAAAACAGTTTTTTGGATTTTACTCTAAACACTTGATTCCATTCTTCGGTAAAATGATTTCTAAAGATAAACGGGCATATGCTTATTTACCTGAATCTGTTGCGGCATTTCCAGAAGGAGAAGATTTTAAACTAATTATGCAAACGGTTGGTTATCGAAATATAGAGTCTCAGTTGGTGTCAGGAGGAATTGCAACCATTTATTCAGGAGTAAAATAATGAAATCAATCGATTAAACAATATAGGTTCTAATAAATCGTTTACACTTATGATGAGACTATGGGTATTTTTTGTTTTAATGTTTGTGTTCCCTGTGCTTTCACAAAAAGAAAAGCCTCAAAATTACCGTCGTTTTGATGAGAAATTGGTGCATTTTGGGTTTATGCTCGGAGCAAATACCGCGAATTTTAACGTGGTATTAAAACCGGATGCCTATTCAACATATGGCTTAAAGTCACTTATTGCAAGGTCGTCTATTGGTGGACAAGTTGGAATTGTTTCTACATTGAAATTGGGTACTCCAGTTGTTCGCTTGCGATTAATCCCAACATTATCTTTTCAAGAGCGTGTAATGACATACAATTTTGAGGACTTGGATCCTTCGGCTACTGGAGACCGCGTAAATGTTGAACGTATTAACTCAACGAACATTGATCTTCCATTAATGTTTCAATTCAGAACCCTGCGCGTAAATAATTTTGCGGCCTATGCATTGATGGGAGCTCAGTACTCAGTTGATTTGCAATCACAAGAAAATTCAAGTCAAGATTTTAACGATCCATTTATTAAGATACGACAAATTGATTTTCAAGGCCAAGTGGGTGTTGGTGTTGAATTGTTTGCTCCGTTCTTTAAATTCGGAATGGAAGTGAAGTATTCTCATGGATTTGTGAATTCTTTCGTTCCAGAAAACACATTCATTGCTAATCCAATTGACAAAATGTACAATCGTGTATGGTGGTTCTCAATTATTTTTGAAGGATAGATGTCTCAAAAAATTCAATTTCAGAGTACTCCTGAACAAGCAAAAGATTTAGTTTATCTTAAAGAGCGCATTAAAAAAGAACTTAAACTACAAAGTGACGCCTTTGAATTTCGATGGAATAGAAGGTCGATAGACGCGAGGAAAAGAGACATCAAAGTAAACTGTTCATTTGAAGTTTTTGAAGAAGGAGATGAGATTCCAGCTTTGAATTCATTTCACCCAACAAAGGTGCACGATCAAAAAGAAATTGCAATTATAGGAAGCGGACCAGCAGGAATATTTGCAGCGCTAAGAGCATTAGAAGTAGGGTTGAAGCCTATGATTTTTGAACGAGGAAAAGATGTTAGAAGTCGCCGCAGAGATTTGGCTCAATTGAACAAGGAAGGGATTGTAAATCCAGAATCCAATTATTGTTTTGGAGAAGGTGGCGCAGGAACATATTCAGATGGTAAATTGTACACGCGGTCTAAGAAGCGAGGTGATATTCAAAGAGCACTAGAATGGTTCGTTCATTTTGGAGCAACAGAAGATATATTAGTGGACGCGCATCCACACATTGGAACAAATAAATTACCTCAGATTATTGTTGAAATGCGAGAAACCATCTTAAAATATGGTGGTGAAGTGCATTTTGAATCAAAAGTTACGGATATAATTGAAGAGAACGGGAAGATGAAATCTATTGTTATCAACGGTTCTCAAACGATAGATTTCGATTATGTGATTTTGGCTACAGGACATTCTGCGCGAGATATAATCGATATTTTTTCGAGAAATAAATGGGAGTTGGAAGCAAAGGCATTTGCTCTAGGAGTGCGTATTGAACACCCTCAACTATTAATTGATAAAATTCAATATTCAGGCCGACTAAATGATGACTTTTTACCACCAGCTTCCTATAGTTTAGTGACACAAGTTAATGGTCGTGGTGTGTATTCATTTTGTATGTGTCCTGGAGGAATCATTGCTCCTTGTGCTACAAATGAAGGAGAAGTTGTAACCAATGGTTGGTCGCCTTCTAAAAGAAATAATCCGTATTCAAATTCAGGGATTGTAGTGACAATTTCACCGGATGACTTTGAAGATAAATCTGCTTTAGCTTGTTTGAATTTTCAAAAGGAAGTAGAACAGAAATGTTGGGCAGCAGCAGGTAAAGATCAAAAAGTACCAGCACAGAGATTAGTTGATTTTTTAGATGGTAAAGTCTCGAAAGACTTCCCACAAACATCGTATCAACCAGGTTTGAAAAGTGTTGATTTGAATGAACTCTTGCCACCGTTAATTGCTGAGAGCTTAAAGCAAGCGTTTAAGGACTTTGGAAAGAAATTACACGGTTATATTACAAATGAAGCTGTGCTGCATGCTCCGGAATCTAGAACGTCCTCGCCGATTCAAATTCCTAGAGGAGAAAATCTTCAGCATCCTCAAGTAAAAGGGCTTTATCCTTGTGCAGAAGGCGCAGGATATGCGGGCGGAATTATTTCCGCTGCAATTGACGGAATGAAATGTGTTGACCAGATTGTTATCGAGGTAAAAAGTTAATTTTAGACAAAAAAAAAGGAAGCCGAAGCTCCCTTTTAAAATCAATCTGAAAAAGACTATTTCGTTTGAACAGTTCCTCCATAAAGCGCGCAGCTCGAATCAAAAGCTGCCTTTACAACGCCACTGCTTTTACAGTTAGTACATGTATCATAAACAATTCCGTCACTTGATACACATTCGTAATCTTTTTTACAAGAAGACAAAGCAACTACTCCTAATACTGCAAATGCAGCAACTCCTAATACTTTTTTCATAATAAGTTTTAATTAAATAAGTTAAAAAATCAATTAAAAGTAATCAATTATTAAATAGTTTTCCCAAAAATAAATTTATTTAAACGTTTCAATTATGCCTTTAACTAAATCCTTGTGACTTAATTGACAAAAAAGGAAGCCGAAGCCTCCTTTCCATAAAATAAAATACAAAAATTATTTTGTAACAACTGTACCTCCACCAAGGTTACAAGATAATTCAAAAGCATCTTTTTGTGATTTTGTACAACTGTTACATTCTCCGCTTGAAACTGTAACTCCACCTACTACGTAGTTACAAACGTAATCTTTTTTACATGAAGATAATGCTAGTACTCCTAAAACTGCGAATGCAGCAACTCCTAATACTTTTTTCATAATAAGTTAATTTAATCGGTTAAAAATTTGGTTCTAATTTAGAGTTTATTTTAGATAAAACAATTAAATTAATGGATTTTCCTTTTAACCTAAGCTTTAATAAGTTCCTGATATTTTAAATAGAACATTAGCGTTTAAATTCTGAAAGTAAGATTCCTGTCGCAATTGAAACATTAAGAGATTCCGCGCCTCCAAAACGTGGAATATGAATCTTATGTTGAATGAGCGATTTCACTTCTTCCGAAATACCTGAGCCTTCATTTCCCATTACAATAATTGCATCCTCTGGAAGTTTCTCAGAATAAACGTTTTGACCTTCTAGTAACGCGCCAAATATTGGAAGTGTAGCGTTTGAAAGGTATGTAGTTAAATCATTGTAGATAATTGGTATTCGAAATAATGACCCCATGCTTGATTGAACAACTTTTGAATTATACATGTCAACTGTTCCTTTCGAACAAACAATCAAATCAACTCCAAACCAATCCGCTGTTCGAACGATTGTTCCAAAATTTCCGGGATCTTGAACTCCATCTAAAACCAATACAAGTTGTGTTTTTATCGAGTTAACTATTGGTTTTTTCACAACAGCTAGAAATTTATTTGGAGTGGTTAAGCTGCCAATTTCCTTAATAGTTTTTTCGTCGATTAAATACGCATTTCCATTAAACTTAAACGTGGTATCAGAAGTACAGATGAATTCAATTTGATCTTGCCAAAATTGGATTAATTCGGAAACCATTTTGTCTCCTTCAACAATAAAAACCCCTTCTGAATCTCTTTGTTTTTTGAGATGAAGTGATTTTATCCATTTAATCTTATTTTTAGAAAGGGTTTCGACCAATGCTTTTATTATTTTTGTTTCAAATTAACGTATTTCGTGCTGAAGTTCAAACATACATATATTCTTTTAATTCTCGCTACGTTCATTATGGCGTGTAAGCAAACGAAGTACGTGCCAGAAGCTAGGTATTTATTGAAAAAGAATAAAATTGAGCAGTCTGGAAAGAAAATTCCAAAAGATGATTTAGCTGAAATAGTTAGGCAGCAACCAAATTACAAACGTTTTGGAGTGAAATGGAAGTTAATTGCTTTCAATTTGGTCGACTCAACAAAAGTGGCGAATAAACGTGTTAGAAAGAATGAGAAGATTTTTCACAAGAACAGGGAGAAATTAAAAAAACAAGATAGAATTAATAGCGCACGAGTTGATAAAGCAGTAAAAAAGGGAAAATCGCACTATACAGAAAAGTTAATACCACTAAAAGACACGCTCAATCCACGGAAGTTTTTTAGAGAATGGTATAAGTATAAAATAGGAAGTGCTCCGGTTGTTTTCGATAGTATACTTTTCAATAAATCCATCGAGCAATTAAATTCGTTTCTAAAAAAGAAGGGATTTTATTATGGAAATGTTTCGGGATCTTTGGAATACAAGGACAATAAAAAATGCATTCCTACCTATGTAATAGAAACTGGACCTCAATATGAAATAGACAGCGTATATGTGATTGAGGACAATGATTTGGTTAGAAAAAATTACGAAAGTTATTTAGAAGACAATGAAAGTAACTCGATAAACAATCAACCTTTTGATAGTGATGTTTTGGATAATCACAGATATCGAGTGGCAAAATACATGCGAAACCAAGGCTTGTATGGTTTTAGTACGAGCAATATTACTTTCATTGCTGACACGAACCAAACAACAATGAAAGCGATCATTGGTGTAAGCTTTGGTGACCGTTTACTTATTTCAAAAGTAAAAAAGGATTCAGTTTTAAATATTAAGCATGAAGAAGCTTTTATGCATAATGTCTACTTTCATTTGGCGGATACCTTGAGCGAGGCACATACCTTCTCCAAGCGAATTAACAACTTCGGTTTACAGGCATTTGAAGGGCAGTTTTTAAGAACGTTAGACACTATTTATTTCACAAGGTTTAGAGATAAAAATACTGGAGAAATTGATGTTTCAAGGATGGCTATTTTTACTTACAACGGAAGATTGGCTATTAAACCAAGAGTTCTGGAAATGCAAAACTATTTGGAAATCGACAGTAGGTTTTCTGAGAAAAATCTTGAAAAAACCTACTTGAGTCTGCTGCAATTGAACCTTTTTGAGGTTGTTAAAACGGACATCAAAGAAACGGAAACAGCATGTTTAGATGCCCATTATTATTTAATACCGAGTAAAAAACAAAGTTTCAGTTTTGAACCGAAAGCGACGAATTCCAATGGTTTTCTGGGGGTTGCAGCAACAATTAATTATACGAACAAAAACTTATTTAGAGGAGCTGAAAAATTAACACTTTCTTTTTCCGGTGGATTTGAGTCGCAACCAGCCATTTTTGATGAAACAATCGACGGTGATAAAATTCAAACGGCTGGACGAAGCTTTAATACCTTTGAAATTGGCCCAAGTGCTTCATTAGAAATTCCCGGTATTTTTCCTTTGAGAATGTCAAATTTCTCAAAGAAACTACGTCCGAAAACAGTAATCTCTTCGAATTATAACTTTCAACGACGTGACGACTTTACACGCGGAACATTGCAGCTGAGTTACATCTGGAAGTTTTTCGCAAGTAAAACAATGATTTTTCAAAGTGGTATACCTGGGGCTTCTGTAATTAAATATGTGAACATTTCTAAGAGCCCAGAATTTGAATCGAAGCTAGTCAGCCTGAACGATTTATTTTTATTGAACTCCTACAGCAATCAGTTTATTTGGCAGGACTGGAAGTTTACATTTGAGTACAATATTCGTGAAAAGGAAAATCGAAAAGGGAATGCGCAGGTCTATTTCAAGTCTTCTTTCGATCCTGCAGGGAACATTTTTGCATTGTTTAAAAAATACCAAGACACATTAGATAATGGACAAAAAGCAATTTTTGGAATTGGTTATTCTCAATTCGCTAGAATTGACAATGAGTTAATTTTAGCGAAACCATTGCGCAAGGAAAAAAGCCTCAACTTTAAAGTCGATATAGGAGGAGGTTTACCTTATGGTAATACTGCAACTTCACTCCCATACGATTATAGTTTCTTTGGTGGAGGAGCCAATGACATTAGAGGTTGGAGAGCGCGAGCGTTAGGGCCAGGTTCGTATAAATATTATTTGGACTTAAATAGAACTGCAACTCAAATTGGAGATATAGGACTTAGTGCTTCGGCTGAATTTCGATTTCCAATAAGTTCATTGGTGAAAAGTGCCATTTTCGTGGATGCGGGGAATATCTGGACCATTTTTGAAGACGTAAACCGTCCTGGAGGGCAGATATCAACGAATTGGTTCAAAGAAATCGCTGTGGCAGCTGGTGTTGGTTTGCGTTTAGATTTGGATTTTTTCATTGTCCGAGTTGATTTAGGAATTCCGATTATGAATCCTGCTTTGCCAAAAGGAGCGCAGTGGATCTGGCAATCTCGACAACCTTATTACGATGAAGGAATAGCCGTTTTTGGAGATCCGTATTACAAAGAAGTAATGCCTTTGCCTTTTATCCCTCAGTTACACTTTGGTATTGGGTATCCGTTCTAAAGTACGGAGCCAGCACTGCTAGATTCAAGAAATTCCTAACCGAATAAAGACTTGGATTCCATCAATAAAACAAGTCTGGACTATTGACTTCTGAAGTCTTTTTGTCTATTCTGAGTCAACAACTTTTAAATTTGCAAAGCGCAAAAGAACTGTTTTTGAACCATGGCGCGGGAAGAATATCGTTGCCTTTTTATCTGCGCCGAAGCCAACTAAATGTGTAATTTTACCTTTTCCAAAACGATCATGCTCCACATTATATCCAACTTTTAACGCAACTTCTGAGGAACCTTTATTGCTTGAAGACCCAGAACCAACAGTGCTAATTGGCTTCAAAGAACTTGAAGTAAATGATCTATTTAATCCACCAGAAATTGGTCTCTCAAATTGAGCTGCACCTCTTCCCGAGAGAGATCTTCCTTGTCCACGTGCTGGACTTTCATGATTCAAGAATTTTTCGTCAATTTCAGAAATAAAACGACTCGCTTCAGAAGAAATCAGATTTCCCCATTGGAAACGGGAAGTCGCGTAAGAAAGTGTGCATGTTGTTTTAGCACGAGTTATTGCAACATAGAATAAACGTCGTTCTTCTTCTAATTCAGAGCGAGTATTCAGCGCCATTTGGGATGGAAATAAATTCTCTTCTAATCCAACCAAATAAACATGTGGAAACTCTAATCCTTTACTCGAATGAATTGTCATTAAAGTAACATGATTTTTATCTGCTCCCTTATCTTCGTCTGCATCGGTTAATAAAGCAACGTCCAACATAAATTCAGAAAGCGATTTTGATTCATTCTCACTTTGGTTTTCAACAAAGGATTTAATCCCTGAAAGTAGTTCTTCAATATTTTGATAACGCTCCACTTCTTCCGGACCTTTGTCTTTGTCCGTGTGCAGTTCTTTTAATATACCGGATGATTTCGATATTTCTTGCGCCAATGTATATGCATCCATCGTTTCCAATTGAGCTGTAAAACTCTTAATCATCGTTACGAATTCAGAAATTTTATTTCTAGCTCCGCTGTTTATTGCAACTGGAAATCGATTGAAATCTGCAACAATATCCCAAGGACTAACATTGTATTTATTTGCCGCGATGATTACGTTTTCAATTGTTGTTTTCCCGATTCCTCGTTTCGGATAATTAATAACACGTTTTAAAGCTTCTTCATCGTTGTGATTTGCCGCCAATCGAAAGTAGGCCAAAAGATCTTTGATTTCTTTTCGTTGGTAAAATGAAAGTCCACCGTATATTTTATAAGGAACATTTAGTTTTCGTAAGGATTCCTCAAATGAACGTGATTGGCGGTTTGTACGATACAGAATAGCGAAATCACTATACTGAAGTCCTTCACCACGACTTTTATCAAAAATTTTATTGATAATAGTTTTACCTTCTTCGTTATCGGTTAATGTACGAATGACGTTTATTTTTTCACCTTCAATATTGTCAGTCCAAACCGTTTTTTTGATTTGATCCTTGTTCATTGCGATTACACCATTTGCGGCTTCAACAATATTTTTAGTGCTTCTATAATTTTGTTCAAGTTTGAAAAGCTTGAAGTCAGGATAATCCTTTTTAAAGTTTAATATGTTTTGAATGTTCGCTCCACGGAACGAGTAAATACTTTGAGCATCGTCTCCAACAACACAAATGTTTTCATAAACCGCTGCAATTTTCTTTACAATCAAGTATTGCGCATAGTTGGTATCTTGGTACTCATCCACCAGAACATACTTAAACTTTTGCTGGTAGTAACTCAATACTTCAGGAAAATCTCGAAGTAGGATATTTGTTTGATACAATAAATCATCAAAATCCATCGCTCCAGCGTTAAAACAACGTGTCGCATATGATTTATAAATACGCGCTATTTCAGGGCGCTTAGACATCTTGTCTTCTTGCTGAATTTCAGGGTTTGATGCATAGGAGTCGGGAGATATTAGGTTGTTCTTTGCAGATGAAATTCTACCAAAAATGTTACTTACTTTATATGCCTTGTCATCTAGACTGAATCCTTTAATGATGTCTTTTAACAGACTTTTCGAATCTTGAGTGTCGTAAATTGTAAAGTTGGTTGGATAGCCAAGACGATCTGCATTCATGCGTAAAATGCGCGAGAATACAGAGTGAAACGTTCCCATTGTCACATTCTTAGCTTCACCGCCTCCGATAATTTCTGAAATACGCTCCGTCATTTCTTTTGCCGCCTTATTGGTGAAAGTCAATGCCATAATGTTGAATGGATCAATTCCTTGGTCAATCATATACGCAATACGAAAGGTCAGTACACGCGTTTTCCCTGATCCTGCTCCCGCAATAACCATTGTTGCTCCGTGGATATTCTCTACAGCAACACGTTGACTCTCATTTAACTCTTGGAGGTAGCTCATTTTTAATGTGTTAATAGGTTGTTCAGTAGGACTTAGGGAGGTTGGTTAATTCATTGATTCAATCACTTTACAAAGTTAGAAAAATCAATGAAAAAAATCCAATGGATGAACTGAAAAGAATTCTAAAAAAGGAAGAAATATATTCGGTAGACGAATTTTAAAATTATTACCTTTGTGAGCTTTAATTAAAAAAACAAATCATGAGTCACGGAATTAGACCTGGTGTTGCAACGGGAGATGAAGTTCAAAAGATTTTCGCTTATGCGAAAGAAAAAGGCTTTGCCCTTCCTGCAGTTAACGTAACAAGCACAAGTACTGTTAATGCCGTAATGGAAACAGCTTCCATGATGAATTCGCCTGTTATCATTCAGTTTTCGAATGGTGGAGCTCAGTTTTACGCTGGTAAAGGATTGATTGATGATGATTTTAAAGCAAGTATTGCTGGAGCAGTTTCTGGAGCTAGACACATTCACGCCTTGGCAGAAATGTATGGTGCAGTAGTAATTTTACACACGGATCACGCGGCAATGAATTTGTTGCCATGGATTGATGGTTTATTAGATGCAAGTGAAAAATTCTTCGCAGAAACAGGTAAGCCGTTGTACAGTTCGCACATGATTGATTTGTCTGAGGAGCCAATTGAAGAAAATATTGCAATTTGTAAAAAATACCTTGAGCGCATGAGCAAAATGGGTATGACATTAGAAATTGAGCTAGGAATAACAGGAGGAGAAGAAGACGGTGTAGATAATTCTGACGTTGATTCTTCTAAATTATACACACAACCGGAAGAAGTAGCTTATGCTTATGAAGAGTTGAGTGAAATCAGCCCTCGATTTACTGTTGCAGCTGCATTTGGAAATGTTCACGGTGTATACAAGCCTGGAAATGTACAATTGACACCAACCATTTTATTGAATTCTCAAAACTATATTCAAGAGAAATTTAAAACAGGAACTAATCCAGTTGATTTTGTTTTTCATGGTGGGTCTGGTTCTACAGTCGAAGAGATTCGCGAGGCAATTGGTTACGGAGTTATTAAAATGAACCTTGATACGGATTTACAATTCGCTTTTACAGAAGGAGCAAGGAACTATATCGGTTCGAAAATGGAATACCTAAAAACACAAATCGGAAATCCTGAAGGAGCCGATATTCCGAATAAAAAATATTACGACCCTCGTAAATGGTTACGTGAAGGTGAATTGACTTTCATCAAACGTTTAGAGCGTTCATTTTCAGACTTGAATAACGTAAACACTTTATAGAAATTAATACGTGGATTTTATCTCGTAAAAAGAAAGAACAATGAGTTGGTTTAAAAGAAGTAAAGAAGGAATTACAACTTCGACGAAAGAGAAGAAAGAGACTCCAGAAGGATTGTGGCAGAAATGCTCGAACTGTAAGACGATATTTTCAGCAGACGATTTAAGTAAAAATGCCTATGTGTGTGACCGTTGTAATCACCACGAAAAAATTGGTTCAGAAGAGTATTTTGAAATCCTTTTTGACGGTGGTGAATACAAAGAATTGGATACGAAATTGACTTCAGGAGATCCATTAAAATTTGAGGATACTAAAAAATACGTTGATCGTGTTAAAGCAACTCAGAAGAAAACTGGTCTTTACGATGCAATTAGAACTGCTAAAGGTAAGTTAGACGGTAATGATTTTATCGTTGCCGCAATGGACTTTGCATTTATTGGAGGTTCAATGGGATCTGTAATGGGTGAGAAAATTTCTCGTGCAATTGACGAGGCTATTAAGTCGAAATGCCCGTTTATGATTATTTCAAAATCAGGTGGAGCACGTATGATGGAAGCAGGATTCTCATTGATGCAAATGGCGAAAGTTTCAGGGAAATTGGGACAATTGTCAGAAGCAGGACAACCGTATATTTCTTTCTTAACAGATCCAACAACGGGCGGTGTAACAGCTTCTTTTGCAATGCTAGGGGATATCAATATCGCTGAGCCTGATGCCTTAATTGCATTTGCTGGACCTCGTGTTGTAAAAGAAACAATCGGACGTGATTTGCCTGACGGTTTTCAAACTTCAGAATTTGTTTTAGAACACGGATTCTTGGATTATATCGTTGAGCGACCACATTTGAAAGAAACGTTGGCGTTATCGCTGAAATTGTTTAGGTCTTAATTTACCTTATTTAGTTTTTATAGCTTGATAAGCTGTATTAAAGAAAAAAATAGTATATTTGCACCGTCTTAAGCCAAAAGTTGGTAGCGACTACATAATAATTATTTAAATAATATTGGAATGTATATCAATTCAGAAATTAAAAAGGATATCTTCAAAAAACACGGTGGCAACGAAGCAAACACTGGTTCAGCTGAAGGTCAAGTAGCATTGTTCACATTTAGAATTACTAATCTTACAGAACACTTGAAAAAGAATCGTAAAGATTATGGAACTCAAAGATCGTTACAATTGTTAGTTGGTAAGCGTAGAAGCTTATTAGATTATTTGAAATCAAAAGATATCGAAAGATATAGAGCAATCGTTAAAGAACTTGGATTACGTCGTTAAGATCTTACGAAAATAAGTATTGAAAAGAGGGGGCATTCGACATTAGTCGGCTGTCCTTTTTTTGTAATAAGAGCTAAGACTAAAAGAGTCAAGAGCCAAGACTTGAAATGAAACTAAGTCTTAATCCCGTTAGGGATTTCTGGACTCTTTCTATCTTGACTCCATTAAAAATGTAAATAAATAAATATGAATATAGGAACAAAAAAGTCCATCATTACAGGCGGAAAAGAGATCTCAATTGAGACTGGAAAATTAGCTAAACAAGCTGATGGTGCCGTAGTGTTACGAATGGGCGACACAATGATTTTAGCAACTGTAGTGGCTGCTAAAGATGCAAGAGAAGGAGTTGATTTCCTTCCTTTAACTGTAGATTACAAAGAGAAATTTGCTGCTGATGGTAGAATTCCGGGATCATTCTTTAGAAGAGAGTCTCGTCCGTCTGAAAGAGAAATTTTGGTGATGCGTATCGTTGATAGAGCATTACGTCCATTATTTCCAGACGATTATCATTCAGAAGTACAAGTAATGATGCAATTAATCGCATACGATGGAGTGAATTCTCCAGATGCATTAGTTGGATTTGCAGCATCGACTGCTATCGCTGTTTCTGACATTCCTTTCAACGGACCAATGTCAGAAGTTAGAGTAGGTCGTGTAGACGGACAATGGGTAATTAACCCAACGCTCGAAGAAATGGCGAAGTCTGATTTAGATTGTATGATTGCCGGAACGATAGATAATATCGTAATGGTAGAAGGAGAGATGTTAGAGATTTCTGAGGACGAAATGGTTGAGATCATTAAGGTTGCTCACGAGTCAATTAAAGAACAATGTCAATTCCAATTGGATTTTGCGGCTTTAATTCCTTCGTCTAAAATAAAAAGAGAATACTGTCACGAAGATCACAACGAAGAATTTCGTGCGCGTGTTATGGCTGCATGTTATGAGCCATGTAAATCAGTTGCTTCACAAGGATTGGCTTCTAAAGATAAAAGAGCTGAATTATTTGGAGCTGCGAAAGAAGCATTTGCTGCTACGTTAACTGAAGAAGAAACTGCTGAATTTGGAAAATACATTTCTGTATACTTCAAAGAAGCAATGAAAAAAGCCGTTCGTGATACTATGTTAAACGATAATATCCGTTTGGATGGTCGTAAGTTTGATGAAATTCGTCCAATCTGGGCTGAAGTTGATTACTTGCCTACTGCTCACGGATCTGCTGTATTTACAAGAGGTGAAACTCAATCATTAACTACTTTAACTTTAGGTGGTAAAATGGACGAGCAAATGATTGACGATGTTACATTAAAAGGAACAACGAACTTCATGTTGCACTATAACTTCCCTCCATTCTCAACTGGTGAGGCACGACCAATTCGTGGAACATCTCGTAGAGAGGTAGGACATGGTAACTTGGCGTTAAGAGCGTTGAAAGCTGTTCTTCCAGATGACAATTCTTATACTATTCGTTTAGTGTCAGAGATTTTAGAATCAAATGGTTCTTCTTCTATGGCAACAGTTTGTGCTGGTACTTTAGCATTGATGGACGGCGGTGTTCAAATTAAGGCTCCAGTTTCTGGAATCGCAATGGGATTAGTTGCTGACGGTGGTAAATTTGCAGTTCTTTCTGACATCTTAGGAGATGAAGATCACCTAGGAGATATGGATTTCAAAATTACAGGTACAGCGAAAGGAATTACTGCATGTCAAATGGATATCAAAGTAGACGGTCTTCCTTACGAAGTATTGATCCAAGCATTGAACCAAGCGAAAGCAGGTCGTATACATATCTTAAACAAGATTATTGAAACGATAGCTGTTCCAAATCCAGACTTCAAACCACAAACGCCACGTATCGAAGCATTTGTAGTGCCTAACGATATGATTGGTGCAATTATCGGACCTGGTGGAAAGATTATCCAACAAATGCAAAAAGACACGAACACGAACATTACAATTGAAGAATTGCCAACTGGTGAAGGTAAAGTTCAAATCATGTCTAACAATGCAGATGATATGGCGAATGCAGTGAAGATGATTAAACAAATCGCTTTCCCTCCAGTAGTGGAAGAGGGTGCTGAATACGAAGGGAAAATTAAATCTCTTCAAGCATACGGAGTATTTGTTGAAATTTTACCTGGAACTGATGGTTTAATTCACATTTCTGAATTCTCTCATGAGCGTTTGACTAAAATGGAAGACGTTTGTAAAGAAGGAGATGTCGTGAAGTTTAAAGTAATTGGGAAAGATCCAAAAACTAAAAAATTCAAACTTTCTAGAAAAGTATTGTTGCCTAAGCCAGAAACGGCAGAAGGAAATAACTAAGAGTTTTTAAACATAAAAAAAGGATGCTATTCATTTAGCATCCTTTTTTTTATTATTTTATACTTGACCGACGTATGCTTTCGATATGTGCATTAAAGCGTCTCCTTGGTTTACGATTGGAGAATGATTTGTACAAATGATGTAACCGTCTTTTGGAGCTTTAACTGTGCGTTCAAAATCACCGTATGGATCGCTTATTGTCCCCAACTTGTCTCCCTTAATCACTTTGTCTCCATTGCTTTTATACGAACGATATAGTCCTGAATATTTAGCCCGAACCCACGACGATTGAGTAATTATTATTGGTGGTTCTGGAACTTTCATTTTTTCAATTTCTTCTGAAAAATCTCTAAATTTTAATGCATCCATAACGCGAAGTGCACCTTCAATTCCAGATTTTGTAACCATTTTATCCAAATTCAAAGCCATGCCACCTTCAAACATTAAGACTGTTTTCCCTGCATCTGACGCTGCTTGGCGGAAGGAATTATTTCTCAACGTAGAACGTATTTGAAACTTAGCACCGAAAACAGCCGCAAGTTTCTCGCATTCTGGATTTTCACCATTGTAACGTACTTGAGAATAATTAAAACGACTTGCAGCTCCTGTATGGTAATCTATGCAATAATCAATGTGTGGAACAATTTCAGTCATTAAAAAATGCGCAAATCGATTTGCCAAAGAACCTTTTTTAGAACCAGGAAAACAACGATTTAAATCCCTTCCATCCGGAAAAACACGCGTTTGATTGATAAAACCAAATACGTTTACAACTGGAATACATATAATTGTGCCAGAAATAGGTTTGTTGTACTTTTTGGTAATTAATTGTCTCACAATTTCTACACCGTTCACTTCATCACCGTGAATTCCAGCTGTAATAAGCAATACAGGACCTGGTTTTTTCGCTCGTTCAATGATAATTGGAATTTCAATTTTTGTTCGAGTGTGCAATTTGGCAATTTCCATGTTGATTGTAGTACGTCCTATTTTTATAGGAGTATCACAAATTATTGGTGTATTACTAAGCATTTCGTTCAATGTATTGAATTATTTCTCCAGCAATATCCTTGTTTGTCGCATGTTCTATGCCTTCAAGTCCTGGAGATGAGTTTACTTCCATGATCATCGGACCAGAGTTCGATTGTAATAAATCAACCCCAGCAACTCCTAGTCCTAGTATTTTCGCAGCCTTGATTGCTGTTTCCTCTTCTTCAGGCGTCAATTCAATAATTGTTGCAGAACCACCTCTGTGCAAGTTAGATCTAAACTCGCCTTCTTTTGCTTGACGTTTCATAGCTCCAACAACAACACCGTCAACTACAAATGCGCGAATGTCAGCACCACCAGCTTCTTTTATGAACTCTTGAACGATTACTCTTGCTTGAAGGCCGTTAAATGCTTCTAAAACAGATTCAGCAGCTTTTTGAGTTTCTGCCAAAACAACACCAACACCTTGAGTTCCTTCAAGTAATTTTATCACGCATGGCGCACCTCCAACTTGTTGAATCAATTGTTCAACGTCTTTGGAATAATTTGTAAATCCTGTTTTTGGTAATCCTAAACCAGCGCGAGATAATATCTGAAGTGTTCTCAATTTATCTCTAGAACGAACCAATGCTTGAGATTCTATAGTAGAAAAAACTTTCATCATTTCAAACTGCCTCACAACTGCTGTTCCGTAAAATGTAATGGACGCGCCAATTCTAGGGATAATTGCATCAAAATCATTTAACTCTTCTCCTTTGTAAAATACTTGTGGTTTTCTTCGTTCAATAATAATGTCGCATTTGGAATGATCTACGACAACCATTTCGTGTCCGCGTTGTTGGCCTGCTTCAACTATTCTGCTTGTGGAGTATAATTTTGAATCTCTAGAAAGAACTGCAATCTTCATGAATATAATATTTATTTTAATTTGACTATCATATTACCCTTGATCCTTTCAAAGGTTATGTATCATTTTCGTTTAGCTATAATATAGTTATTTTTATTGCTAAAGTTTCGCTAATTTTACGAAAAAATAAGAACTTCAATTATGGCGAGTAAAAGAATTTTGAAAAGAAATGTAAACGATATGGTTATTGATGTCGTTGAAGAGTGTTTTACAATGCAATTATTTGATGAAAAGAAAACAGAAGCAACTGAATTATTAATTGATGAAGTTGCTAATTTCCAAGATGGAATCCTTTCTCAAATTCATGCAGCAAAGAAAAAAGCAGACTTTAAAACTATCACTGCAACTATCGAGACAAAAGCAATTGAGTTTGTTGAGAAATTGAATGCATTGGGATAAGAAAATATAATTAAAGTGTAGCGTCTTCTTTTGAAGACGCTTTTTTTATGTGATCATTTCCATGATTTATACTTCCATTCGTTAACTTTTGAATCTGTTAATTAGGCCCTATCTTAGAGGAAGACAGAACCAACACCGAAAGTTGAAAAGGAGAAATTGAATTTATTTAAAGGTAAATTAAATGCTCATTAAACATTTGTTATAATTAGAAAATATTAATTTAGAGCGTTACGCTTTTTTTTGACCTATGGAAAAAATATTCTGGAAACAAACTACCTTATTTGCTGGATTTTCGGCTTTTTTTGCTTTAATTATTCTTGCACCAAAAGAAGATGTATTGTTTTGGAATTCAATTGCATTAGGAGGATTGATGGTGTTTTTCTGGTTATTTGAAGCGCTACCAATTTATGTAACAGCATTACTGCCTTTTATTTTTGGTGTTCCTTTGGGAATAATAGATAAAGCAGGATTAGCAAGCAGCTATGGAAATACAACGATTTACTTGTTCTTAGGTGGATTTATACTTGCGCTGGCATTGGAAAAGCATGATGTTCATAAACAAATCGCCAAACGAATTATTGTGTTGGTCGGGAATTCTAAGTCGCGCTTATTGCTTGGTTTTATTTTGAGTACATCTCTTCTGAGTATGTGGATTTCGAACACTGCAACTGCCTTAATGATGCTTCCAATGGCTTTGGCTATAACAAGTTCACTTCCTAATAAAAAAGGGAAATCAAAGTTTTCACTTTTCTTGTTGTTATCCATTGCTTATTCAGCAAGTGTTGGAGGAATGGCAACCATTGTTGGTTCACCGCCAAATGGGTCTATGCAATCGATTCTTGCTCAAAACTATGATATTCACATTACGTTTGCCCAATGGATGAAAATCGGAATTCCACTAAGTTTCGCACTACAATTTATCTTGTTTGGATTTTTTTATATGCTTTTAGGCAAAGAGCGTCACGAGAAAATCGACATTGACATCGAAAAGCATAAATGGACAACAAGTCAATTGAAAGTACTTTTCATTTTTCTTGTCGTGGTATTAATGTGGATGTTTAAAAGTTTAATTGTCTACTATTTAAATATTGACTTTGAGGACTTTGGACCAGCTTTGTTAGGAGCAATGTTGTTATTCATCACACCTTCTGAGAAGTCTAAAATGTTACTGGAATGGAAGGATACGCGCAATCTACCGTGGGGAATTTTAATTCTATTTGGAGGTGGATTGGCACTGGCAAAAATGTTTGAAGCAAATGGAGTTATCACAGAAATATCGACCATGTTCTTGAGTTTTAAAACAGCCGGAATTGTCTTGATTTTATTGGTTGTTGTCGGTATAGCAACCTTCGGTACTGAGCTCATGTCGAATACGGCTCTGGTAGCTGTGTTTATTCCAATTATTGGTGAATTTGCCCTGCAATCGGATTACTCGATTATTCAATTATGCGTACCTGTTACATTAGCTGCTAGCTGCGCCTTTATGTTACCCGTTGGAACTCCACCAAACGCAATTGTTTTCTCTTCCGGTGAAGTCAAAATTAGTGAAATGGCCAAGTATGGATTTTTATTGAACATCGCTGCAATATTGTTGATTGTGTTATTCGGATCATTCTATTTTTAACTGAATTAATCCCAATTCAATTCACGTTCGTATATTTGTAAAAAGTATTCCAATGAAAGTATTATTGTCCCCAGCAAAAGCGATTGACCTATCAAAAACAGTTGAAACGACTAATTTTTCTGCACCTGTTTTTATGAATGAGGCAGAGTCGCTAATTCAAAAGATGAAGAAATTCTCTCCGAAAAAAATTGCAACAATGATGCATTTATCAAAGGACTTGGGTGAGTTAAACCACCAGCGTTATCAAGATTGGTCAACCGATTTATCAAAAAATGAAAACAATGGCCCAGTTGCTGCAGCTTTTAATGGTGAGGTTTACCGTGGATTAGACATTCCATCCATGAACACCAATGAATTGGAAATAGCACAAGATAAAGTTCGAATTCTCTCGGGCGTTTACGGTGTTTTAAAGCCCTTAGACCTTATTTATCCTTACCGACTTGAAATGGGAACCAAGTGGGCAGTAACTCCCGCTAAAAAGAATTTATATCAGTTTTGGGGAACAAAAATTGCGGAACAGTTGAATTCTGAAAATGAAAGTGGTATTACCATCAACTTGGCTTCGACAGAGTATTATAAAGCGGTGGATAAAAAGACATTGGAAGGGCGTGTAATTACACCAACATTCAAAGAGTTCAAAAACGGCGATTACAAAGTGATTATGGTATTCGCAAAACGCGCTCGTGGTTCAATGGCACGTTACATCGTTCAAAATAACATTTCAAATCCAGAACAAATTAAATTGTTCGATACAGACGGTTATCGCTTTGATGTCAACCAATCAACTGAGAACGATTGGGTATTTGTGAGGTAATACTAGACTACAAATCCCTTCTTTTCACCACAAAATAGCCAAGTACAATAAAGCTGCTTATCCAACCAAGTGCAACCAAGGACCGAACTGATTGAGATATTATTATAGGAGCTTCAAAATTAGGGTCTTTTTCGGTAGCCATTTCAAAAATTGCCGTGAAGAAAGGAAAAGGTGTTAAATCTGCAATGACATTAATGGGCATGAATTGAGAAATAGTTTCCCCTAATGTGAGTACAAAAATGAACTTGAACATGAAGATCAAAATGTAGAAAATGATTGACAAGGCAGAACGCTTGACTAATACGGCAAACAAAAAGGCAAATGCAAAGTATCCAAGCGTTTGAACGAAATAGACTCCCACATAATGCAAACCGGAAAAGACGTCGCTGGATTCTGAATAAATTAATCCAAAAATAAAACCAATCAGAAAGGTGTACAAGGTTACAAATGCTGCCAAAGCGGTGAAGAAATAAAACTTTGATAAAATCATTTGCTTGCGACTTAATCCATCAATGATATTCTGACGTTGCGTTTTATAAGTGATTTCATTACAAGTAATGGTAACAATTAATACTCCTAACAGCAGGTTCAGCCAACTTGCAGTCCAAGTGATATAATTCCAAACGGTTGGAAAACCAAACAGTTCTGATTTCTCAGGGAAAAAAGGTATTTCAAATGAACTTAAGGCGAAAAACACCAATGGCACCATTACCAAATAGATGAGCAACATGGTCCAAAAAGTCCCGTAATATCGGACTTTCGAAAATTCTATTTTTAGTAAGTGTATCATTATTTCGTTATTTCAAGGAATTGATCTTCAAGACTTTTTCTGATCTCTCTTAATTCAGAAAGTACAATTCCTTTCTCGAAAAAGTACTGGTTTATTTGTTCGGTGCTTATATCACCATGTGCATCAAGCACAATCACTTTACCTTTTTTATTATTGAAAGTCACACCTACCAATTCAGGTAAAAAAGCTTCAATTTTGGATAAATCAGTTGTTCCGACTATTATTTGGCGAGCACCTCCGATGATATCTTGAATTGCACTTTGTCGAATTGCAACACCAAACTTTAAAATTACCACGTCTGTACAAACCTTTTCAATTTCATCCAATTGGTGAGACGCAATAATGATGGTTTTTCCTTCCTTCGCTATTTCTAGAATTAAGCCACGAATTTCTGCAATTCCTTGCGGATCCAATCCGTTTGTCGGCTCATCTAAAACTAGAACTTCTGGATCATTCAATAGAGCAGAGGCAATGGCAAGTCGTTGTTTCATGCCCAAAGAAAAGGTCTTGAATTTTGAGGTTTTTCGTTCAAATAAGTTAACAGACTGCAATACTTTTTCTATGCGTTCTTCAACGTTTGAAAGATTTTTTATGCGCGCTACAATGCGTAGATTTTTTTCTGCACTGAGGTAAGGATAGAAGTTTGGTGTTTCCAACAACGCGCCAATTCGTTTACGATTGACATTTTTCTCTCCATTTCCGAACCATGAAAAGTTTCCTCCAGATGCGTTAATTACACCAAGTAGTATCCCTAAAGTTGTTGTTTTACCGCTTCCGTTTGGACCGAGAATTCCGAAAATCATTCCTTTTTCAACGGTTAAGTTCAGTTGATCCAATGCCTTTACCTTTCGGTATTTTTTGGATAATCCTTTTATTTCTAGAATAGTGTTGCTCAAATCGTAAAAGTTTTGATTGATTAAATGTAATCAAACGTAACCAATTTTTAAATAAAGAATTACGAGCGGTAAAACTTAAGGGATGATTGGGATAACGGCGTTATTATTAAAAAGAGTTTGTGAAATGATATTATTCTTCTTGCTTATTATCCACTGAGTCTTTGCTTTTTGAGTAAAAAACAGGCAGTCGAATTTTATTCCAATCTAAGGATTTAGGCACTGTATCTCCCATTAGATATCCATAAGGTTTTAGTGTTGGTGAGTGATCGAAAATAACCTTTAAAATTGCAATCATTGGAATCGCCAAAAACATTCCTGAAATTCCAGCAAGAGAACCTCCAACAATTACTCCAACCATAGAAGTCAATGCATTGACACTGACTTTTGAGCCTACAACCATTGGAATAAGTATGTTGTTGTCGATAAATTGTACAATAACATTAACGGCAACTACAGCTACTATTAAACTTGGATCCGTGGAACCTGAAATGGCAATAAACGAACTGATTGTGCATGCTGCCATAATTCCAATGTAGGGAATGAGATTTAGAAAAGCCGTTAATACTCCTAAAAAGATGAAATACGGCACTCCAATTATCCACAATCCTAGGGATGTCAATGAAGCAACAATTACCACTTCAATAAGCAGTCCTATTATATAACTTCGTACAACAGATTTAATTTTGGTAACAATTTCTTGTAAGTTTTCAATGTCTTTTTTGGCAACAAGCTTAAGAAAAAATCCAAGCAGTAACGATCGATAGTTGAGTATTAAAAATGTGTAAATTGGAATCAATATCATATACATAACTCCATTGGTAATTGTATTTACGGAAGAAGGTGAAATAACATCTACTTCTGACATCGTACTATCGATGTATGTTTTTTGTTCGGATATAGTCATTCCAAATTTAGAATAAATCCAATTTTGGACGTGCCAAACATTTTGATTTAAATTCTGTTTAATTGAAGGCAAATCATTCATGAATTCAGCAATTTGCTGACTCATAAATAATACTACACCGGACATTACAAAAAGGGCTAAAAGAACTGTCAGCCCAATTGCAATAATATTTGGAAGTTTTAATTTTTCATTAAAAAATTTGGAAATGGGACGAAGTAATATGGCAAACAATAAAGCCATGATTAGAGGAAATAAAATGTCACTTCCAAGATAGATGAGTAAGAGTATAAATCCAATGATGAAAAATGCCGATGCTGCTCGTATCACTGCATTATTCGATTCTGGTTCCATTGAATTTATATTTATTTAGCGTTATCCAGTCCTCCTCCTTCCAATACATCCCACGTGTGATCAGCGAGTAATCGAACAGTCGCTAGAAAATCAAAAGATTTCTTAGATCTTCCCCACTGATTTGGTGCAATGAGCGAAAGTAGATATGTGCTATCTTCTTTTTTGTATAAGTGATAAATGTGATTGATCAACGGTTCGAAGCGCATTTCAGCTTGGTAAATCATTTCTGAAATGTCTTTTCTGTTGTTCAATTTCTTCGCTTGTTCTGCCAATAATTGCATCTGCTGATAGATTTGATCTAACTGCATATCCGTTTGGAATTCCATCGCCGATAAAGCACGACCTTTTATCTTTCCTTTGTCTTCTGGTTTAACTAAAGCACTACCCGCATGATGCGGATACTCCAAAGAACTTGGGTTCTCAGTTATTTTATCGGGATCTATAGGATTTATAAACTCATCATTCATGGCTCAAAGGTACAATAAAGCACAAAAAAAAGGAAGCAACTTGCTTCCTTTTAGTTAAAATATGTTAGGATGTTATTTTACGCGTTCAACGTAAACACCAGTTCTTGTATCTACTTTAATTACTTCACCATTGTCAATAAACAAAGGAACACGCACTTCTGCTCCAGTTGCAATTGTCGCAGGCTTCATTGAGTTTGTTGCAGTATCTCCTTTTACGCCAGGTTCGGTATATGTTACTTCAGATATAATATACATTGGTAGTTCAAGTACAATAGGCATTTCTTCTTCAGCGTGGAAAAGGATGTTACAAATCATTCCTTCCTCTAAAAACAAAGGCTTATCAACCATAGAAGCTGGAATGTTCACTTGTTCAAATGTCTCATTGTTCATAAAAACATAAGAATCTCCCTCTTTATATAAATATTGATATTCTCTATTTTCAATTCGGACTATTTCAATTTTGTGTCCAGCAGAAAATGTAAAATCCAATACTTTTCCAGACTCAATTTGGCGCATTTTCGTACGTACAAATGCAGGTCCTTTCCCAGGTTTTACGTGTTGAAACTCAATTATTTGAGCTAATTTTCCGTTGTGATTGATACACAATCCGTTTTTTATATCTGATGTATTTGCCATGTCAATTTTTGTTGTGGACGCTAATATAATAATTTTTTAAGTCTACGTCGTTGGCGATTGGTGAATAATAGTGATATTTGGACTATGACATGGAAAGAGTTTTTTGAATACGAGATATTTAAGTTCGGTAAGTTTGAACTTCTGACAGGTAATTTATTGATTGCCTGTGCAATTATTGTCGGAACAGTTTTGGGCTTAATGTTTCTAAAACGTGTTATTCTGAGACCTCGAATTTTCAAGGATAAAATTGACGATAAAAGCAGAATGTCAATATACCTGCTGACCAAGTACTTTGTATGGATTGTTAGTACAATTTTTGTTCTACAGGCAATTGGATTTCAAATTACTGCAATCTTAATTGGTTCTTCTGCCTTGTTAATTGGTTTGGGACTTGGACTTCAAAATATTTTCAAAGACTTAGTTTCTGGCTTATTTTTGCTTTTTGAAGGGACAATGAAAGTTGGAGATATCATTGAGGCTGATGGGGTAATTGGTAGGGTAGTCGATATCAATTTGAGATCGTCTGAATTAGTAACACGAGAAGATGTAAAGATAATTATTCCAAATTCTAGATTTATAACTGATCAAGTCGTGAATTGGTCACACGATGAGGAAAATATCCGATTTGAAATCAATGTTGGCTTGGCTTATGGAAC
The DNA here is from genome assembly GCA_963925035.1 of uncultured Flavobacteriales bacterium. Lineage (GTDB taxonomy): Bacteria > Bacteroidota > Bacteroidia > Flavobacteriales_D > Crocinitomicaceae > UBA4466. The sequence goes on from CAWUSK010000004.1 coordinate 46,879, forward strand.
TGACGTAGAAAAGGCTATTTCACTTTTGCAAGAAGTGTTGAACGAAAATAAAGACGTTATGAAAAAGCCACAAAGTTTTGTGCGTTTCACAAATTTCGGAGACTCTTCACTTGATTTTGAATTGATTTTTTGGTCCTCTGAAATGTTCACGATTAATACTATTAAGTCGGATTTAAGACGTCAGGTTTATAAGAAACTGAACGATAACAAAATGGTAATTCCTTTCCCACAAAGAGACGTTCATATTAAAGGACTTGAAAATCTATCAATGACTGCGAGAAAGGATTAAAACTTTCCTTTGGCTTTCATTTTTTCTTCAAATGAAGTTGCTTTTGAACTGTGAACGAATAAGAAATCTCCTTGTTCGATTTGATAGCCAGTGTTTTCCTTCACGATTTTAAAATTGGCAATTCCATATTGGATATAACCTAGTTCAACGAAATAAGCAATCATTTCTTTCTCATTTTCTGGACCAATTTCAATTTGAGCGATAGGCAACTGTTTTTCAATTACTGATTTGAATTCTTTAAATACAACAACTTCATACCCTTCAATATCACACTTGATGTAATCGATTTTATCCAACGCACCAAGTAATTTGCTGCCTTTCAATAAGGCAACGTCGTGCGTTTTATGTGCTTGTTTTTCTTCTTCAGACGATGCAATATGAGGCAATCCAGTGCGAATCATTCCGTTCGACTCAGGCATAACCATTGTTATTATACCTTCTTCATTTCCCAACGCGCAATTGTGAATCGTTACGTTTGATTTACTTCCAATGAAGTAGTTAAGCACCTCAAAAAACGGTTTTATCGGCTCGATTGAAACGAGTTTTCCTTTAGATGCAAGTCGTGAAAATGTTTTAGAAAAATAACCCAAATTTGCACCAATATCAACCACCGTATCTGTTGGCTCTATAATGTCTTTTACCATGTAGTGGAACTTAAATCGCTCGTCTTTTTTCAGTAAACCAAGCGAGTACAAAAAATAAAAACCACGGTGTAGTGTTTTTAAATACGCTTTTTGACTCAAGATTTTAAAAAGTACCTTTTTGGCGAAAACAATCATAGATGCATTGACTTATGAGGCGAATTTAATGTTTTTGTGTGAAAAATTATTGAATGTTTAGAATTAATTCTCTATCTTCGATTTATGACTCGTACCAATACGATTGGTTTACAGTCAACTTCGCAAGAAGGACCCATGTGGACAATTTGAAGCTTAAAATTTTACCTTAAGGAAAGACTCAGAGATACGATGGCGGGCCGCACTATTTTCGAATAGACAAGATTTATCTAACAGTGGATTACAGAACATTTCAGCAATCCTAAACGTGTTACCTGAAGCTTCAGTTAACCCACCACATGGGTTTTTTTAAATATAGTCTTAACTTAGGCCTTCAAAATCTATTTTATGTTGAAGTCGCTAAGTATACTTTCTTTTTTTATTCTTCTAATTTCTGGATCTTTCGCTCAAGACGAAAAAAAATGGGATGTCGCAAATCCTCCAGGTGAATGGGATTACGAAGAACTCAAGTTTACCACGGACGAAGGAACATGGATGAATTTGGATGTCAGCCCTGATGGTAAAAGCATCGTCTTCGATATGCTCGGAGATATTTATAGTATTCCAATGGCAGGCGGGAAAGCGACACCATTGAGAATAGGAATTCCTTTTGAAGTTCAACCGAGATTTAGTCCAGACGGTAAGCAAATTTCATTTACAAGTGACGCCGGTGGTGCAGATAATATTTGGGTGATGAATGCAGACGGTTCCGAACCAAAACAAATCACCAAAGAAGACTTTAGATTATTGAACAATGCTGTTTGGACGGCCGATGGGAACTACTTCATTGCGCGTAAACATTTCACATCAGGTCGCTCTCTTGGGGCTGGTGAAATGTGGATGTACCACAAAACTGGTGGAAGTGGAATGCAACTGACAGAGCGCAAAAATGATCAACAAGATGTAAACGAACCTTGTATTTCTGCAGATGGTAAATATTTATATTATTCTGAGGACATGTATCCAGGCGGATATTTTCAGTACAATAAAGATCCAAACAAACAAATTTATGTCATTCAACGCTATGAGTTTGCTACAGGAGAAATAACTACGATTACCGGCGGACCAGGCGGAGCAGCGCGCCCTCAGATTTCCCCAGATGGTCAGAAATTAGCTTTTGTAAAGCGTGTAAGAACAAAAACGGTTCTGTTTATTCACGATTTAAAAACCGGACAGGAGTATCCATTATACGAGAGCCTAAATAAAGACCAACAAGAAGCTTGGGCTGTATTTGGTGTTTACCCAAATTTCGATTGGTCGAACAATGAGAACATCGTTTTTTGGTCAGGTGGAAAAATTAATACAATTAACGTCGCTTCATTGAAAGTGACAGAAATTCCTTTTTCTGCTGACGTTGAGGTGAAAATTGCAAAGGCATTAGAATTCGAAAATGATGCATCTCCAGAGGAATTTACAACACGCGTAATTCGTCATTTGGTAACATCTCCAGATGAAAAAACCGTTGTTTTTAATGCTGTTGGTTATTTATGGAAAAAGTTACTTCCGAATGGTGTACCAGCTCGATTGACGAAAGGAGCGGACTTTGAATTTGAACCGAGTTTTTCTCCAGATGGAGCAACAATCATCTACGTTTCCTGGAATGACATCGAATTGGGAGCATTGAACAAAATTTCAATTGCAGGAGGGAATCCAACAAAATTAACATCTGAAAAAGGAATTTATAGAACCCCAAGTTACTCTTCCGATGGTACTAAAATCGTTTATATTAAAGAAGGTGGAAATGATGACCAAGGATTTACTTACACGAAATCTCCAGGTATTTATTACATGAATGCATCTGGAGGTAAATCTACCTTCATCGGTGATTTTGGAGAATTTCCAATTTTCAACGAAAAAGGAAATAGAATCTTATTTCAAACTGGCGGTTCTTATTTTGGATCCTTAACGAAGGAATTAAAAAGTGTTGATTTGAATGGAAAAGATGAATTGACTCACATTAAATCGAAGTATGCAAACAGATTAGTACCAAGTCCTGATAACAAATGGGTAGCGTTTTCGTTGCTACATAAAGTATACCTTGCTCCAATTCCACCAACAGGACAAACATTAGACATTGATAACAATACAAGTGCAGTTCCGGTTAGTCAATTGGCCAGAGATGCTGGAATCAATATGCATTGGTCGAAAAACAGCGATAAAATTCATTGGACGTTAGGGGAAGAATATTACACAAACAAAATTGAAGACCGTTTCACGTTTCTACCAAATTCACCAGACTCTATTCCAGCAATGGATTCAGTAGGAGTGAAAATTAATTTAGTTACCAAAACCGATAAACCATCTGGAGTAATTGCTTTGAAAGGGGCTAGAATTATTACAATGGAAGGGGATAAAGTGATTGAAAATGGAACAATTATTATCAAAGAAAATAGAATTGAATCCATCGGAGCAACGGAAGAAATTGCGATTCCTTCTGGGGCAAAAGTGTACGATCTATCTGGAAAAACGATTATGCCGGGAATGGTTGATGCACATGCACATATTGGAGCGTTTAGATACGGTTTGTCGACGCAAAAGCATTGGCCATTTTACGCTAATCTTGCATTCGGAGTCACAACAGCGCACGATCCATCAGCACATACGGAAACGGTTTTTGCACTTTCAGAATTGATCAAAAGCGGGGAGATGGTCGGTCCAAGATTATTCTCTACTGGATTTATACTATACGGTGCAGATGGAGATTTCAAGGCCGTCGTAAACAATATTGACGACGCGCGTTCTGCCATCCGAAGAACAAAAGCATTCGGGGCGCTTTCAGTAAAGAGTTACAACCAACCACGACGTGAGCAAAGACAACAAATCATTCAGGCGGCAAAAGAGGAAGGAATTTTTGTTGTTCCGGAAGGAGGCTCAACGTTCTTTACTAACATGTCAATGATTGCAGACGGACATACGGGAATTGAACATAATATTCCTACAGCACCTGTTTATAAAGACATTACTACATTTTGGGGAGCAAGTCATACTGGTTATACACCAACACTGATTGTAAATTATGGTGGATTGAATGCCGAATATTACTGGTACCAAAACACAAATGTATGGGAAAACGAAAAGTTGTTGAAGTTCCATCCAAGGTCAATAATTGATTCTCGTTCGAGACATAGAACAATGGCGCCCCAAGAAGAATACGAGAACGGGCATATCCTTGTTTCGAAATCTGTTAAGCAATTGGCAGATGCTGGTGTTAAAGTGAATTTAGGAGCTCACGGGCAATTGCAAGGATTAGGTGCACATTGGGAATTGTGGAGTTTGCAACAAGGTGGAATGACGAATATGGAGGCACTGCGAGCTGCAACATTGAACGGAGCTGATTACATTGGGATGAGCAAAGATATTGGTTCCTTGGAAAAAGGGAAATTAGCTGACCTTGTGATCATGAATAAAAACCCATTGGATGATATTCAAAACTCGAACACAATTATTTACACAATGATGAATGGAAGATTGTACGACACTGAAACGATGAATGAATTAGGAAATGAACCCAGCGAACGAACTCCGTTCTTCTGGGAGAACAATAATTACAATCAAGCATTTCCTTGGCACGAAGAATCCAATAGTTTTATGCATCAGGAATGTGGATGTAGAGCTAGGCATTAATAAATAAGAAATCGCTTCGTTTCATCGAAATGAACGTCTTTTATTGAGAGGATTGGTTGATGTACCAGCATAAGGTGACCTTATTTTAGCGTGCTAATTTATTGAATAGTTTTAATCGTACCGCTAATTACCCTTAATTGGAACTACCATTGGAATAAAAATGATACACAGAAATAGAAAAGGGTGGACATTTAATAATTGGCAGTATCAATATTATAAACACCTTCATTTTCTAAAACCGCGAAAGCATTGGTTGAGCATCTTTTTGTGCTAAAAGCTATTGCTCTTATTTTTTAGAAATGACTTTCCAAAAAGGTTGGCCAATAAATTGTTTAATAAAAAATCATAATTATTAAACAATTTACAAACATTTGTTTAACTTTATAGTTGAATAATTAAACAGAATTAATTTGAAAACGGCAATCATTCGTAAAGAGCACTTTAACTCAGCGCATCGACTTAACAATCCAAATTGGTCGGAGGAAATGAATAAGGAGGTATTCGGGAAGTGCAATAATCCTAATTTTCACGGGCACAATTACGATCTGGAAGTGAAAGTTGTTGGTGAAGTTGATTCAGAGACAGGATACGTGATGGATGTAAAAATTCTAAAGGATTTAATTAAGAAAAATGTTTTGGATAAATACGATCACAAAAACCTCAATTTGGATGTAGATGATTTTAAATCAGTTAATCCAACAGCTGAAAATATTGCACGTGTTGTGTACGATAATATACTAAATGACCTTCCTGAAGGTCTTGAATTAACAATTAGAATTTATGAAACTGAACGGAATTTCGCTGAATATCCAGCATGAAGATACAGAAATACGGCATCAAGATTATATTGAATTGATTGATCCACATGAATTCGGTGATCAACATGTCATGACGAGCATTGATACTCCAATGCGGAAGGGAGCATTTGATCTTTCTGACGAACAGAAAAAACGAGAAATAGAAAAGCATTTCCGAGCTATCATGTATACACTCGGATTAGATCTTACGGACGACTCTTTGAAAGGAACTCCAGCCAGAGTTGCTAAAATGTACGTAGAAGAAATCTTCTCGGGACTCAATCCTGAAAATGAGCCAAAAATTGCGCTTTTTGACAACAAGTATGCTTACAATGAAATGCTTGTTGAGAAGAATATTACCCTTTATTCTAGTTGTGAACATCATTTCGTTCCGATTATTGGGAAAGCCCACATTGCATACATTTCGAGCGGTAAAGTGATTGGTCTTTCAAAACTGAATCGTATTGCTCAATTTTACGCGAAGCGCCCGCAGGTCCAGGAGCGACTTACCGTTCAAATTGGAAAACACCTTCAGCGGATTTTAGAAACGGACAGTGTTGCAGTAATAATGGATGCGGAGCATTTGTGCGTGTCCTCGAGAGGTATTCAAGATGTGAATTCATCAACCGTGAGTTCATTTTACGGTGGAGAATTTGAAAATAAATCAAAGAAAGAAGAATTGTTTAATTACTTGAGATGAGAAATTATTTAATCATTGGTGGATCATCAGGAATTGGCGCTTCGATTGTCGCTAAACTGTCCGAAAGTAGCGACGACAAAGTACTTGCGACGTATTTCAGCAATGCTGCTCAAAATAGCGATAATGTTCAATTTTTCCATTACAATGCGATGATTGATAACTTAGCGGATTACGATATTCCTGATGAAATTCATGGATTTGTTTATTGTCCCGGAGCGATTATGCTAAAACCGTTTAAGCGGTTGACAGAACAAGGCGTAATCGATGATTTTAAATTGCAAGTTATCGGCGCCATGAATACAATTCAAGCAATTTTGCCCAACTTGACAGCGGCGAAGAATGCTTCTGTTGTATTATTTTCAACTGTTGCAGTGCAACAAGGCTTCAACTTTCATTCTCAAGTAGCAATGTCAAAAGGAGCTATCGAAGGTTTAACAAAGTCGCTTGCTGCGGAGTTTGCTCCAGCGATTCGAGTAAACTGCATTGCACCATCTTTAACAGACACGCCACTAGCAGAGCAATTACTGAGTTCCGAGGAAAAACGAAAAGCCAATGCTGATCGACATCCGATGAAACAAATCGGAACGGCAGATGACAGCGCTGAACTAGCTGTGTTTCTGCTTAGTGAGAAATCTAAATGGATGACGGGACAAATTATTCATATTGACGGCGGAATGTCGTCAATAAAAATGTAAATTATGTTTAAACTCTTTAAGAAAAAAACGGAACTCGAAAAGCTGAATTTACTCTATGCTAAATTGATGAAAGAAGCATATGAACTTTCTTCGATAGACCGAAAAGCGAGTGACAAAAAAGTCGCAGAAGCCCAAGTTATTGCAGATCGAATTCAAGAAATAGTAGGCTAATGGCATTTTATCAAATTCACAAATCTCAAAAAGTGAACTGTTCCCTCGACGAAATTTGGGAGTTCATTTCAACGCCCAAGAATTTAAAGGAAATCACTCCAGATTACATGGGATTTGACATTACTTCGAAAGATTCGCCTGAGAAAATGTATCCAGGATTGATCATTACTTATAAAGTTAGCCCATTGTTAGGAATTACAACCAACTGGATGACAGAAATCACGCAAGTGCATAACAAGAAATTTTTTATAGATGAACAGCGTGTTGGACCATATAAATTATGGCATCATCAGCACTTTGTAGAGGAAATTGAAGGCGGAGTACTAATGCGAGATATTGTGACTTACCAGCCGCCTTTTGGAATTTTAGGCGCAATCATGAATTCATTAGTGATTAGAAAAAAGTTGAAAGAAATTTTTGATTATCGATTTAAGGCTTTGGAGATGAAGTACGGAGTTTTTGAAGAAAAACATGGATGAGCGCAGTTTAAATAGAATCATTGAAATGGCTTGGGAGGATAGAACTCCTTTCGAAGCAATTACTTTCCAGTTTGAACTCTCAGAATCTGAGGTCATTAAAATAATGAGAAAAGAACTAAAGTCCTCCAGTTTTAAACTTTGGAGAAAACGTGTGAACTCTGGTGTTAGTTCGAAGCACACTAAAAAGCGTTTGGAAGAAATAAATCGATTTAGATGTTCGCGTCAAAGAGCAATCAGTAATAATACAATTTCGAAAAGATGACACTCTACATTGGGATATTTGAGCCCACTAGAAATGGAACTAAAACTGAGAAACAAAATTAAAAAGCGGCTTAGAAAAATAGTCCTAAATTTAGCAGCTATTCCACCTTTTTAAAAAACAATTTGACCTTTGCCAAAGAATTAGAAAGAGATGAATTATTGGATCAATTTAAGGACATTTTTCAGGCATATAAACTCAAAGAAATATTTAACCACTTTTGGAATATGAAGTTTAGCTTCACTTTTTCACCACAGATTAACCAATGATATTCCGATAACAAATAGAAAGAAAATATTTTTCATGGATACATTTTTCTTTTAGGACCTTTGAAAACTAGAAAAGCGTGCATAAAAAAAAGTGAAGAAATGTTAATTAATCATCTCTTCACTTTCAAGCTACCAACAATAAGTTAATTTTATTATTCCACTATAAATTTAACAGTGCTTGTTTCCTCACCATTATTCAAAATAAGTAAGTACATTCCATTACTCAACTTCTCTGTTTCAAGATTTACAATATTCTGTCCTTCTGAAGGAAAATGGTTTTTAGCAGATATCGTTTTTCCTGCAAGATCTTTTATTAAAACTTCAATATTTTTCCTTTTCGAAGTTTCAAAAGAGACGATACTTTTTCCTTTTACTGGATTCGGAATTATAGAAATATTACCAAACGATGATTCAAGTGAAACGGAAACCATGTTAGAATAGCTCCATTTACCATCAAAATCTGTTTGTTTCAATCTGTAGTATGATACTCCTGTGAAAGGCGCTCTATCTTTGCTAGTATAATTTTGTACTTCAATAGAAGTGCCTGCTCCATCTACATTTGCTAAAAACTCAAAAACTTGACCATCTTTACTTCGTTCAATTGTAAAATAATCATTGTTATCTTCTGATACTGTAGTCCACGTCAATTCAACAAATTCATTGTTGATTGATTCGGAAGTGAAATTAACAAGCTCAACTGGTAATAATATGCATCCAACATTTAAAGTTTGAGAAGTTGTAGTCACACATCCCAAGGCGTCTGTAACTGAATAGGTGATAGTATAAGCACCATCAGTAGTATAAGTGTGAGATCCGTTAGCTCCAGTTGAAGTAGATCCATCGCCATAATTCCATAAATAAGTTGAATTCGCAGTTGGACATGTCTTTAATCCTGTAAATGTGAAACATGAAGCATCTAATGAACCAGTGAATCTTGCATCTGGTCCAATAACGGCAGTTCCGCCACCGCAAGCTCCACCAAATGCAAGGGAGAAACCAGCGTTTGATGTTGTAAAGTTATCGACCAATAGTGCATACGTGTTTCCTGCAGTTACATTTATCGGCGCATTAACTGCCTGATATGTTCCACCGCATCCACCAGGTCCGTTACCGTTGGTGTTGTTTGCTCCCGTTTCTGATGCGGGACAACTACTTAATCCTGTGGCACCAGGGCATCCACTCCAGTTACAAGCTATTGTGTTTCCTTTTGACCCACAAGTTAAGTCAGACGTCACATCCCACAAGCCCCAATCATAATCATTGCTATTCGTGTTTGGAGTAACTATAAATTCTAAGATTCCTGAACACCCAATTGTAAACTTAAACCACTTTGATTGTCGTTCACCACCAGATCCCCAGCACGAGTTTGCTGTTGTTACCTCTTGAGCACCAAGACCGGCAGATGAAGTCCCCTGAGAGAAACCAGATGCATCGCACAAAATAGCTGCTGCTGAGCAATCTTGACCAGCAACAGGTGCAGGAACTGTGCTCGTTAAGCACGAAGTAAACGTACCCGCGGCACCTGTACTACTAATGGTATAATAATAGGTTTGTCCTATTTGGATTCCATTGAAAGTAGCCGTTAAAGGAGAAGCGCCACAAGCTGTCCCCCCCCCGCCACCAAGCGTTAAACCTCCACAAGGAGGAGCGGTAGATTGAGCGAGAACAAACTCAAGGTTTCCACCGATTGTTCCAGATGTAATGTTAATATTCAGCTGAGAAGTTGTGGCAACAAAAGAAAACCACACATCATTGTTATTTCCTGCACAACCAACGGTTCCTATCCAGTTATCTGTAGCGCCAACAGTAGTCGTTTGAGGCAGCCCAGGTCCGTAGCAAGTTCCGTTAGCCGTTGTGGCCAACGCACCACTACAAACATTATTTGGAGGCTGTGCAAAAGCATGTGCTGTTACTAATAGAGCAAAGACTATTAAGCCTACTATTTTATTTAATTGAAACTTCATAGTTTAGTGATTAGAAGTGTTATCTGTTGTATTGTCGAGCATGAAATTCGGATCAACAACTATTATTTCATCCGATAAAGGGGTAAAAGAAGCATCGTTAATTGTATTGAATGACAATATGCGAACCCATGTGAATTCATTAATTTTTAGAATTTTTACAGCATCATCCTGTCTGTTACCTTCAATTATTGGAATAATATCGGTGGTGAAAATCTCTTGGGCTTTTGGATTCGTTGTCATTAATTGAAACGTTCCTATAGAAGAAGAGTTTTGTGAATAACTAGCATTTGAAATGCAAATTAATATAAAAGCTGAAGCTAAAAGGCGCATAAATAGAGTTTAATTGTTTCATTAATAAATCAGAGAAGAGAAATATGTAATTACTTCTCTTAAAAGAGATTACAAATTTAAATGATTTTCTGTCAACAGTTGACAGTTTTGTTATTTAATTATTTTCTATTATTGGAAACCCAAATACGAAAACAGGTCAATTAATCTCCAAAATCTTAACCTCAGTACGTCTGTTTTCTTGGTGCAACTCCTCATCGCAAGTTACTCCATCCTTACATTTATTCATCAGTTGTGATTCACCATAACCCTTAGCTCTGATGTTCACCGATTTCAGCCCTTTTTTAAGTAAGTAATCAACGCAACTTTGAGCTCGAGCTTGAGATAATTTTTGATTGTAGGTTGCACTACCACGTGAATCTGTATGGGCACTCAATTCAATTCTTAAATCATTTTTAAGAATGAAATCGGCCAGTTTGTCCAAAGAAGCCATGCTTTCTTCACGCAAGGTAGATTTGTTCAAATCATAGAAGATATTCTCCAATTTAAATTTCTCTCCTTTTTTAATTGGTGTTAATGCCAATTCTAATTCTATGATTTTACCGTCTTCGCTCGTCGTACTAAATATCTTTTCGGCATCAAGGAATCCCTTTTTAGTAGCAAAGGTATTGTAGCTCTTGTTTCGATCGACATTCAAGGTAACTAATCCTTGTTTATTTGTCACCAAAGTAGTGTCTGAATTTGTTTCAAGACTGGTCACAATTGCCGTCGCCTCATTAATAGGAAGTCGCGTGTCTTTCGCAATTATACGCAAGGCGATTGTAATTCTCGTAGGCAGCAGAATCAATTCAACTTTGTAGGTTGTGTCTTGTGTTGCGCTAGTTACTTGCAATGAAACAGGCTCCTTTAACCTAAATTCTTCCTTTTTGGAAGAGAAGGTGTATTTCTCATTTTCTCGAACTTGAATGTGCAAGTTTCCATCTTTATCCGAAAAATACTCTTCTTCTTCGCCAGTAACTTCGTTCTTCAGTTTAATGGGTTGACTTGGAACAATCTCATTCACTTTGTACTTTTCAAATACCTGAACAATTACATCGATCAACACTTCTTTTTTAGTAAATCCAAAGATGTTGTCAATATTTCCATCACGGTTCGTTGAAAAATATCCTTCCAATCCAGTACTATCGCTGATGTAAGCAAAATCATCCGAAGACGAATTAATTGGTGCTCCTAAATTCCTCATTTTACCGTTCTCTAAGCGCATTTCGAAGATGTCTAATCCACCGAGTCCATAATGTCCATTGGATGCGAAATAAATCACGCCATCGCTGACAAACGGAAACATTTCATTCTGTTCCGTATTGATAGCTGCTCCTAGATTTTCTGGTTTCGTCCAATTGTCACCCAATCGTTTTGAAACATATATATCAGTTCCTCCTAATCCAGCTGGATCATCGGATACGAAATACAATTTTTGAGCGTTTTCCGCAAATACGGCATGTCCAACGTTGAAAGCTGTATTATTGTGTTCAAATGGCACTAAATCCGACCATTCTCCATTTACCAATTTTGAAATGTAGAGAGATAGCACAATTACTGGCTTTCCTTTGCGCTTACCAAGGGTATTTTTGGTAATTACCATTTCTGTTCCAGCGTGGTTAAAACTAACGGGACCATCGTGCGCTCTAGAAATGAAATTGTGCTTTAACAATTTTGGATTCTCAAAAGTCGAATCTGTTTCCTTCTCGGCTTGGAGGATATTCAAATAGTAATCGTCATCCCAACCGTAAGTCGGGTTTAAAAAGCCTGTATTCTTAGATTTCGATGTGTACACCAACGAATTATTGAAGTACGCTGGTCCAAAATCACCTTTACCAGAATTGAGATACAAGGAGTTGATGGTGTAATAAGCCGAATCTTTAAAAAGTGAATTGAAGTTGTTTTTCGAGTCATTCAATCGTTTGAAAAAAGCATTAGACGGAAATTGTTGACCGCTTTTTTGGGACAATGAAATACTTTGGTCGTATTTTCCCGAATAGCGCAATGCCTTGATGAATGCAATTCTATCAACTTCGGTTGCGCTGTTTTGTTTTTCCATTGCCCCAAAGTACTTCAGCGAAGCTTGCATTTCAAAAAGATTGTAATGTGTATAAGCTGCTTTTCGAACATTATCCCAATTGCAAGATTTCTTGTTTTTCAAGCATTTTTCAGCTAATTCATCAAACATCATGACACATTTTGAGTATTCAAAACGATCGTAATGTTGATCCGCTAATTTCTGCTTTAATTGAGCGTTTAATGTAAACCCGATTCCAGCGAACAGGAAAATGATGAAGTATTTCATAGGAGAATTAGAAGTAACGAGGTGATGTGAAAACAGATTTTTTTGGTTTGAAATCGTAGCGCAAGAATATTTCATGCGATCCAGTTTGATAGGTACGAAGTCCGTTGATCGGAAAGTCGTACATGTAACCAATGCTTACTGTATTTTTAATGTTGTAAATTAAATTGATAGCCATTGATTCATTGAATCTGTAAGATACTCCAGTAACAAGAAAGTCATGGATAAGCAATGATAAATTAACATCAGCCGTAATTGGTGTGTTTGGGGTGTATTTAATCAATGCAGCTGGTTGTAACTTCAACATACTGTTTAATGTGAATACATAACCACCAGAAAGGAAATAGTGACGTGAATTTAATTTACTTAAAATCGTATCAAAATTGTTTGGTTTCGCTTCCAATAATCGAGGAGAGGAGGCGCTAACGTAGAATTTATCGCCATAATAATACAATCCAGCTCCCATATTGAACTTGGTTTCGTTAAGACGCGTTGTATAAATGGCATCTTCTTGGTCGTTGACGTTCAGACTTGAAAAATCGTAGCCCAAGAAATCAGCACCTAACGAAATTCCAGCGGCCAATCGAGTTCTTTTCTTATTTAAAGCAATACTTCCACTTAAATCTCCAAATAAAGAAGTTCTAGTTCGACTTCCAATTTGATCGTTGACTAAATGTGCTCCAACTCCAAGTGACTTTTGCAAAAGTGGTGCGTGAATACTGAACCATTGTGTTTTCGGAGCTCCTTTGAAATCAACCCATTGAAAACGTGCCACAGCGACTGCGCTCAATACATCACGACTTCCAGCATAAGCAGGATTGATGTACAATTTATTGTACAAGTACATTGACATTTGCTCGTCTTGCTGAGCATTCAGTTGTTTCGCAAAAACGACAAAGAAGAGGATAAGTGTAAATTTAATTTTCATAACTCTATCGATTAATATTCAACTTCTAAATACCCTTTGAACGGAGGATAATCTCCTTCATTCAGGTTGATGATGTAGAAATAAGTTCCTACTGGGACTTTTCCGTCTTTTCCGTCTATCGTTGCACCTTTGTTTACTGTTGCATTCCAAGGACTGTTATAAGGAGAAACTGAGTAAATTAAATTTCCCCAGCGGTTGTATATTTCAACTTCAGCGTTGAGGTATTTTTCAATTCCATTAATCTCCCATGTATCGTTTAATCCATCTAAGTTAGGAGTAACTAGATTTGGAATAAACAAACAATCACCATTGTTTGTAACAGTTACATATGAAGAAGTTGAGCCAACACAACCATTTGCATCAACAACAGTAACAGAATATTCACCTTGATTTACAAAATCAACACTAGTTGATACAAACGGGTTTTGTTGATCTGAAGTAAAGTTGTTTGGTCCTTCCCAAGTGTAAGATGTTCCGCCCATCGCCCATAATGTCAATGGATCACCAGGACAAAGCGTTGTGTCGCTTGGTGCACTCACTGATGGATCTGCCGCTAAAATCAAAAGTACACTATCTGCAGCAAAACATCCGTTAGCGTCTGTTCCAATTGCAGTGTAGTAGCCAACATTTGTTGCTCCAACATTGATGATGTTAATGGAACTGCCGTTTCCAGTATAACCATTTGGACCTGTCCAACTATAAGTCGTTGCTCCGGATGCATTTATGTTCGCTAGACTGTTCAAGCAATACGTGTCGTTTAAACCATTTGTATTTAACGTTAAATTTGGCAGTGCAAGAATACTTATTTCAATAGAGTCTTTTGCAGTGCAGCCGCTTGCATCAGTTCCAGTGACAACATAATAACCAGCGCTTGCGTTTGTAACATTTGAAACAGTTTGATTTGCTCCAGAAGCATTAAAGCTATTTGGTCCTGTCCAAGAATATGTAGCAGCGCCACTTGCAGTAATTGAAAAGTCTTCGTTCAAGCAAATTGTAGAATCATTACCTGCTGCAGTGATATTTACAACTGGTGCAGGTGAAATACTAATATTTTGACAAGCCGTTGGCCCTGTGCATCCTGCAACTGTTGCAGAAACACAATAGTTTCCAACATTAGCAGCTGTTACATTATTTAGAGTTACACTAGTCGCTGTAGAACTGAATCCTCCAGGTCCAGACCACGCATAAGTTGCAGAGCCATCTATGTTCGTTATTGCAATTTGAGAAGAACCATTCAAACAAGGTGCAATGTCATCTGCAGAAAGAGTAGGAGCTACAGGAGCTCCAGGATTTGAAATGCTAAATCCACCAAAATCAGAAGTACATCCATTTCCATCTTCAACTTCTAAATAGTAAACTCCTGCTGGAATTCCAGAAAGATTTGCCGATGAACCAATCGTTGCTCCACCACTATTTGTCCAAGTATAAGAAATTGCAGGAACTCCGCTTCCAATAGCTCCAATAAAGGAACCGTTGCTTCCTCCACAATCTGAATCAGTTGCTGTTGGATTCACAGAAAGTGTCGGATTTGAATTCATAATGATGTTAACCGTTGCATCGTCGGTGCAGCCGTTTGTTGTTCCCGTTACGTTATAAGTTGTGTTAGTTGTCGGCGAAACTGAAATCGTTGAACCAGTTTGGGTGGTGCTCCAAACGTATGATGTCGCACCAGTTGCTGTGATATTCGTTGAACTTCCAATACAAATTGCAATTGAAGGTGCGTTGTTTATATTAACTGTTGGGTTTTGTTTTACTTGAACTGTAGCTTCTAATGTTTGTTTATAATCGCACAAACCTGTCACTTCACAATAATATGTTTGAGTAGTAGATGGTGTAACAGTGACAGATTGAGTGGTTGCACCGTTGTGTTGCCATTCGTAAGAAGTAGCTCCCAAAGGTGCAGTTAATACAACAGATTCACCTTCACATATTGGCGCAACCGCCGCGATGTTTGGAAACTGAACACCAGATTCTGCGGTAATGGTGTAGTTGCAAATATCACCTCCAAAACCATCAATCATTAAGTAGTAATCACTTCCAACTGTCAAGTTGTTTGCTGTTATGATAAAACCAGTACTGCTTTCTTCGAAATTAGAAACAGGCACAAAACTAGTGCAGTTAGTACCCTCAAAGATTTGCATTTGAATTCCACCACTTGGATAATTTCCTACCCAACAATCGTAAATGCTAACGTTCAGCGTTGCAGTTATAGCAGAAGCTGTGAATTTTATCCAACTGTTATTCTCTATATTTACATCAAACAAAGGTGAACCAGTTCCCCAAGGCCCACCTTGACCGAAGATACCACCAGAATTTATACCATCCGTTAAATTTACACCTGCTTGAGTTTCATTGTTCCCGTGCATATTACCTGGACGGTCTGGTGTATAAGAAGCGCTGGTTGATGCACTATATCCATTAATGTCACAGATATATAATGCGTTGGCACAATTATCATTTGTTACAGTTGATGCACAAATACCAAAGTTTCCTCCGCCTAATCCCCAATCCCAGTAACGAACGTAAACGGTCGATCCAGCAGTAAGTCCTGAAGCAGATATAAAAGGTAATAAGTCATTCGAACTACCAGGGTAGTTATTATCGTCCGAGCAGGCAATTTGAGTCAAACTACTACAAGTTCCTGAATACAGCGCCATAACACCATCTGTTATATAGCCAGATCCTCCATTTGGATAAGAGGTAATATCAACATTTCCTGATGAAGGAACAGTTACAGCAAACCAAACATCCTGAGTTCCTGATTGGAAGCCTCCTTGTTGTGGAGCGTTTCCACCTACACAAGCACTAGGAGTGGGAGGTCCAACTGTAGTCGTAGCTCCGTTTGTTGTATAAAAACCATATTGACAAGTGGAAGTTACGGTAGGTAATTGAATAGCATTACATGGATTATCGTTTGTTGGCGCTGCTGTTGCAGTTCCTGTGATGCATATTTGGAAATCTCCAGTGGTTCCTTGGTAATAGTCGTAAACTCGAACAAAGTACGTTTGTCCTGCTACCAGTCCAACAATATTCGATTGTTCTGCTTGACTTGTGAAGGTGTTATCTATACAGCTAATTGAATTTAATGTCCCGCATGTACCAGAATACACTTGGAAAACTAAATCTAAATTATCAATTGGAGTAACGTTTATATTTTGAAGAGAGTTGCTAGCAACAAAGCTGAACCAAACATCATCATCTGCCGTTCCTGAACAACCAACAAGCGATTGTGAAGCTCCGTCAGTTGTTGCAAAAGTAAATGAACAAGATGAATTTACATTCAATGCAATTGCACCACCACAGACGTCGTTACTAGGAGCGGGAGGCGGATTTGTTACACAAATGGTGAAATTCCCTGTTCCAGAACCCGCGAAATAGTCGTAAACACGAATTCTATAGGTTTGACCGATAGATAATCCATTATAGTTGATGATTTCAGCTTCTCCTGCAAAAGTATTGTCTTTACAAACCAGCGAAACTAAGGTAGCACAAGCTCCAGAAAACAATTGAACCACAGGATCCATACCTGCATTTGGCTGAACGACTATTTGATGCGAGGTTGCGGTTGCAACAAATTGATACCAGACATCGTCGTCTGCTGTGCCAACACAACCGGCAATCGATTGAGTTGCTCCAGTTGTTGTTCCAGCTGCTGGAGATGAACAATTGGCAGTTACGGATAAGACTGTTGCTGCCGAACAGTTATCTGCCTGTTGTGCAAATAAATTCAACGAGTAAGATAGTGCAAGTAGGGTAGTGATTAGATATTTCATAGTCGTACGGTTAGTTCTTTAATTGTCTGAATTCACCTGGAGTAAGACCAGAATCAATAATTATTTTTTTAATATCGGTAGCATTGAATTGGTTATCCGCTTCAGCACGTTGATTTTCTCTTATTACTAAAAAGATCATGATTTCTCCTTTCTGAGAATCTTCCTTGTATTTCACTTTAGTTGATTGTACTGAAACCATGTTCGCACAATTTTGCTCCAACTTGTTAATGGACGATTGGTCCAACTGGCCTTCAAATGAATAACTGAAATCTTGGCAGTAGGCAGTTGAAAATAGCGCCAAAAAGAATGTTACGAATAATAACTTTTTCATACAGTAGTGGGTGAAATTAACAGTTTGTACTGCAAAATTAGGGAATTTATTCTAGCGTACCAATCGCAGGTAACAATTAAAATTTGGATAATCAGACGATTAAAGGAGTTGATTCTTGCTAAATCGTTTAATAACTGATAAAATTGGTTTTGGTAAAATTGGTTTAATTTTTAATAGTGTAAACTTTAGCGAACAATCCAGCTTGTTCACCTCCGATTATTATGACATCATATACTTTCATGATGCATAATATTTTTTCTTCAACCAAAAGGAAACACGCACCAATAGAATCAATGCCGGAACTTCAACCAAAGGCCCAATGACTCCTGCGAATGCCTGTCCAGAATTCAATCCAAACACCGCAATGGCAACTGCAATCGCTAATTCAAAATTATTCCCCGCAGCTGTGAAAGCTACGGCTGCAGTTTTGTCGTATTCGGCTCCAGATGCTTTGGTAACAAAAAACCCGATGACAAACATGAGCGTAAAGTAGATCAACAAAGGAATGGCAATAATTACAACATCCATTGGAATTTGAACAATTAATTCTCCTTTCAATGAGAACATCACAAGAATTGTAAATAAAAGGGCAATCAACGTTAATGGTGAAATGGTTGGAATGAATTTCTTTGTGTACCATTCTTCACTTTTTAGTTTTACGAGTATCAGTCTACTTAAAATTCCCATAAGGAAAGGTAATCCCAAGTAAATCGCGACACTTTCTGCGATTGTTCCAATTGAGATGTCTACAATTGCACCTTCAAATCCAAAGTAGGGCGGAAGTACGGTGATAAAAAGCCAAGCATAAAAACTGTAGGCAAACACTTGAAAAATACTGTTCAAGGCAACAAGTCCAGCACCGTATTCTGCGCTACCTTCTGCAAGATCATTCCAAACCAATACCATGGCAATGCATCGTGCCAAACCAATTAGTATTAGTCCAACCATGTATTCTGGATAATCACGCAAAAATGTGATAGCCAAAACAAACATTAATATTGGTCCGACAATCCAGTTTAGAATTAAGGAAATGGAAAGGATCTTTGTGTTTCGAAACACTTTGGGTAACAGCGCATAATTTACCTTAGCCAAGGGAGGATACATCATTAAAATGAGGCCAATTGCAATAGGAATATTTGTTGTTCCACTATTGAATGTATTGATGATGCTTGGGAAAGTTGGAAAGAAATACCCAATTCCCACACCAAGTGCCATGGCTACAAAGATCCACCACGTTAGATTTTTATCGAGAAAACTTAGTTTTTTAGTTGCCATTTTTAAGCGTTGATTTGTGAGAAAACATAGAACATTTCGCTTGCGATTTGCAAACTTCTTTCGCCGTATTTTTCGGCTTGTTGTGGCGTGTTGTCGAACGCTTTTGGGTCTTCAAAGGTGACAGGAATTCGCTTCTCTGCACCTGGAACAAAGGGACATGATTCATTTGCAGAATCACATGTCATAATTGCTGCAAACTCTGATTTGGGGTTGAAGTTGTCTTCTAACAGTTTAGAAAACCCAATAATTGGATGAGCGTTTTCTGCGTATTTAATACTGTAAACAGGATTTTCACCTTTAGAAATTTCGTTAAACTGAAAGCCTTCGTTCTGCAAAGTTTCTGCAATCATTGGAAAAAGCGCGGTTGCTTCAGTTCCGCCCGAATAACAAAAAACGTTTTTGATGTTGAAGCAGTTGGCCATTGTTTGCGCCCAAATTTGTGACAAATGGCTTCTTCTTGAATTGTGCGTGCAAATGAAGTTAATGCGAACTTCCAAAGCATTATCTACTTTCGATTGAATAAAGTCAATCAACGGCTGTAAAACTGCTTTGCGCTCGTTTGTAATGTTTTCAAGAGTTAGTGAATTGATGGTTGTTTCAATTTGTGGCAATAACATTGTTTTGGTGTTTATCATTTAACTGCTTGTTGGAATTGAATATCTATGAATGAAATTAGCAACAATCCTCTTTTTTAGAAATGTCTTGGTTGAGGAATTGCCACATCGTATCTTTCATTTTGGCCCAGTTTTCAGTATGGATGCAATAACACACACTTGTTCCTTCCACGTTTCCTTTAATCAGTCCTAAAAGCTTGAGTTCTTTCAAATGTTGTGATATTGTTGGTTGTGCTAATCCAATTTCGGAAACTAAATCACCGCAATAACATGCGTCTATTTTGAAAAGTTGTTGTAAAATTGCGACTCTTGCTGGATGTCCAAATACTTTTGCATACAAAGCAATTTCGTTTTGAAGCTCATCAAATATTTCTGTTTTGACCAATCCCATTTCCTATGTTTATTAATACATTGCAATATTACGATTAATAGATGGGGTATTGTAATTTTTTATTGAAAATATTGTTTTTACACAGGGTTAGGATATGCAAAAGCGATTAGGTTGGTTGCGTAATTGGTTTTAGGTAACCTATGCTAGACGTATTTATTACTTTTCACATAATGTGTATTTAACCCACAAACTTTAAAACTTAATAATATGAATCGTATTACTTCTGTGTATTTATAACAGCTTAATTTCTTTTTCTCAAAACATTGACGCCACTTTGCAATTGCCTGTGCTTAAAGATCAAAATGCTTATTTTAATTATGTCGATTTTTTGGTCGATGAGGAGCAATGTTTTTTCGAGTTAAGTCTCATTAAGAAATATGTAGGCTTTTATTAAATAAAAGCCCATTAGGAAAAGAGTTTACGAATAATTCAAACGGCTATCGTTTATCTAACCTTGACACAAAAAAGGTAAGTAGTTACTTTGGAATAAAGTGTTTAGGAATTTGATTAATTACTCAAAGTATTTACATAAAAAGGAATTGTTGGGATAACGCTTTGGCTGATAGCTTTTTAAAACGCTAAAGGTGGAACGTGTATACCAAA
This sequence comes from uncultured Flavobacteriales bacterium, assembly GCA_963925035.1. GTDB lineage: Bacteria > Bacteroidota > Bacteroidia > Flavobacteriales_D > Crocinitomicaceae > UBA4466. The sequence continues at coordinate 67,446 of CAWUSK010000004.1, forward strand.
TGGCTTACTTGTCTAGAAATGAAGCTGAAATGGATCTTTTCTAGTATATCGAGGGGTGGTATAATATGCGTAGAATCCATAGCGCAAATAAACAAAAGTCAATTTGGCCGATACATGGAATCAAAAAATTAAATCACATTAGGACATTAGTTTAACTTGCTCTCCGGAAAACTCAGGCAATTCCAAATAGTGTGTATACGGGAACTTCAGTATTAATAAACCCATCTAACAATAAAGTATTGCTCACATCTAGGTTTTAAAGTGAAGGACAAATTGTATTTATTAATCAATTACCAGGTCATTATAATGGAGAAGTACTTTTTGGGCGATTCACAATAGAAAGAGGAGAATGAATCTGTACCCGTAATTATTTATTTTGATTGCGAGATATATAAGATTACCAACTCTACTCTTTACTTGAATAAGCAAAAGATTTCTCAAGTTTTTTTACTGCTATTAACGAGCTAAACGCAATTTCGCAAATTCACTCACATCCTAAAATAGAAATAAATCTGTGCAATCAGATATTCTTTCCGAGAATAACTTTTCAGAATAAAAGATCCTTGAAATTGTAATCGAAAGAAATTAGATCAATTCCTCAATGATTCTATCCATTGTGTAACCTTCAGCTTCAGCGCGGTAATTTTTCACAATACGATGTCTCAAAATTGGTTTTGCAACAGCTTTCACGTCTTCAATGTCTGGAGAATATTTCCCTTTCATAGCAGCGTGACATTTTGCCCCAACAACCAAATACTGTGAAGCTCTTGGTCCAGCTCCCCATGTAATAAATTCTTGCGTTACTTTTGGTGCTGTTTCTGTTCCAATTCTTGTTTTACCAACTAACTTCACTGCATATTCCAATACATTATCTGCAACTGGAATACGACGAATTAAATCTTGGTACTCGATGATTTGCTCAGCGTTCAAAATTTGATTCAGTTTGATGTTGTTGTCAGTAGTTGTTGCTTTAACGATTGCTACTTCTTCATTGTAAGTAGGATAATCTACCCAAACATTGAACATAAATCTGTCCAACTGTGCTTCAGGAAGGGGATAAGTACCTTCTTGTTCAATTGGATTTTGAGTTGCTAATACAAAGAAGGGATTAGGCAATTGGTAGGTTGTACCTGCTGCTGTAACTCTTTTTTCTTGCATTGCCTCTAATAAAGCAGATTGCGTTTTAGGAGGTGTACGGTTAATCTCATCGGCCAATACAATGTTAGAGAACAATGGTCCTTTCAAAAACTTGAAATTACGAGTGTCATCTAAAATTTCTGAACCAACAATATCAGAAGGCATTAAATCTGGTGTAAATTGAATACGGTTAAAGTTTAAACCTAAACAATCGGCGATCGTGTTTACCAATAATGTTTTTGCCAATCCAGGAACACCAACAAGTAAGCAATGTCCTTTAGAAAAAATAGAAATTAAAACTTGATCCACAACATCGTCTTGTCCAACGATTACTTTGTGGATTTCATTCTTTAATTCAGCATAATGCTTTACAAATGCATCAATTTTTTCTTTGTCTGACATACTTCAAATAATTTTTAACGCTTAAATATACATTTATTGTTTCAACCAATTGTTTTTGAATTCGCAATTTTGGTATTCCTTTTCAATACGAACGTAGGCATTGCTTATTTTCGAAGTAATCCAAGCGTTGATTGTTTTTTGTTTTTTATCGCTTTCAGCTGCGCGTTGTATCAAGGAGTAATCATCTTCCAGATTGGCCTTGTGTGGAGCTGTTCTATTCATTAATCGTACAATTCGCACACCTTGTTTTCTTTCGTACAAGTTAGAATACAAATTCGGTTGCGAAACATCTCCTTTTTCCATACGGTCAGTTAACAAGTAGATTTGTTGATCGACTTCATTCAAGTCTTCCATGTCCCATGTTTGCTCACCTGTAATTGGATTGGTAATAATTCCACGGTTTTGCATTGTCGCTTCATCGTTTGAATATTTCAATACAGCTTCATTCCAAGTGATTTTTCCGCTTTTCAAATCGTTATAACAGCTGTCCAATCGAAGCGCAGCTCCTTCCAAGGCATTGTTTGCGAATTCTGGAATAATTAAAATGTGTTGACATTTGTAATCGTCTCCTTTTCTTTCCAATAGTTTTAAAATATGAAATCCGTAAGTCGTTTCAAAAATTTCAGAAACATCGCCAACATGTAATTCAAAAACTGCTGCTTCGAATTGCGGAACCATCATTCCTCGTGTACCAGCAATTTCTCCACCTAACTTTGCAGATCCTGGATCCATGGAATGAATTCTTGCTTGAGTTGCAAATGATTTTCCGTCTTTTATAATATTGTCTCTAATTTCACCCAATAAGTTTTTCGACCTGGTTTTATCCGCATTTGTAATTGCTGGATATAGCACGATTTGCTGAAAACTCAACTGCGAGTTAATTAGCGGGATACTGTCCATTGGAATTGTATTGAAAAAGGCTTTCACATCTCTAGGTGTAACAGATACTTCAGAGGTAATCTGACGTTCCATCTCCTGCGCTAACAACTGATCTTTAATGATTGGTCGAAATTCCTTCTTAATTTGAGTCGCAGATTTACCGTAAAATTCTTCCATCTTTTGACGACTTCCAATTTGATTTTCAATCATACGTAATCGGTTTTCCATTTCTGCATCAACTTGCGCATCACTTACGTCAATACTGTCCAGTTTGGCTTGATTCACTAAAAGAAATTGGAACATCAACTCTTCAATTACTTGGCAATCCATTTCTGAAGTGACCTCCATTCCTGCTTGCGTAGCCTGTAATTTTTGACCTTCGATATCTGATTTTAATATGATCTTATCACCAATTTGTGCCACAATTTTGTCAATTGTTTCTTGCGCGTTAGCAGCAAAAGTTGAAATAAGAAGGAGGCTAAATGTTACGATTAATTTCATAGTTCTTTTTTATTCGTTGAATCAATTTCGATTCATTTATTTCTTTTAATAATTGTAACCTGTTGGCTACGATAATACTTTTTATTTCGTTTTGAAGAAAGTCCACTGGAGGAGCTTCATCTTTCAATTTAAAATCAATAATATTTAAAAAGTACGTGTATTCATCGTCTGAAAAATAAGTCTTTGTTCTATTTAAAATGATGTTATCGGTGTTGTATTTTGTGATGGGAATATCCTTTGTTAAATCATTAAAATACACCCAAGCCGAATCGTTGTAATAAAAATTCACTGCATAAAGTTTAGCATAAGAATTGACTTCAATGACATCTTTATCATTTTTTAACAAGTACTTTTGCTCTATTTTCTTGGCTTTAAAGTCAACTCCATTCGGTATTTTTAAGTACATCGCTTTCACAATATAATCATGTAAAATGAACTCATCTTTGTGTGAATCGTAATATTCTGTAATTTCTTGTGTGGAAACAATTGTATCCAATTTCTTCTTTAATTCATTCTCTTCAAGGTAGAATTTTGCCAAATCACCAAAGTAGGAGGAAGACCTTAATTGAATTAGTTTCCATTGGTCTGGATACAATTCTTTCATTTCAGCTTTAAAAACTTCATTTTCGATCCATTGGTCGACAAAGAGGTTCTTTTCTGAAAGACTGTCGATGTTTAATCCTGCATGGCGCATTAAAACAAAGGCATCATCTTCTGTAAGTTCAACTTCATTCACAGAAGCAATCACTTTGTTGTCCTCCGCACAGTTTGTCAGTAGAATCAAACAAAACAGGCTGACAAGAATGCCAGCCTGCAAATAATATGGTTTTGAATTACTTCCCAACTGAATACAAGGCTTCTGAGTTGATTGTAATTGGATGTTTTACTCTTAATTCCTTAAGCCATTCTTTTTCTAAATAAGTTTGGTAATCAGAAGTGATAGATCCTTTTGCTTCGCTAAATTCCTTTTGCATTGCATTTAAATTCTCGTCTACTTTAATCACGTAAAATTTACCGTCTACTTCATAAGGCTGATTTAAACCAGCAGTGAATGTGCGTCCATTCAAGTAACTTATTTTTTCAATTTCAAATTTACCGTCTTTGTCTCTCACATTCAATTCAGATTCTTGATTGATTTGACGTGTAATTTTTGATGGACGCATCGTATCAATTTCCGCTAATTTGTAGACATCGTCAGCAACTTTAGCTGAATTACACTCGTAAATAACTCCGCTGATTCTTGTTCCCCATTGGTAATTTGCTTTGTTTGCTTCGTAGAATTCCTTTAATCCTGTCGTGTCTTTCATTGCTTTATTCCATACTTTGTCAGACATAATTTCATACAGTAATATTCCGTCGTGATATTCCGTTGTTAAAGCTTTGTAAGCAGGATATTTGTTCACCAATTTCGATTCTTCGTAATCAAGAATTGTTTGTTTTTCCCAAATTTTATATTGTTTATCAACTACAGTTTTAGGAGCTTCCTTTTGAGAACGTCTACCTTGTGCTAACATGTATTTGGCGAAATCTAGTTGTTTGAATTCTGTCCCGTCTAAAACAAATAGTGCGTTATTCGTTTTTAAAGAAGAAATATCCATTCCTCCTTTGTAGTAATTAGAATCAATATGATCAACGAACCAACCTAACGTTTTCTTAGTTTTATCCACGTATTTGTATTCTTTTTTCAATTTCGTTACAAATGAATCTTGCGTCGATTTCGAACGCTCGTCTTTGGTAACCTTCGCTTCTATTGTGCTTTTCATTTCATCGAATGAAGCAACAGGAGTTAAAGAAATTCGTTTGATAATATGGTAGCCATAGTCTGTGCGAACAATATTGCTATAATCACCATCGTTTTTCAATTCAAATGCAGCTTCTTCAAACTCAGAAACCATACGCGTAGTCGCTCCAGTTCCAAATGCAGGTAAAACACCTTTCACTTTATTTGTTGAAGGATCATCAGAATATTTCTCTACCAACCCTTCGAAGTTTCCTCCATTTTCAAGAAGTTCGTAAATTTCATTGATTTTAGTTTCACCAGCTTCAACAACATCTTCAGCAGCTGTTTTTGGCACTGAAACCATAATGTGTGCTGTTGTAATCGTTCCGCGTGATGCTCGTTGATCCATCACCTTTATAACGTGGTAGCCAAAGCGAGTTCTAAATGGATTTGAAAGTTTTCCAATTGGTGTTTTAAATGCCGCGTCTTCGAACGGGTAGACCATTTGAAAAGCTGTAAAATATCCTAAGTTACCACCGTTACTTGCAACAGAAGGATCTTCTGAACCTTTTTGACCCATTGCTACCGTTGCGAAATCTTCACCGTTTTCAATGCGTTTTTTCAATTGCATAATCTTGTTGAATGCTGCAAGCGTATCTTCAGGTGACGCATTGGGATTTAACTTGATTAGAATATGAGATGCCTTGATTTCATTTTTTGTTCTGTCGTAAGCTTCCTTGATCAAGGATTCGTTTTTTGCTGAATCAACCAAGTAAGGAAGCGCCAACTGACTTTTGTAACCGTTCAATTCCTTTACCAATTTAGGAATTGTATCGTAACCTAAAGCTTCTGCTTCCGCTACTTTTAATTTAAACTTTGTAAACAATTCCATGTATTCGTCCAACGATGCTTTGTCGTATTTGGGGTTTGGATTGTTTTTTAAATAAATTTGTAAAAATTCAGATTGAGTAATCTTTTTGGTATCAACCGTCATTATAGTTGGATCTGCCTGAGCAGATAAACAGATACTGAATAAAAATGAAATTACTATTAGTGTTATATTTCTCATGGTTATTTTTTTTATTAAAAGTCAAATATACTTTATTAATTTATTCTATTTAATACTATAGTTTGGTGCTTCACGTGTTATAGTAACGTCGTGTGGATGACTTTCGTGTACGCCAGCACTTGTTATTCTTACAAACTTGGCACCTTTAAGATTTTCAATGCTTGCAGCTCCACAATATCCCATTCCAGCTCTTAATCCACCGATAATTTGATACATTACTTCGTCGAGTTTTCCTTTAAATGGCACACGTCCAGAAATCCCTTCCGGTACTAGTTTTTTTACATCGTCTTCAGCATCTTGGAAGTAACGGTCTTTTGAACCTTGTTGCATCGCTTCCAACGATCCCATTCCTCTGTATGTTTTAAATTTTCTTCCTTGATAAATGATTGTTTCACCTGGAGATTCTTCCACTCCTGCAAACATTGAGCCAACCATTATAGTGTCTGCTCCGGCAGCAATTGCTTTTACAATATCTCCCGTATAGCGAATTCCGCCATCCGCAATCACTGGAACTCCTGTTCCTTCTAATGCAATTGCAACATCATTTATAGCAGATAGTTGAGGTACACCAACACCAGCAATGATACGCGTAGTACAAATTGAACCAGGTCCAATCCCTACTTTTACTGCATCAGCACCTGCTTCTACAAGAAACTTAGCAGCTTCCGCAGTTGCAACATTACCAACGATAACATCAAGCTCAGGAAATTTTGCTTTTACTTCTTTCAACTTCACAACAACACCTTCTGTGTGACCGTGAGCAGTATCAATAACGATTGCATCCACTCCTGATTCTACAAGCGCAGTAACGCGTTCGATAGTATCATTTGTAACTCCAACAGCTGCTGCAACACGTAAACGACCATAATGGTCTTTACATGAGTTTGGATGTTCTTTTACTTTTATAATATCTCTGAATGTGATCAGTCCAATAAGTACATTCTCATTGTTTACTACTGGTAATTTTTCAATTTTTTTTTCTTGAAGAATTTCTTCAGCTGTAGCTAGATTCGTGTTTTCTTTTGTTGTAATAATGTTTTCTGAAGTCATTACTTCAATAATAGGTCTGTTTTTGTTTTTCTCGAAACGTAAATCTCTATTGGTAACGATTCCTTTCAGTTTACGATTTTCATCGATTACAGGAATCCCTCCAATTTTATTCTCTTTCATCAAATACAATGCGTCAGAAACCATTGCTGTTTCTAAAAGCGTTACAGGATCTAAAATCATTCCACTTTCAGAACGTTTTACTTTTCGCACTTGTAGCGCTTGTGCTTCAATTGACATATTCTTATGAATAACACCAATTCCTCCTTGCTGTGCAATTGCAATTGCCAAACTAGATTCTGTAACTGTATCCATTGCAGAAGAAACGATAGGCGTTTTTACTTCAATGTTTCGAGTTAATTTACTCGTTAATACGACATCTTTTGGCAGAACATGAGAGTATGCTGGGACTAACAACACATCATCGAATGTAAGACCTTCTTTAACTTGATTGAGATTATTCGAAAGAGACATAATTTGAACCTATTTTTTAGAAATAAATTCTTGCAAAAGTAATAATAATTTGTCAAATAGCCATAGGAACGGGCGATAACTATTTTGTTAAAGAATTCAAAAAAAATGGTTAAAAATGATTATATTGGTTACACTTGTTACCAAAAAAGGATTATCATGAAGTTCACCCTGGGAATATTACTCTGCTTTCAAATGTTTTTCTGCTATAGTCAAGAAAAAAGAATTGCTACCGATTCCTCGTTGATTCAATTGTCAGGTGTTGTTATTTCAGGGGAATCATTAGATCCATTGGCTTATACAACGATTTTTGACAAAACCCAGCGCAGAGGTGTAATTGCTGATTATTATGGTTATTTCTCTATGGTTGCAGTTCCTGGTGATACCTTGCTTTTTTCCTTTTTCGGATACAAAAATTCAACTTATATTGTACCAGATACATTGACAGAAAAGCGTTATTCTATTATTCACATGATAGAAAAGGATACTTTGAATTTACCGGAAGTTGTTGTTTATCCTTGGCCTTCACGGGAAGATTTCGCGCGTGCCTTCGTTGATATGCGTCCTTATGATGACGCTTTGAGAAGAGCGCAACGTGAATTGAGTGGTGAAAGTTTAGCATTTGTTGCTGCACGACTAGAAGGTGATGCATCGCTGAGTTATGGAGCATCGCAGCAATTAGCAGCGACGAAGTTGTATACGCAAAATCAATTGCCGGCAAATAACTTGTTTAATCCTTACTCATGGGCGAAGTTAATTCAAGACTGGAAAGCAGGAAAATTAGCAAGACAGTAGATTATATCTTTGGGTAACTCAAGAAGAATTTTTCTACGGGTTTTGACAATGCCGAAATATTCAAATTGTCAGAAGCAAGACTAACATCTACAATTTCGCCAGATTTCATTACCAAATTGATATTCTCTTTGGTTTCGTTGTAAGCATTATTCGTTAAGATATCTGAATGAACAAAATGTTCTACTTCACTCTCGTTTATGCCTAAGGCAAGCTGTACTTTTTTCTTGATTTCGGCAATTCGTTGCGTTGAGAATGATTTTTTTGATACTTCAATTTTGAATAATTTCCGTCCAACCAATCGCTTAGATAATTCAGACAAAACTTTATCATCATTCTCTTGCCACACTTTTATCGCACCAAGTATATCAAAGTCGTCCAATTTTGCAAAGTTCTCTAATACCGTAGGGTTTGTTTTAAAATCATTCAAAGTGACATTATTCTCCATGAAGTACAGCAACGCAGGACTTCCAAATAAGCGTTCTCCATTCTGTATCAAGTGTTTTGCTCTTCGAAGAATGTGAATTAGCATGAATTCTGCGGCAACAACTGTTTTGTGCATATAAACTTGCCAATACATCAATCGTCGAGCCACCAAGAATTTTTCAATTGAATAAACTGCTTTCTCTTCCAATACAAGGTTTCCGTCTTTTACGTCCATCATTTCAATGATTCGGTCGCTGCCAATAATCCCTTCACTCACGCCGGTATAAAAACTATCACGGTTCAAGTAATCCATTCTGTCCATGTCCAATTGACTCGAAACCAATTGATGCAAGAATTTTTTTGGATAGTTGTTACTGAAAATCTCTAAAGCAATGTCTAATTCTCCATCAAACTCTTTACTTAATTGATCGATAAAAAAGCCAGATATTTCTTCGTGACTAACACCAATAACGATGTCGTGTTCTAAGGCATGACTGAACGGCCCGTGACCAATGTCGTGTAAAAGAATAGCCAATAAAACGCCTTGTTCCTCTTCTGCAGTTATTTCATGTCCTTTTCTTCGAATTGTTGCAACTGCTTTTGACATCAAATGCATTGCACCTAAGACATGGTGAAATCGTGTATGTAATGCTCCTGGATAAACCAAGTGCGTTAGCCCTAATTGTTTGATTCTTCGAAGTCGTTGAAAGTAAGGATGCTCAATAACATCAAAGATTATTTCTTGCGGAATTGAAATAAATCCGTACACCGGGTCGTTAAATATTTTCTTTTTATTATTAATCATGTTGGTGTTCGGTTGCAATTGTCTAATTTTAAAACTCAATGCCAAATTTATAAAATATAACGCACATGCAAATAAGAATCCTTTGGGCCGATGATGAAATTGATCTTTTAAAACCACATATTTTATTTCTTGAATCGAAAGGATACGAAGTTGTTCCCGTAAACAATGGATCGACAGCGGTTGATAAAAATGCGGAAGAGGATTTTGATATTATTTTTCTCGATGAAAATATGCCAGGGATCTCTGGTTTAGACGCATTGGTCAAAATTAAAAAGGCTAAACCGTATGTGCCTGTCGTTATGATTACCAAAAGCGAAGAGGAATACATCATGGAAGAGGCAATTGGAAGTAATATTGCTGATTACTTGATTAAACCTGTAAATCCTAACCAAATCTTGTTGACAATTAAGAAGAATTTGGATTCAGGGAAATTGGTTTCTCAAACCACCAATACAGGTTATCAAAAGGAATTTGGACAATTGGGAATGCAACTAAACAGTCGTTTGGACAAAGACGAATGGATGGATGTTTACAAACAATTGGTGTATTGGGAATTGAAATTAGGAGACATTGAAGAGCAGGGAATGCAAGAAGTGTTGACCATGCAAAAGAAAGAAGCGAATACACAGTTTTCTAAATTTATTGAAAATAATTATTTGGACTGGTTGAATGAAGTGGATGAAGCACCACAAATGATTCATACACTAATGAAGAATAAAATCAATCCGTTTTTGGACCACAAAGATGTGTTCGTTGTGGTGATTGACAACCTTCGTTACGACCAATGGTGCATGTTGACCCCAACTTTCTCTAAATACTTTACCATTAAAAATGAAGAAATAATTTATTCAATTCTTCCAACAGCTACACAATACGCTAGAAATGCATTTTTTGCAGGATTGATGCCATCAGAAATTCAGAAAAAACATCCTGAGTATTGGAAAAACGATGAAGACGAAGGTGGGAAAAATTTGTTCGAGGCGGAATTACTTGAAAAGAATTTAGAGCGTTTGGGGAGAAAGATAAAATGGTCTTACAATAAGATTACCAATCACGCTGCAGGAAAGAAATTAGCAGACAACTTTAGTCAATTACTGGACAATAAATTGAACTGTATCGTGTACAACTTTGTAGATATGCTTTCGCATGCGCGCACGGAAATGGAAATGATTCGAGAGTTGGCAGATGATGAATCGGCTTACCGTTCGTTGACTGTTTCTTGGTTTGAGCATTCACCGTTGCACGATATCGTGAAGAAAATTGCTGAATCTGGTCGTAAACTAATCATCACGACCGATCACGGAACAGTGCGCGTTACGAATCCAGTTAAAGTTCAAGGAGATAAAAGCGTTAACACGAATTTAAGGTACAAGAATGGACGAAACATGTCCTACAGAGAAAAGGACGTTTTTCAAGTGAAAAATCCACAAGATGCCTTCTTGCCTAAATCAAATATTTCTTCGGAGTTTGTTTTTGCAAAAGATTCTGATTTCTTTGTATATCCAAACAACTACAATCATTTTGTACAGTATTACAACAATACGTTTCAACATGGTGGAATTTCGTTGGAGGAAATATTAATCCCCTATGTGGAGCTTGATCCGAAGTAAATGGAAATAAATGTAGATTCAATTGATGATTTGCCAAGAGCAGCGCAATTGTTTTTAGAACAATTTGATCATCGTAAAGTTTATCTTTTTAGTGCTGAAATGGGTGCTGGTAAAACAACGTTTATTACTGCTGTGCTGCACGCCATGGGAATTGAAGAAGTAGACGGTTCGCCGACCTATTCGTTGGTAAACAGCTATGAAAGTCCAATGTACGGAAAAATATACCATTTCGATTTATATAGAATTGAAGATGAAATCGAAGCCTTGGACATTGGAATTGAGGAAATGCTGTATTCTGGGGGAATGTGCTTCATAGAATGGCCAGAAAAAATTAACAATCTACTACCAGATAATGTGATTTGGTCGTATATTCGTAGAAACGAAGATAATACCAGAACAATAACCGTCGAATTATGATCACAGATCCAGACATTCTGAAGCATTTGATGCAACAGGGTAGCCTTCTACCTAAAGAAGAGATGCTCGAGATTGCTCGAAAAAAAGGAACACTTTACATTGGTATTCCCAAAGAGACTTTCTTTCAAGAGCGAAGAGTAGCGCTAGTTCCAGAAGCAATTTCACTTTTGGTAGCAAATGGACATCGCGTATTGGTAGAAACGAAAAGTGGAGAAGGAGCTCATTTTACAGACAGAGATTATAGCGAAGCGGGAGCAGAAATTTGTCACGATAGAAAACAAGTGTTTTCATGTAATATTATTTTCAAAGTTGCTCCGGTAACTGAAGAAGAGGTGGAAATGATGCCAGGTAATCAAACATTGATATCGGCATTGCAAATTTCTATTCAACCTAAAATGATTTTGCAAAAACTCATGGAGAAGAAAGTCACGGCTGTTGCTTGGGATTATATTCAAGATGATATGGGGGTTTTTCCAGTAGTTCGTACAATGGGCGAAATTGCAGGAACGACTTCAATGCTTGTCGCTGGAGAATTACTTTCGTCGTTTAACAATGGAAAAGGAATTATGTTGGGTGGAATCGCAGGAGTTCAACCAACGGAAGTGGTAGTTATTGGCGCTGGAACTGTAGGAGAATATGCAACGCGATCTGCATTAGGACTAGGTGCTTCTGTAAAAGTATTTGACAATTCATTAACGCGCTTAAGAAGGTTACAAAATGATCTTGGAACGCGTGTTTACACATCTGTTATTCAACCGAAAGTATTGGCAAAAGCGCTAATGCGTGCTGATGTTGTAATTGGTGCATTACGCGCTCCGTTAGGAAGAACGCCATGCGTGGTGACGGAAGAAATGATTCAAAACATGAAACCTGATTCAGTAGTAATTGACGTCAGTATAGACCAAGGTGGATGTTTTGAGACTTCTCGTGTAACAAACCATAACAATCCAACATTCGAAAAACACGGTGTTATTCACTACTGTGTGCCAAATATTGCATCACGTGTTTCACGTACGGCTTCTTTTGCTTTGTCCAATATCTTTTCGCCAATTTTGGTAGATATGGGAAATCAAGGTGGTTGTGGCGATTTAATTTCGCGTGATATAGGATTCAGAAGTGGTGTTTATATCTACAAAGGAACTTTAACCAGCGAAGTACTTGGAAAAGTATTCGATTTGAAATACAAAGACATCGAGTTATTGTTGATGGGAATGAAATAAATGATTGAAGCCTTAGATCTTCCGAAAGCAAATTTACGCCTCAGACGCAAAAGCGATGTGGTGTATGTTTGGTGCATCATTCGAAAGAAAGAATTGTTGTGCACACCAGAAGAATGGGTGAGACAGCATATTATTCACGATTTAATCGACAATAAAAGTATTCCCATTGGGTTAATTTCGTCTGAATTTGCATTGAATTACAACGGCCGCGCTAAACGTGCAGATATTGTCGTCTTCGATCGGGACAAAAAGCCTTTGATGATTATTGAATGTAAGGCTACAAATATTGCAATTACAGAAGAAACATTATTCCAGATTGCACAATACAATTTTGAATTGCGCGTACCATACTTGATGATGTCCAATGGTTTAAATCACGTGTATTGTGAATTGAAACCGGATGTGGAAGGAATAAATTACCTGGAAGAGTTCCCGAAGTTTTCTTTTTAATCGTCGTCCTTCAAATTCGTTTTATACACTCCGAAAATCGGTAAATGATCAGATAGTTCCGATTTTGATTTCTTCATACTGGCAGGTGTATTATTTCCGTAGATGTAGTTTGTTACGTCAAAAGCGTTTGCACTTTCTTCAATAAATTCTTTTGTATAGTTTCGTGAAAGGTACAAATGATCGTATGCGCTGGCGTATGCTGAACAATCCATCTTAAAAGTTGTCAAAGGATTTTCATCGCACTGTGTTAATTGAGTTTTTGTCGCCATTTCTTTCATTGGTGTGTCATTTCCAGTGAAGTTGAAATCTCCCATGAGTAACACATCCTTTTCTTTGGTGACGCTGTAAAAGAAATCAAGTTGATTTTTTAATTCAGCAACTTCGTTCTTTCGAGTTCCGTCGTCATCATCGCTCCAGCGCGTGTGCACTAGAAATAATGCAAAATCAAAATCCCCACTTTTAAAAGAAACAACATAAGGGTCGTTCCGATACGCTTCATTTTTGTCCCAAACATTACTGATAATTCCATCTCCCAATTGAACACGGTCTCTTCTGTAAATCACGGCATATGCTTCGTAGTATTGCCCGCTCGGATTGGTCGACCTGAATCCGTATGTGTATCCCCAGTCTTTTTCCGTCAATTTTTCAATTTCCCTTACCAATTCTACAACTGAAATTTCCTTTCGCACTTCGACAATTCCGCAGATATCAAAATTGGAAATCACTTTCGCTAATTTCTTAAAGTCGTGCTTGGTTTGCCCGAGCCATTTAATATTGTAAGAAGCAACGATGAGGTTGTCGCCTGTCCTTTCAGGAACAGTTGAAACGCCCTGTGAGAATAATGTTAATGAAAGAATAAAAGTTATGAGTGAGAGAAAGGTCTTCATTTTTGGGGTATTATTTTTGAACTAAGTAGTTATCAAGATTTAAATATATAAATTTCATTTACTTAATTTGAATCCAACCTGATATTATCTTTTCAACTAAAGGCAAAATTGGAAAAGTCATCTAATTCAAGAATAAGAATTAGTCATATTTAATTGATAATAACCATTCAAACGCTTGATGCTCATGACTGAAAGAGCGAATTGGAGTATTGGGCTTTAAATAAAAATTAAATAGAATTTTCTTTCCAAGACTATCAATTAAAACTACATTTGCCAATATATATCGCTCAGCTTCGTCTGTTACG
>CAWUSK010000005.1:0-11164 GCA_963925035.1 uncultured Flavobacteriales bacterium
CACTAAATCCGAGTTTTTCAATCCAGCCTCAATTCTGAAACCCAAGGAATCTTGATCTTCGTTCACCACTAATAAAGGAATTCCTTCTTCGTTTACCGTTCTAAACGCCGCGTCTTGAATCAAGGTCATGATAACGATAAGGACCATCGGCATGATGAACAGAATAGACAATCCCATTTTATCACGAATAAGAAGTAGAAACTCCTTTCTCATTGCAGCGCTTAACTTCCTCATTTCACTTGAAAATTAGGTTTGGTCAACTTCAAAAACACCTCTTCTAGGTTTCTGCAATCACTTTGGTTTTCAATAAGTTCTAGTGGATTACCTCGTGTGATTATTTCACCATTGTTTATAATTGCAACGTCTGAACAAAAGTGTTCTGCCTCTTCCATGTGATGCGATGTATAGATAATCGTCATTCCTTCTGCATTCAACTCTTTCAAGTGGTGCATAATATCAGAACGCGATTGCACATCAACACCTACGGTTGGTTCGTCAAGGAACAAAATTTCTGGTTGATGTAAAATTCCGGCAATTAAATTAATACGTCGCTTCATTCCTCCAGAATAGGAAGAGACACTCTTATTTGCTGCCTTTTCCATTTCAAATTTCTTCAACCAACTTGCAATTCGATTGTTTAATAGCACTTTAGGAACACCGTACATTGCGCCATAGAATTCTAAATTCTCCTTTCCTGTTAAAGTTGGGTAAAGTGCAATGTCTTGTGGAACAACACCAATGAATTGTTTGACATCATTCATATGCAACTTCAAGTCTAATCCTTTGATAGAAATAGAACCAGACGTCGGTTGAACCAATCCACACAACATAGAAATAGTTGTTGTTTTTCCAGCGCCATTTGGACCTAACAATCCAAACGTTTCGTTTTTATTTATTGACAAGGACAAGTGATTGACTGCAGGCTTTTCTGCTTCATCGTACGATTTTGTGATGTCTTTTAATTCAATCATTGCCATTGGCTTTATTCCAAAACTACTTTCCTCTCAACCAGTACAACAATAATTTATTGCTCACTGCATTGTCTGTGATTGTATAATCAAACTTTGGTTGCTCGTACAGTTTTACTTCCAATTCTGTAGAGAACATTTCATCTTCACGGGCAAAAAGAACATTCATTGTTGTTCCCTCTTCTACTGAATCAAAGAAACTTTCCAAAGAAGACTTGTCTGCGCGCATTGCGTTTACACCAATAATTTCATCGTTCACGCTTAATCCAGCATCTTCAGCCGAAGAACCACTTTGAATATTTGTAATGATTGTTTTTCCTCCAGAATCCCGCATGCTGATTCCAATCGTTGGTTTCGCTTCACCAACATACTTTACGTTGACGCCAATTGGAGAAAAGATTGAATTGTAATCTGGAATCTCTGTTCCATCAATGTATTTATCGAAGAAATCGTCCATGTTCTGTCCTAAAAACCCTGCCAATTCAGATTTAAACTCATCTTCTGAGAATCCTCTGTTTTTTCCTTTGTAATATTTCGAATACAGTAATTGAAGGAAATGATCCAAACATTTTTCGCCGTTGTACTTTTTAATAATCATCGCATCCAACATCATTGCTTTTACTGAACCGCCAGAATAATAACTCTGCGTTGTGTTCGAACTGTTCTCATTTGGACGGTACGCTTTAATCCATGCATCAAAACTTGCGTGAGATACAGGTTGTACACGCGCACCAATAGATCCTTCAACATAATTTAAACTGCTGAACATTTTAGATAAGAATTGATCCTTCGTGTAAATCCCTTGGCGCAATAAAATTAATTTCTCGTAATAAGATGTAAACCCTTCCATCACCCATAATAGCGAAGTATAATTTTCTTCATCGTAATTAAAAGGTCCTAATTCTAATGGACGAATGCGCTTCACATTCCACAGGTGGAAATATTCGTGTGCCACTAATTTCAAGAAATCAGTGTATTTTGAACCGGCATATGTCCAACGGTTAACACTTAATACGGTAGAATTGCAATGCTCTAATCCACCCTGTCCATCCACAACATTGTGAATGATAAACGTATATTCTTTGTTCGGATTTTCGCCAAAAACATCTGTTGCTCCTTGTGTGACTTTCGCCATATCTATTTTAAGGTCTTCAATGTCATAGTTTCCGAATCCGTAGATAGCAACATTGTGCTTTACACCGGCAGACATAAATGAAAATTCTTTTTGATTTCCAATCTCAATCGGACAATCCACCAATTGGTCGTAATTATCGAATACGAACGTCTTTGACCCATCTTTTGTAACTCCTTCTGCTTTTTCTTTTAAAGCCGTTGTAATCACTCCAAATGTCTCGTGCGGAAAAATTTCTAACGACCCGTTACTATCCTTGTAACCATCCACGTACAAAAATACACCAGCACTGCTTACAAATCCATGTGTTAAATCTAAAAAGCTCGTTCTCACTGTCAATTCAAAAGCATACACTTCGTAATTAACTGTTACTTTCTTTGCTTTGCCTTTAGTGATATTCCATGTGCTCTTAGAAGTTTTCTTTACTTCCAATTCTTTTCCATTCTCATCTTTGGCAGTAACTAAATCCACATTTTTCGCGAATTCTCTAACCAAATAAGAACCAGGCGTCCAAACTGGCATTTTCAATTCAATTTCCTTGTTAGAAAATCCTTCCAATTCCATCTCAACCAAATAGTAGTGATTTTGTGGTTTTGGCATTTTTAAATTGTATTTGATTGACTGCCCAAAAGACATGAAAGCAAAAAAGGAAATTACAATGTAGATTAAATATTTAAACATAAATTTGTATTTTATCCCTCAAAGATAAGATTAGTATTAATATTCATTCAAAAACCCGCATAATGTCAAAGATTCTTTCAGCTTTTATTTTAATATTCGTTATTTTTAGTTGTAAACAAGAACCTTCAAATAACGGAGAATCAGGAAGTAGTAATACTGAACTTGAAAACAAAATTAAGCAACTAGAGCTTGACAATTCAATGAAAGATTCTGTAATCAATGAATCGCTTGTATTTTTCAATGAAATTCAATCCAACTTAGAAGCCATTGGAAGTAGAAAAGATGAAATTCGTGCTGTTTCAGATAACAAAGAAGTTTCTCCAGAAGATAAAAAATGGATTTTAGAAGAAATTCAAAACATCAATTACTTGCGTGATGAAAATGCTGGAAAAGTTCGACAAATGAAAGATCAGTTGAAAAAGAATGGCGTTAAAATTATACAGTTGGAAGTAATGATTGAATCGTTAATGAAAGACATTCAATGGAAAGACGAGCAAATTAAATTGCTTCAAGGTGAATTAAACAATTTAGATAAAGAGTATTCTGTTCTTTTTAATGCGTATCAAGAACAAGCTGTAAAACTAGATCAAGTAACCGATGCGATGAATACTGTTTATTACGCTTACGGTTCTAGTAAAGAGCTGCAAGAGAATAAAATCATTGAAAAGAAAAATGGATTTTTAGGAATGGGCAAGAAAACGGAACTTGTTGCCACTATTAATGATTCTTATTTCACGAAAGTTGACGCTAAGAAAAAGACAAGAATAAACATCGAAGGGACCGATATCCAGCTAATTACTTATCACCCTCGATCTTCTTATAAACTTGAGTTAACAGGCAATAAGACGATAATTGTCATTTTGGATGCATCACAATTTTGGAAAATATCTAAATACTTGGTCGCTGTAATTGACTAATCTAAATGGAAGATCAAGAAGTTAAATCGGCAACAAAATTTCAGAGTCCGCTTCCGTTTATCATTCAACTTCGGAATTTAATTTTCGGAAAGAAAAAGCCGGATACCTTTACAAAGGTGACGTTTATTATAAATTTAATCATTTGTAGTACATTCTTTCTTTGGAGTATTATCAGTTATTATTCTATCTCCATGAAAGGATTCATTGAATCGGAAAAAGGTATTTCTGTCGAAGAGATTATTGCCAATCGTGGAATGGAATTGGGATTTAAAAATGGTCAATTTCTTTCTCACCTTCTCACCTTTCACGCCATTTCAACCATTTGCTGGATGCTAGTTTTTATTGGGATTGTGCTTCTTTACCGAAAAAAGATTCAATTCATCTACTTTATCTTTGCGCCAATACTATTTTACGTTGGTATGAGTATTTTCTATATTAGCTACACTTATTTTATAGAAGACACTACCACTTTTGATAAAATTGCCTTACTCGTTATTATGGTAGGAAGCATAGTGCATTACTTTCTAATGCGCAATGAATCCCGTGGAGGAAGTATTAACTTTTTTGGAGCTATCGAGGATGAAGAAGAAGCGTAAAGCGTTCCATTGCATCAATTGTTTGTTCTTCACGAGATAATACAATGGAAGCTTGTTTATAGTACTCCTCGCGTTCGACTAATTTGTTTTCAATAAAGTGAAGTAAGTCTTCTTCAGAAAGTCCTGCAATTAATGGCCTTTGATGCTTTGCGTTAATTAAGCGGTTCATCAGTTCTTTTGGACTGCGTTCTAAGTAAAAAGTTGTCCCTAAATTATTCAGCAACGACATGTTGGCGTGGAAACAAGGCATACCTCCTCCTGTCGCTAACACAAAAGACTCTTGACTATAAAGCGAGCGAATGAAATGCGCTTCAATCTCTCTAAAGTGAGAATCGCCGTACTCTCCGAACAATTCACCAATGGATTTGTTGCACTCTTTTTCGATTGCCGCATCTGAATCAATAAAAGGAATGGCAAGTCGGCTTGCCAACTTCTTGCCTAAGGTAGATTTGCCAGACCCCATAAAACCGATTAGAATAATGCGCTTCATACACTACAAAGTAATGAAAAAACAATGAATATTTCATTCAGAAGCACTAAAACTCTAAATCCCTCATTATTAGTTGTTCTGAGAAAGACACTAAAAAAAAGCAAAAAAAAAACGTGATTTCCCCTTGTAAAAAAGAATATTACACATATATTTGCACCCGCGTTGGCGATGATTTGGTAGCTCAGCTGGTAGAGCAATACACTTTTAATGTATGGGTCCTGGGTTCGAGCCCCAGCCAGATCACAGAAAAGGAGTTCAGTTTTGAACTCCTTTTTTTATGTCTTATAATTTCATGTTATTTTGTGGCTCTCTCTACGGACCGGTCACTTCGGCTTTTTCGAGCTCCTCGAGCTATCCGAACTGCAGTTCGAGCTTTCGTCTTCGAAGGCTAGGCCTTCTCTCGTTCGAGCCTCTGTATTCATTACCAGCGGTTCTTCCTTTCCATGGTAACTTTGTTATTAGTGGAAATACACGGATACGGAGGCAATCACTTGTTTGTTCCCGTTAAACTTTATTTTCCAAATGGAATTAGCTGTGGAAGATGCACCTATTTTTGAAAACGTCCGCATCTCCACTAATCCATCCAAAGGAAACTACACAATTCATTTTGGAAAGGAACTGAGTAACTTAAAAGTAACAGCTCTAATAGTGTTGGACAACTTATGTCTACCAATAATTATTATTCTACCGATGGTATTCAAATCACTATCTCTGGTCCTGCCGGAATCTATTTCCTTGAACTAGTTACTCCAAATGAAAGTAGAAAGGTGCTGAAACTAGTGAAGGAATAATCCTATTTGAACCTAAGATTGCCATCATCGTTTTCTATCCAAAAACACATGAAAGATAAAAGGACATTTTAGGTAAAGAGGGTTTCTAGCAGCTATTGAAGTGACTTATCAAGTAATCACAACTAAATTGAATAGTGATTTCTCACCTTATTTTAAGAAAAAAAATACTTTGAAACAGATACATTATGCTTAATATTGCTACGGATTATTGAACAAGAGAATAATTGGAGTCACTGATTAAATTCAACATCCTTTCAAATACAGACACCAATGCGAATTATTGGAACATTTTTAAAAAAGACGAATGGACTTGTTTATCGAAGAGTTCAGAATAAAGGGGAGAAAAAACGGGAATGGACGGATGACGTAACCAATCTTCTAAAAATCGCTAACAGGACAACATTTGGTATTCAGCATAATTTCATCGACATTCTTCAGTCGGATGATCTTATTAAATCATTTCAGCTTAACGTACCAATCACTGATTACGATGAATTTTATAATAAGTGGCTAAAAAATGGAATGCTTGGGCTAAAAGACCACACTTGGCCGGGGCGAATAAGACATTATGCTCTTTCTTCTGGTACCACAGGCTCCCCTAGCAAACGTATTCCTATTACTAATGAGATGATACGTTCCTTCCAGAAATCTAGTATTAATCAATTAGCGATGTTACATGAGCTAAATTTATCCAGTAAATTTTATGGAGGACATTTACTAGCTGTTGGTGGTAGTTCTAAACTTACAAAAAAAGAGCAGTATTTAGAAGGGGATCTCAGTGGTATTCTTAAGAAATATTCTTCTTTCATAGTCACACCTTTGACCAAGCCGGGCAACAAAATCACCAAAGAAAGTCAATGGAAAGTAAAATTGGAAATGATGGTTCTGAAGGCTCCAGAATGGAATATTAGTATCATTGCTGGCGTACCTAGCTGGTGCATTTTACTTATGGAGAAAATTGTCGATCATTATAATTTGAAAAACATTCATGAGATTTGGCCAAATCTAGAAGTTTACGTACACGGCGGTGTTTTTATTCAACCATACACCTCTCGACTGGAGAAAATATTTGGTAAAAAAGTAATCTTACTGGACACTTATCTTGCATCAGAAGGCTATTTCGCCTACCAGCACACAACATCTGGAAAGGGAATGAAACTCTTACTAAACGCAGGTGTGTTCTACGAATTCGTTCCTTTTAACTCAAACTATTTTGACGAGAATGGCTCTTTAAAAGACGATTATTTGGCACTTACACTGAACGAGGTGATGCCATCCGTAAATTATGCTTTAGTAGTTACAACGAATGCTGGCTTATGGAGATATATGATTGGTGATTTAGTACAATTTACGAATGTTGAACAAAGAGAAATCATTCTAACGGGTAGAATTAAACAATATTTAAGTCTGTGTGGAGAACACCTTAGCCTTGATAACATTAACCAAGCCTTGGATTATGTTTCTAAGAAGTTGAATGTCGAAATCACAGAATTTACTATTTACGTCAATGAAGACAACATGAATCATCATTGGTTTCTAGGTACAAATTCAGAAATAGACATCGAAAAAATTAGTGAAGAAATTGATCAAAAACTGAATGAATTAAATGACGATTATAAATATGCTCGATCTATAAACTTGAAAAAACCCGTATTAACGATCCTTCCAGTTGAAAAATTCTATCTCTTTTTGGAATCCAAAGGAAGGTTAGGTGCACAAATTAAATTTCCTCGTGTATTGAATCAGGAACAGAGCATAGAATGGTTGAACTTTATTGAAAATCTATAATTCATATTAATTGTAATCCGCGCGACCGTTTTATCCTTTCTTTTTTTTTGGATGTAAACCCATTATCAATTTGAAAGTTTAACTGTACATTCGTTATGGCTAAAATGATGTCGAATTACAAACCAGCCCAAATGAAAGAAGAAACTGCAGCAAAAGAGATACGACCGCTAGTTGAAGATTCAACACCTGATTTGCGAATAAAAAGTGTGAGTTTATTGTCACACATCGATTCGCGCTTAGATACAATGGATGAAAAATTTCATCCGATGAATGATGAAAGTATTCCGTATCGCGACATGACTGATGCCTCAACGAAAAAGGAAAGTATTCGTCAGTTAATTGCCAAACTGGATGTTACCAAGAGTTTACGCTACCAACGAACTGTTGAAGACACCTATTGTAATGTCTATTCTTACGATTTTTGCTACTTCTCAAGAGTTTATTTACCCACAGTGTGGTGGACTGACGAATCGCTTGAAAAAATACTCAATGGACAAGAAGTGATTCCTGTTTTTGAAGAAACGGTTGAGCCTATTTACTCTAGTGCGATTCATGATTGGCTCCTAAAATGGGGCGCTAGTTTTGGATGGAAAAGAATGACGAATCTCGAAGAAATACAACAAAAAGTCAATGAAGAGGGCGGAATTGGGATCATCTGTGCAAAAAGAAAAATCAAAGGACTTTCTGGACACATAGTGCCAATTGTTCCTGAAACGAATGTAAAAAAAGCCTATCGAGAAAATGGTGTTGTACTTTATCCATTGCAATCGCAAGCAGGAAAACTAAATTACACCTACTTTTCGAAAGCACGAAAAGACTGGTGGAATCATGAGCGCTATTCCTCTCATGTTTTTTACTATCATGATTAATTAAAATAATACAACAAAACAAACAAACACATTAACAAGCCAATAAAAATAGATGGAAATAAATCAGAAAAATAACTATTACTGGGGAATTGGATTAGAAAACGAAACCTATATGCAATTCGAAGAATCATTAATCGTTTCTGGCGCATTTATACAAGAAAAAATTGGTTGCGAACGCTATAGTATTGATTATCGAAAAGGTTACAAATCTGGAAGTTTAGCGCTCGTTTTAGAAAGTCTAGACAAGGATAAAAATTACAAAATAAGCCGAATGCTCAACAGTCATTCACTCGATAAACTGGATATAAACTATCAGCATAAAACATTAGCATTTACAAAACCATTGATTGACAATCCTGAATACATCGGAAAATCAATACTCGAAGTTTTTCTGGAAGACCAGCCATACAATATTCAAAGTATGCTAACACAGAAAAACAATCCAATGGGTTCAGTAAATTTTGATGGTGATTCGATTGAATTTGTCACAAAATACTTTGAAAACAGAACAATCTCAGATTCTTGTGAGGAGCTCAAAGCCACCAAAAAACTATTCATTGGTGAAATCAACCAATCATCAGTACTACCTAAAAAGTTAAACTTTCCTAAGTACAATATAGGTCTGAACATGTTTATGTCTAACCAGGAAAACATTGTTTTGTTCAATAATGGTACTTACCATTTTCACATTACATTGCCTACTTTGACAGAAAACAGTAGAATCGCAGATTATCCTAAATTCGACGAAACACATTCCAATGCAATTTATTTACTCCAATGGTTTGAACCATTTTTCATTGCCACGCTGGGAAGTCCAGATATCATGGGAGTAATCGCTCAGAAGTATCAATTAAATGAAACTTTCGCTCTGGGATCAATGCGAAATGCCATGTCTCGTTACACTGGAGTGGGTACCTTCAATAAAGCGATGACAAAAGGAAAAATTCTTACTTATCAAGTAGAAGAATTTAGAAAACTTTTAAAGTTTAACAAAGAAGAAAATATTTGGTGGCGAGATCAAGTTGAATTTGCCTTGGATTACGAATTACTTTCAGATATTGGACTTGATTTTAATCAGGAAAAAATGTACCAAAGTGGCTTTGAATTCAGAAGCTTTGACGAATTCCCTTCCAGTTATTTAAACGATGTTCTTCATGCAATTATTTTAATTTGCGAGCATTCATTGAATCTTCCAGATGTTATGTGGGGACATGACAGTGTGGCATGGAATAATTTAGTGTTCAAATCGTTGAAAAACGGTTTTCGTACTACAATAAATGAAGAAGAAAAATTAGAGGTATTAAGCTTATTGCAGCTTATAAATCCTTCAGATGCGAAAGCGAACGAACTCAAAAATGAATTTGATGCTATCTTATTATTAGATGAATTTTTCTTTAAAGTTTTGGCCGTATTGCATGATAAATACAAAGACAACAATACATGTGTCGATGCTATGCACGGTAAAAAAACGAGTTCACCACCGAAATGGGACAATTTTAATCAGTACCAAGTAGAACAGCATCAAGTGCAAATTGAAGGTATTGAATAATAATATTGATTTGAAAGTGAATAGTGAAGAAAGGTTCCCGAAATAATATTTATTGTGGATGACAATATTTAAAGATAATAGAACATCGTTTAATTCGATATAAAACCTAATTCAAAATAATCTATCAATTACACAATTACTTGCTCTTCGTAATATTGCTAAAGGTTATAATAAATATGGTGATTAGGGTTAGTGTTTTCATCGATGTGCAGCGTCCGCGAAAGTTAAACTAGTTGAAGCTTAAAGTTAAGATAGAGTTCTGTCTAATTATTTAAGCCGAAAAGTTCAGTTTTATCTGACGACATACAACGTATGATTTGAGTTTCTGTAAATCTTGTTTTTTATATGATTTTTAGTTTAATTTTAATAATTTTTAACTGCCTTAAAAAGGAGAAGGTTACGTTAAATGTAGCACTTCCAAGTTGTAATTAGTAGAATAAAAAGACAGTAAACTTTCATAGCGCTAAGATTTGTTTAAACAGCAATTATTGAAGCGAACTGTAGGTGAAAAATACGTAACGAATTGGTTTGGAAGGTTATTTATTTAAGTGAATGTTTTTCTCATTTTGATATAAAAAAAAATCGCTCCAGATGGAGCGATTTTTTTTATATCAAATAATTAACTTATTTAATGACGACTTTTTTATTCAGCATATGCCCGTCAATTTCTACAGAGCAGAAATAGATACCAGCTTTTAAATTCAAATCAGAAAAAGAAATCATATTAGAAGAAAGGTTTAATTCAGAAAGAACTTTCTCTCCAAGAGTTGAATGAATTTCAATCGATTCAATGATCCCCTCTTTTGCTGTAAAAACCAAGACATCTGATGCTGGGTTTGGATATATCTCTAACGCTTTTAAAGCTTCAAACTCATCAAGACTATTTAAACCATCAAGGTTCGTAGCTCTAACAATTCTTCTACAGAAATAACCTAGTGTAGAATCAATATAAGCGCTAGATTTTGCCAGTCCCATATCTGGATTTGTAACTAATGCATTATCTGAAGCTGCAGTTCCTGTTCCAGGAGCAAGACCTAATCCAGTTACTGCAATATACTCAACAGTAGCAGGATCCCAAAAATCCCACGGAGATGCTTCCCCGGGATTACCTGTTATATATGGAAATACGTTATCAACAGGTGCTCCTATTGTTGTACCTCCAAAATCATTCATACCAACTGCTATTGCAGATGCTGCTTGTGCAGCCAAAGTATAAGGGTCACTTCCAGCATTTATAGGTGCCAATATATCATTGTTTCCAAGTAGATTCGCTTTTGCCATTACATCATAAGAACCACTAATTTCTGTTGTAATTAAACCTGCAGAAGGAACAGAAACGTTACCTGTTGTATATATGGCAACAGGGTCAGTTGGACAATGAAC
>CAWUSK010000006.1:0-118228 GCA_963925035.1 uncultured Flavobacteriales bacterium
CCCGAAACCATTCCATTGAATCCTTTCAGCTTGTTTTTCTTTAAAACGATATTAATGATTCCCGAAGTCCCATCTGGATCGTATCGCGCAGAAGGATTTGTCACGACTTCAATTCGCTCAATTGAATTCGCAGGAAGAGCATCTAATAAAGATTGCCCTTCACTAGAGGTGAGTGTACTTGGACGACCGTCTATTAATATTGTGACATTTCCATCGCCACGTAAACTCACCTTTCCATCTTGATCAACGGAAATAGATGGAATATTATTCAAAATATCACTTACGCTTCCACCTTTCGAAGTTAAATCTTCTGCAACAGAATACACCTTTTTATCTATTCCCGCTTTCAATACATCCAGTGAGCCAGAAGCCGTAACTTCATCCAAGTTAATGGTTTTATCCAGTTTCATTTGTATCGTTTCCAGTTGAAGATTTTTCTCAACCGATAAATTGACTTTAATATCAAGTGTTTCTAAATTTGCGTATGTAATTCGAATGAAATAAGCA
The DNA here is from genome assembly GCA_963925035.1 of uncultured Flavobacteriales bacterium. Lineage (GTDB taxonomy): Bacteria > Bacteroidota > Bacteroidia > Flavobacteriales_D > Crocinitomicaceae > UBA4466. The sequence goes on from CAWUSK010000006.1 coordinate 508, forward strand.
TCCCCTAAAATATTTTCAATAAGAAAAAAACCACTAACATCAGTAAATGCACCAGTGACAACAGTTGAATCAGAAATATTCATTAATCGTACTGAAGCATATTCTATTGGTGTTTTTTCTGAGTCGACGATTGTACCTTCTATACTCTGCGAATTCGCAGCAATTGCCAAAGCAGTGAAAAATATTAAAACAAAATATTTCATTAGATTAACTTGAATTCAAATGAATTTGCAACTAATCTGGCAACAGGACATCTTCCTGAAACGTCAATCAAGCGCGCTAATTGAGCTTCATTCAAATCTCCTTCTATTTGAATCGATTTTTCAATTTCAGTTTTATACCCAACTTTTTCACCCAGTTTCAATTGAACTGAAACATTTTGGACATCCCAACCTTTGCGATCAGCATACATTTTTACTGTAATTATTTTACAACTAACTAATGCTGATAATAAAGTCTCATCTGGCTTTGGGCCTAAATCAAGTCCTCCTAATGCAATGGGCTCATCAAGGTTCCAAGAATGTTTTCTCGCACTATTTTCAACGGTATAATTCTCCTTCAACCTCCCTTTCACTGTTACCATTTTGCTCTTAATTTATCTAGTAACACATTCAATTGTTCAGCATCTTTGCTTGTCAAACCTTTGGAAATGAAATTATTTTCTTCCAGTTTATCGTCTATTTGAGTCAATAACTTCAATCCTTTTGCAGTAATTTCAACAAACACAATCCGCTTATCATTTTCACATCGTGTACGATTAATCAACTCCTTTTCTATCAATTTATCCATCAATCGAGTTGTATTCGGTGACTTTTCAATCATTCGCTCTTTCACAACATGAACTGATAATTGAGTTTTTGCACCTCTCAATATACGTAGTACGTTGAATTGGGCCATTGAGACATCAAACTCCGACATGAATTTGTGCTGCTTACTCCCAATGAAATTTGATGTAATTCGAATATTGACAACCGCCTTTTGTTGCTCTGATTTGAATTTCAAATTATGTGAATCTTCAATTTTCATGGTACAAATATAAGTAATTACCATGGTAGGAGAATATAAAAATAGTTAAGAGTGCTTTTTAAAATAGTTACTTCAATTCATTTCACGCAGAAAGTATCGTTCTGGGATTCTTTACATTTGAATTCTCAAAAGATTGATTAATTTAACATTCTCAAAAATCAGAAGACTAATAACATATGCTCATCACTAGAATTATTCGAAACATTCGACGACACATGTCCATTTTCGGAAGCATAAAGGGAATAGTTATCTATTTTAAAATGAAACTGAATCGAACAGGTGAAATTTCACTTTCTAATATCCAGTATCCATTCAAATTACGCAGTGCATCGAGTGATGTTGCCATTTTTTATCAGATCTTTTTTGACAAGGAATATGATATTCAATTCCCTTTTGAGCCGAGAACTATCATCGATGCCGGAGCAAATATTGGATTAGCCGCGATTTACTTCACGAATCTTTTTCCAAAAGCAGAAATCATTTCAATTGAGCCTGAATCAGCAAACTTTCAATTATTAAAAGAGAATACAACTCGCTATTCTAATGTAAAACTTTTAAACATGGCGCTTTCTAGCGAAAGTGATCTAGAATTGATTGTGGACAACGTTGGACTCGGTCACTCGGGCTTCATTACCACTGAAGTTAGCAACGCTTCGGAAATTGCAAAAAATAAGATTCAAACAATTTCAATAGAGCGATTACTAGCAGAAAGTGAATTTGACGAGTTGGACATCGTGAAAATCGACATTGAAGGACATGAAAAAGAAGTATTTGAATTGAACGCGGAGAAATGGCTTCCTAAAACAAAGTGCTTGATCATTGAATTGCACGACAACATGAAAAAAGGATGTTCTACAAGTCTTTTCAAAGCCATCACCAGACATAATTTCTCAATGGAAATCAGTGGAGAAAACTTGGTGTTTTATAACAATGATTTAGTAAACTAAAATCGTTTTTAAAACTGAAAAACAAGCGCACATTATTATTAGTAATCTTGTCGTTTGATCTCCCCTGGTTATAAAGCCTTAACTATCGTGCAAGTGAAAGTATGCATTCAAGCGGGATTGAAGACAAAAAAAACAAAAGAGAAAGAACAACAATATTTTTCATAAGACTATAGACAGTTAGGCTACAAGTTTAATAATTTAGAATACAATACCTCGTATTGACAGACAACTTTACCGATATCAAAATCTTTCGCTCGCTCGTAAGCTTGACTTTTAAAGCGGTTCAATGTTTCTTCATCTTGTAACATAAAGAGCACATTTTTCGCCATATCTTCTACATCACCAACTTCAGACATAAATCCTGTTACTCCATGAACATTTACTTCTGGAATCCCTCCTGTATTGGATGAAATAACTGGAACTCCTTGCGCCATTGCCTCCAGTGCTGCTAATCCAAAACTTTCCGTCTCAGAAGGAAGCATAAAAACATCTGCCATTTCTAATACATGTTGAGTATCTCTCACTTTTCCAATAAACGTAACTCGATCGCACAGATTTAATTCTCTGCATAATACCTCTAGCGCATATCGCTCTGGACCGTCTCCAGCCAATAGCAATTGAGATTTCTTTTTTTCATTGACCAAACCAAACACTTTCAATACATCTTGAACACGTTTTACTTTTCTAAAATTAGAAACGTGACAAAATATTGGTTCATTGTCTTTTGCAAAACGTCTTCGCACTTCTATATCTATTGGTTTTAGTGGATTAACTGGAATAAAATTTGGAATAACTTGAATCTCACGTGTTGTTTTAAAATGCTTGTAAGTATCGCGCTTCAAACTCTCCGAAACTGAAGTTACAGCATCCGATTGATTCAAACAAAATGTAATTACAGGTTCAAAAGAAGGGTCTTTTCCAACCAATGTTATATCCGTTCCGTGCAATGTAGTAACGAAAGGAATTAGAATTCCTTGGGATTTCAATATTTCTCTTGCCATAAAAGCAGCAGAAGCGTGTGGTATTGCATAATGTACATGTAAAATATCCAAGTTCTCATGTTTTACAACATCCACCATTTTACTTGCAAGAACTGTTTCGTATGGCTCGTAATCGAACAAAGGATAATCTGAAACAGTTACTTCATGGTAAGTGATGTTTTTACGAAAACTACCTAAACGAACTGGTTGTGAATACGTTATAAAGTGAATTTTATGACCTTTTTTCGCTAAGTATTTACCTAATTCCGTTGCTACAACTCCACTTCCTCCATATGTAGGATACAATACTATTCCGATATTCATATTTATTCAATTAAAACGCTACAACTTGCAGTATGTAAAAGTAATTATAAAAAATAATGGGCAATGAAGAAATATAAAATTGCTCATTGAAAAAAAGAACAAGTCTTGCAGTCTTATCTTCAATTCAATCCTATTTTTTACGAGAATTTAGTGCATCATAAATTACATCCTGAATTTCTGTTCGAATATTCATTTTGACAATCTTCCAATTTTCAGCATCCGTGTAAACACGATTGGAAAGAAAAACATAATTCACCTTATTCTCTGGATCAGCCCAAGCTAACGTACCAGTAAAACCTGAGTGTCCGTAACTTGACAATGAAACAGAACTACTCGCTGGCCCCCCAACTCTATTCGTTGTAGGTTTATCAAACCCGGCACCTCTTCTATTTGAAGGACAAAATTGGCAACCTGTATAGCGGTCAATAACTGCAGGTGAAATATAATTCTCATTTCCAAAACTTCCTTTATTCAAAAACAATTGCATCAGTTGTGCTAAATCGCTTGCATTGGCAAATATTCCAGCATGTCCGCCAACTCCCCCCATCATAGCAGCGCCTTGATCGTGCACATAGCCATGAACTTGTTGCTTTCTAAAAATAATATCGTTCTCTGTTGGCGTGATTTGATCTTTTGTAAAATAACGCAAAGGATTGTAACACATGTATTTCAATCCCATAGGCTTGTAGAATTCATCTTCCACAAATTCATCCATGGTTTTACCTGATTTTTTCTCAATTATTTTCTTCAAAAAATAATACCCTACATCAGAATATTTATAGCTCGCTGAATTAAGTCCTGTAGCTAATATGTCTGCATAAATTTGGTCCGTATAACCTGTTTTTATCCATAAATTATCTCCCACTTGCGTATCGTACTCAGCACTTTGTTTGGTTGCATATATCTCTGGGCGCAGCTGTCCGCCACTTAGTGTTTTTGTGTAAAAAGGAATCCATGGCGTCAAACCGGCCTGATGCGCCATCATATTCTTTATGCGAATTGTACCGTATCGTGTTCCTTCAACTAACTCGGGGATCAAATCTTGCAATTGATTATCTAAGTTAACTTCTCCTTTAGACTCCAAATACATCATTGATAAAGTTGAAGCAGCAATTTTCGTCACAGATGCAATGTCATAGATATCTGTATTTTGAACTGGCATTGTAGTTTTGTCGTACGTGTGATTTCCAAAAGATTTTCTATAAATCACTGAACCTTCTATCGCTACTACAATTTGACATCCTGGAAATGCTTCAGCTTCGATGCTGCGCTCTACAATTTCATCTATTTTTTTCAATTTTTGTCGAGAAATCCCTAACTCTTCCGGTTGAGAATCCTTCAGTCGCCCTGCGGACTTCACTTTATCACCTTTTCCTCTTGCAAATAGCGTGTTTACAGTAAAAGGTAGACGCCCTGAGCTCTCGTATGTTCCCATTAGAAACTGCCCCATTCTATCTTGCATCAACTCATGATTTTCGTAGCCAACCACAACCGATTGAATATTAGATAAATCACTATTCTCCTTAAGTACCAATGGATTTCCAAAAAGCACCACGACATTTTTCTTTAATGGATTTAGAACTCCTAACCATTCACGCCACTTAGATGGCATTCCGAAGTCATTTTTAGAACGAACTGATGTTGCATGAAGTGAAGTTATCACCATATCGAATGACTGAACAGAATCTTTCCATTTCAGCGCTGCTTCTCCATTTTTAAAATGAATGTGTCGAACTGGAGAAACCAAATCCATTGCTTTTTCTAATGCCAGAGCTTCTTCACCAATTGTTACATGAACAATTTGCTGATCAAATCGCTTAATTGGCAATAATCCATTTTCATTTTTCACCACGGTGATTGCTTTTTCAAACAATGCCTTTTTCGTCCATTCAATTTCTTCGGCCGTATATTTTTTGTACTCTTTTGGTGCGATAATGGCTTTATGCTTCGCCATTAACACTTTTGCACAACGGCGATTTATTTCTTCGATCGAGATCTCTCCGGAATTCACTTTCTTTTCAATGGCGTCAATTGCACCACCAACACTTTCTGGGAATAACAAAATATCACATCCTGCCTGAAATGCTTTTACCACAACATCTACCTTTCCATAACGATCGGCAACCGCTTTCATTCCCAAAGCATCACTGATGATTAGACCTTTAAATCCAAGCTCTCCAATCAAGTGTTTTTGAATTGTCAACGCTGATAAACTACTCGGTGTGCCGGATGAATCCAAAGCTGGAACGTTCAAGTGTCCAATCATAACAGAAGAAGCGCCTGCACGAATTCCAGAACGAAATGGGAAGAAATCAATGGCGTTAATTTGTGCATATGTATTATTGACAATCGGCAATTCCAAATGCGAATCCACATCTGTATCTCCGTGTCCTGGAAAATGCTTGATACTCGTCATCACACTTTGCTTTTCCATTCCCTTAACTGCTGCCTCAACATGTGCCGCGACATCTTTTGGGTTTTCACCGTATGCTCTAAAGCCAATTACAGGATTATTTGGATTACTATTCACATCCGCAACTGGCGCAAAATTGATGTGAATTCCCAATTCGCGGCATTCTTGCCCCATCATTTCAGCAATTCGTTCTGTCATTTCAAAATTATCAGCTGCTCCAATAGTGTAGTTGTAGGGAAATCGATCAGCATCATCTAAACGCATACTTACTCCCCATTCTGCATCCATTCCAATCATTAAAGGTACTTTCGCTTTAGACTGAAAACGTTTAATACTAGTTTGTAAATTTGTTTTATTTCCTTGAAAAAAAATGATTCCTCCAACCTTATCTTTCACAACCAAAGAGTCAATTTCACGGTGATGAGCTTCATCTTTTCCTGAATAAGCTGCAACCATAAAAAATTGTCCAATCTTCTCGCGTAAGGTCATTGAAGCAATTTGACCATCTACCCATGCGTTAGTTGCAACAGGCTCGGGATGATTAATTTCTTCTTCAATTGCAGGACTTTGAAAGGCCACAACAGCAAGCGTAGTGAATAATGAGGCAATTACAATTATTTTCTTGGAGAGGATTTTCTTCATAACTTCAAATTTAACACATGAATCATCAACTACGAACCAGTGTTCTTAGAGTTATTCACAATCGATTGGAGATATAGCAATAATTGTGCCTGACGGTTTGTCATACCTCATGAAAAGGCATAATATTTGGAGAAGTTAACACTATTCCGAGAGAATATTTTGTAAATTTGTGAGTTAGTAAAAGATATGAAATTTCGATTCCTAAATAAGACCATAGAAAATCAACGGTTCAATTACAATCCGATGTATTACAACGAACGTAAAGAACGTTTGGATCGTAAAAGAGAGCAATATCAAAAATTAGAAGACAATTCTCTTTCTGACACTGATCGACGTGAAATGTTCCGTGAAAACCTAAAAGAAGGTTTTTCTAGAGGACAATACCGTCAAGCGGAACAAAGAAGCTCGAATATCCGTGTATTGATTTTAATTGGACTAATACTCGTACTTGGTTACTTCATTTTTAATGGAGTAAGTGAAGTAGATACCGTCGTGAAAAAACTATGGTGATAAATGAGTGACATAATTCAATTATTACCCGATCATATTGCAAATCAAATTGCAGCTGGGGAAGTCATACAGCGTCCTGCCTCTGTTGTCAAGGAATTACTCGAGAATGCAATAGATGCGAAAGCAACTAAGATTGATGTCAACATCAAAGATTCGGGAAAAACACTCATTCAAATTGTCGATAATGGCAGTGGAATGAGTAAATCCGATGCACTTCTTTGTTTTGCGCGGCATGCAACGAGCAAAGTTCGAAAAGCAGATGATTTATTTACATTAACAACAAAAGGTTTTCGCGGAGAAGCTTTAGCTTCCATCGCTGCAATTGCGCACGTTGAAATGAAAAGTAAACTTCCGGAGCAAAATACTGGAAATCAAATAATTATTGAAGGGAGTAAAATTAAAAAGAACGAGGAAGTTGTTTGTCCCAACGGAACTTCTTTTGAAGTGAAAAACCTCTTTTACAACGTTCCAGCGCGTCGTAATTTTTTGAAAAAAGAATCTACTGAATTTAGACATATCATGGATGAATTTGAGCGTATTGCTTTAGCTCATCCAGAATTACACTTGTCAATTTCGCATAACGGAACAGAAATTTACAACCTGCCTTCAGAAGTGTTACGTAAACGTATCGCAAGTATTTTGGGCAACGGAAGTAATGATAGGCTTGTTCCTATTGAAGAATCCACTGATATTGTTGGGTTAAAAGGATATGTTTTAAAACCAGAGCATGCTAGAAAAACACGTGGAGAGCAGTATTTATTTGTCAATGACCGATATTTTAAAAGCGCCTATTTCAATCACGCCATAGCCAAAGCATTTGACGGACTTATAAAAAATAGATTATTTCCAGGCTACTTTCTTTATTTAACAGTTGATCCAAAGAAAATTGACGTGAATGTTCACCCTACAAAAACAGAGATTAAATTTGAAGAAGACAAGTTTATATACTCGATAATTGTGAGTAGCATTCGTCAAGCTCTTGGAAAATACAACATTGCTCCTACCTTGGATTTTGAGCCAGAAAACAGCTTTGACATTCCGCACTCCATGCGTTCTCAAACACCAATAGAACCTGTTGTTCGTGTCAACGAGAAATACAATCCATTTACATCAAATTCTTCTAAAACTTCTTCGAGTTACAATGGAAAAACGGCGGAAAATCAATCTTCTGGAATAACAAGTCACGGATTCGGTGAAGAAACTGCAAAAACAAGTGAATGGGAGAACTTTTACGAGATTGCAGAAGAGGATACCACTGACAATTTGGACTTAGGACTGGAAACAAAAGAGCAATCAACTTTTATCATAAAAGGAAACTTCATAATTACTCCATCCAAAACTGGATTGATGGTTATTCATGCAAAAAGAGCGATTGAACAAATAGTTTATACTGAAGTATCTAATTTATTTATTTCCAGCCCTATATCATCTCAGCAATTGCTATTCCCTATAGAAAAAGAAGTTTCAAAAAACGAGAAAAATACTTGGACAGAAAATCAGTCTATTCTCCATCAACTGGGCTTTCAAAGTTCATTTAAGGACAATATATTATTGGTAAATGCTGTTCCATCGGTTCTTGAAGTAGAATCCATTTCCAGTTCGATTGACGAGATTTTTTCAACCATTGCCTATCAGGAAATTGAAAAGGGAGATTTAGCACATACATTAATTGGAGCGATTGCAAAGTCTGCTTCATTAAAGAAACTTAATTTAACTACAAACGAAAAGATTCAATCGTTGATTGACCAACTGTTTCAATGCGAAAACCATACCTACTCGCCTCGAAACAAGAAAATTATTGAAACGATATCCTTGGATGAAATCAACCAAAAATTAAAGTAAATGTTTAAAAATATTCCACCAGTTACGAAAAACTTGCTTTTATTGAACATCACGTTCTTTATTGTTTCTCTTGTGCTTGCGCAGAACGGAATGGACATTTCAAGAGAATTGGGAGCGCATTATTTTAACTCGCCGCTTTTTCAACCGTTCCAAATTGTGACGCATATGTTCATGCATAGTCTAACCGATTATTTTCATATTATTTTTAACATGATTTTACTAGTGATGTTTGGTGGGCATTTGGAAAGAATCTGGGGAAGCAAGCGATATTTTTTATTCTACGTTGCTTGTGGTCTTGGAGCGATTGTCCTGTACAATTCAATCGGCATGTTTCAGATCTACGAATTGAAGAATGAACTTGTAAGCGACGGTTATGATTTAAGAATACTCAACAATCAAGTAATGTCAGAAAGTTTTGATAGTATTCAAATACATTCAATGGCGAGTCAAGAGTTACTGCAAAATTATATCAACCTAACATTTAGTACTATGGTAGGTGCTTCAGGAGCAGTTTTCGGCTTACTTGCTGGATTTGCCATGCTCTTTCCGAACACAGAATTGATGTTATTATTCCCACCAATTCCAATTAAGGCGAAGTATTTAATTGGAGGTTATTTGGCTTTTGAGGTTTACAGCAGTATCTACCGTTCAGGAGACCAAATCGCTCACCTAGCTCATGTTGGAGGAGCTGTTGTGGGAATTGTTATTATACTCATTTGGCGTAAACGCGATCGCTCTAATTTTTATTAAAATGCAGACAGAACGTACATTTTTGGAGGACATAAAACACCAGTTTCGAAACGGAAACATGTCTGTCCGCTTGATTTTCATCAACATAATTATCTTCTTAACAATTCGAATCATTGATGTCTTCATAGATTTATCCAGTTCAACTGGAAGCTCTTTTGTGGATGATTTTGTAAACCCAATTTTCGCTCTTCAAACTGACTTTTATGGATTCATAACGCATCCATGGGCATTGATAACAAATATGTTCACGCATTATAGCTTTTTGCATCTGGCCTTCAACATGATCTTCCTTTATTTCGTAGGGAAATTATTCGAACAACTTTTTAACCAAAGACGGTTGCTTTACACTTATTTATTAGGAGGGATATTTGGTGGATTGCTTGAAATCATTGCACACGCCATTTTCCCTAAACTTCAAATGACAAGTGACTTTGTAATTGGAGCTTCTGGTTCCATTATGGCTCTCTTTGTTGCAATTGCATTTTACCGCCCAAATCTGAAAGTAAATCTTTTAGGTTTATTCCCTGTGCGACTAATAATTCTCGCTGGATTGTACATCTTATCAGACATTCTAGGCATGGGAGATGCAGACGGAACAGCGCACTTTGCACATATTGGCGGAGCAATTTTGGGAATGATATCCGTTCAAAATCCTCAAAGTCCCACCAACATTATTGCACGAGCCGAAAGACTTGGAGCATGGTTAAAATCAACGTTCTCTCGTTCTTCACAGCCAAGAATGAAAGTGAAAAAAGGCGGGCATTCAGCAGGAAGACCTAAGTCTGACGAGCAATTTGTGTCAGAAGCAAAAGAAAGACAAGATACGATAGACAAAATTTTGGATAAAATTTCAAAGTCCGGGTACGAGTCATTAACTAAAAAAGAGAAAGAGTTCCTTTTTAACCAAAGCAAAAAATGATCAAGTGGTGTAGGCGCATGCTTAATTTGAGGACTGTTCTTATCATTATGACCGTTTGTTCGCTTGCGTTATTAGCATTCGCCTACCTTACACCATTCATTAATCCTGGAACAATAACACTTCTGCCATTGTTAGGTTTGGCATATTGGATAATTATTAGTGTTGTTATTGGTACATTAATTATTTGGACAATCATGCGATCTCGATGGGCCTTAATTGTACTATTATTCATAGTTATTGGTGGAAAATTACACTTCAGAACTTTCTCCTTCGGGAGTGACGAAGTCAATGAAAACGGCACAGAGTTGCATGTAATGAGTTACAATGTGCGCTTGTTCGATTTGTACAACGCTATACGTTCCAATAGTTTTAAAACTCGTAATAAAATTTTTAACTATTTAAAGGAGCGTGACCCAGACGTTGTGTGCTTTCAAGAGTTTTACCAACAAGATTACCCTTCTGAATTTGTCACTCGAGATACAATTAAACAAATTTTATCTACAGTAGACATTCACGAGCGTTATGCCTTCAAAATGAATGGCCATCAGAATTTTGGCATTGCTGTGATGTCCAAATATCCAATCATTGAAAAAGGAAATGTTGCCTTTCCATCAGACCATTCCTCTGCAAACTATTGCATTTATACAGATATCGTTAAAAATAAAGACACTTTTAGAGTTTACAATGTTCATTTACAATCTATTAAGCTTCAGAAAGACGACTATGCGTTATTCGATGAAAACAACACTAACTCTTCTGAACAAAGCTCAAATGTTTTTCGCTTGATCCAAAAAATTAATCGCGCCTACCCAATACGAGCTGAGCAAGCTGAAATAATAATGGCACATGTGAAAAATTCACGCCATCCAGTTATTGTTTGTGGTGATTTCAATGATACTCCTCTCTCCTATTGCTACAATCAGTTCAACTCACTATTGGTCGATGCTTTCCAAAATACTTCAAAGGGAATTGGCTCCACATATTCAGGGAAAATACCCGTTGGCCGCATCGATTACATCTTTCACTCTAAACGTATTGGATCCAAAGACTTTGTAATTCAAAAAGAAGCACTAAGCGATCATTATGCCATAGATTGCACTGTATTCATGAAAAGTGAAGAATAAATTGTATCTTAATTAAAAACGAAACTACATGTTAATTGAAATTAATCCGGACAATATTGACAAACGATTACTCGAACAAGCAGTAGATTATGTAAAGAAAGGCGGCATCATCATATTCCCAACGGATTCTGTTTACGCCATGGGTTGTGATTTATACAACAAAAAGGCGCTGAACAACTTAGCAACCTTAAAGGGTTTGAAACTTAAAAAAGCTAACTTTTCTATTATCTGCTCAGATTTAAGCGACTTATCAAATTACGTTAAACACATCGATCGTCCGACCTATAAGATATTAAACAAAACCCTTCCTGGCCCATTCACATTCATTTTAACACCTACAAATGAAATTCCCCGTTTGTTTGACACCAATAAAAAGGAAGTCGGAATTCGAATTCCAGACAATAAAATTATCACAGAAATTGTGCGATTACTAGGGAATCCAATCGCAACAACATCTTTACACAATGATGAGGACACTATTCTGGATTACTTTATTGATCCGTACGAAATTTACCAACGCTACGACGATCGAGTAGATTTTATTATCGATGGAGGAACTGGAAATCTTGACGCCTCCACGATTATCGATATTACAAGTGGATATCCAGAGATTATCCGACAAGGAATTGGAAAAATAGATCTATGATTTTAGTCATTGATTGCGGAAGTTCAAAAACGAAGTACATCGAACAGTTAGTCGATGATTTTATTGATGTAACTCCATGCAAATTGATGGATTTTAATGAAGAAATTCTCAAAACAGTAAAAGGCGTGATTATATCAGGTGCTCCTTTGTTGATTACTGAAATAAATATGGAACCATATCTGGAAAAAATGAGTTGGATTAAATCTACAACCATCCCTGTTCTTGGAATCTGTTTTGGGCATCAACTTATAGGCTTGCTTCATGGAGCGTTTGGCTCAAAAATGCGAGAGGACAGAGATTGGCAAATTGTAGAAGCTTTTGAGGACAGTCCATTGTTCAATCGTTTACCAAACGAAATTGAAATGATGCAAGATCATTGCGAAACAATCTCTATTCCTGAAAACTTCCTGTTAATTGCCTCTTCGGATGCCTGTGTCAATGAAGTGATGCAGCACAAAGACAAAACAATTTATGGAGTTCAATTCCATCCAGAAGTTTCTGGAAATCATGGGCGAATTCTGATAGAAAACTTTGTAAACATTTGTCTTGAGGAATAATTGAAAATAGATAATTAATAATTGATAATTCCTTTTGGAATGATTTCAACCTTAGTTTTCAACAATAGAGAACGGAAAGCTATTTTTCAGTTTCGGTTCTACTTTCATTGAAATTCTTAATTTAGAAGTGTAATTTCAATCGAATTGCAAGAATAAAATACAACAAATGATTTTAAATCGTATTTGGATAGGAATGTTTATCGTATCAATGGTTGTTGCGCTCAGTAAACTTATTTTCTGGCAAGACATGGATATTTTTCAAAATATTGTCGATGCCTTATTCAATGCTGCAAATACAGGCTTCACCATGTCACTTGGTCTTACAGGTATTTTATGTTTTTGGTTAGGAATAATGAAGGTGGGTGAAAATGGAGGAGCGATTGCTATTCTTACTAAGTTCATTTCTCCGTTGTTTCGTGAAATATTTCCTGAAGTACCAAAGGACCATCCAGCAAATGGTGCCATGATGATGAACATCAGTGCTAACATGCTGGGACTTGATAATTCGGCAACACCAATGGGATTAAAGGCGATGAAGGAGCTTCAGACGCTTAATCCGGAAAAGGACAGAGCAACAAATGCACAAATCATGTTCTTAGTGTTGAACACATCTGGATTAACAATAATTCCAGTTTCAATATTTGCACTAAGAGCAGGATCCTCCTCCCCGACAAGTGTTTTCTTACCAATTCTAATTACAACATTTATCTCTAGCCTCTTTGGTTTAATTATCGTTGGCCTTAAACAAAAAATCAATTTATTCAATAAAACGATCTTGCTATATATTGGAAGTTTAACTTTGTTTATTGCTAGTCTAATCACCTACATTATCTATAATCCTGATAAATCCGAAGTGATTTCAAAGGTTGGAGGAAATTTACTCATATTTACAATTGTAGTATTATTCATGATTCTCGCTTACCGAAAAAAAGTGAATGTATACGAGTCATTTATTGACGGGGCAAAAGAAGGTTTTGGCGTTGCAATAAAAATAATCCCATACTTGGTAGCAATGCTTGCCGCAATTGCTGTACTTCGCACTTCTGGTGCCTTAGATATCATTTTTGACGGAATAAAAATCGGAGCTATTTACGTTGGAATAACTGTAACTGAATGGATTGACGCATTACCTGTTGCATTTATGAAGCCACTAAGTGGTGGCGGAGCACGTGGAGCTTATGTTGAAATCATGAATAATTTTGGAATTGATTCAATGCAAGAGAAAATTGCAGCAACGATGCAAGGCAGCACGGAAACTACTCTATATGTTGTGGCTGTATATTTCGGTTCTGTTGATATAAAAAATTCACGATATGCAGTTGGAGCTGGATTACTCTGTGATTTAGTTGGAATAATCGCTGCAATATTTATTTCGTATCTTTTCTACACAAATGCCTAGTTGGTTTAAGCGGAAAACGCGCACATATAGCCCCGATGAGCTGCAGAAGACTCAATTGAAGTCGATCGACTATCCTGCGAAAATTATTTTGGCGTGGAAAAAAGCCATAGAAGGAAACGATGAATTCTTGTTGTGGCTAAAGGACAGTGGATACCCAGAATTGGTAATGGCTACTTATGCGATTTATCTAAAAGATGATGCTCGAACTTGGCTACAACAAAACGGCTACGCACATTTGATGGCATTGATAAACGCTGCAGAAGGCAATGAAAGCGCACAGAAATGGCTGCTGTCACATCAATTTGATTTGTTATATCATATGGCAATGGCTATTGAAGATGAGCGGGAAAGTGTAATGTGGATTGCGAAAAATGCAACGCAAGATATTTTTCTATTGACAAAAACAATTAAAAAAGTAAAAGACAATATTGAGGAAAATCACAATGATATTCACTCATTTAGAAAGGACTCTTAAGTATACCACAACTCAATTGCAGTAGCTCCTTTTCCATATTCTCCATAATCCGCGTCGTAGTATTTTAAATCATCAAATTTATCCAAATACGTGCGAACTTCGTGTTTTAAAACACCTTCACCTACTCCATGAATTGCAACAATTTTTCGCATTCGTTTTGAACGCGCTTTATTCAAAAACAATTTAAACGTATTCATCTGTTTATTTATGATTTCAGTATTCGAAAGTCCGCAGTGAGAATCTGTCAATGATTCAATGTGTAAATCAATTTCCCAGTAATTCTCTTGAATCGCTTCAGAATTGGCCTTTTCCTTTCGAATCGTATGTCTAGTTTTTGTACTAGTTATTTCACCTTCAACAAACGAATAATCACCTTCACCGAGTTTGTAATCTTCCTGATGAACCTGGGCAATGTCTGATTTTAAATATGGTTTTGAGAATCCATTTTCATCTTCCACAATATAACGTGCATGCTGGTCAACACTTATGACTACTCCTCCTCCAATCTCATGGAGAAAAACAACTTTTTGTCCTATCTTAAAACTCATTGGAAAAACCACTCAAGATTGAGCGTGAAAAATAGAATTACTGGAGCAGCAAACGAAAGCATCCACATCAACACCAAAATAATCTTAAAGAAAAGTGAGGCGTCTTGCTTTAACGGCACTTCTAACATGCTATTTACTTGACTCGCTAGAATTGGATCTGACTCCTCAGAAGTCACTTGATCCACGAATTTCTTCAATGCCGGAGTATGCTCTAAAACAACATTCTTGATTTTAACGAAATCCTTATTGCTCAATAATTTATAGGTTGTAGAGAAGTTTATTTCATCGTCATGTAATTCTTTATGCACCTGATATTTCTTCTGTAAAGCTCTCACGCGGAATCCCATGAAGAAACCAAATAGCATAACGATATAACTGTCCAAATACCAACCTACAGCAATCATAAATAAAGAAGATATCAATGCAAAAATCATTAAAAACAACTCGTTATTCTTGCGAAACAATAATTTAAACATTTGACCCCCATCTAAAGGGTCAAGAGGTAAAAGGTTGATTATATTCAATAATAAAAACAAAAAACCAAGGTTCATTAACCATTCATTTTGAATTTCTGCGGCATACCACATAACAGAAGTGCCAATAGCAACACCTGGAAATGGTCCAGCTGCAGTTACCATAAAACTTTCCTTTTGGGAATAGCGTGTTTTAGAACCTTGAACAAAAGCTCCCATCAATGGAACAAAAAGCATTCGAACATTTTTATACTTGAATGCTTTCATCATAACAAAATGGCCTGATTCATGAATGATTAAGACAACTAACAAGCTAATAATGAAATTCACTTCGTCTCCTAATAGTAAGAGAAACACTAGTACAAACAGTACCATAGAAAAAATCGTTAAAGAAAGTCCACCTTTCGGTTTAGCCTCAATTAACTTGGGTTTACTTGGATAAAAATCAAAATCTTCCATAGATATCTATAAAGTTATCGAGAAAATTTAGAACTATTACCGTGCCAAATGTTATTTTTTCTGAAATTTTGCAAAATCCTTTGCGAAATATGTCAAAATACCGTCCGCTCCAGCTCGACGAATACTCAATAACATCTCTGTCATTGCAGACTCGTAGTCCAACCAACCATTTTGACTTGCTGCATAAACCATTGCACATTCACCGCTTACATTGTAGGCTGTAATTGGCAAATCGAAATTTTCTTTCAACAAATGAATCACATCTAAATAGCAAATTGCTGGTTTCACCATCAACATATCTGCTCCTTCCATTGTGTCCAAATCCGCTTCTATCAAGGCTTCACGCTTGTTCGCTGGGTTCATCTGATAAGTTTTTTTATTTCCACTTTTTGGAGCAGAATCTAAAGCATCTCTGAATGGATTGTAAAATGCACTTGCATATTTAGCTGTGTATGACATGATGCTCACATCTTCAAAACTGTGTTTGTCCAATTCTTTTCGAATGAAACCTACCCTTCCGTCCATCATATCACTCGGTCCGATAATATCTGCTCCAGCTTGCGCTTGTGCGACACTCATTTTACCAAGAATGGATAACGTTCGGTCGTTAATTATCCTTTCTCCTTCAAAAATTCCATCGTGGCCATCAGAGGAGTAAGGATCCATTGCCACATCAGTCATGATCATTACATTAGGGAATTCTTTCTTTATTTGATGTATTGCCTTCAAGTAAAAATTCTCAGATGCATAGCTATAAGATGCGAGTTCATCCTTTAATTCTTCCTTAATTACCGGGAAAATATCAAATGAATTTATTCCTAATTTCACACAAGATTCAATCTCCGGAAGCAGCGTATCTATTGACCATCGGTAATTATTTGGCAAAGATTTCACCTCATTTTTAATTCCTTTTCCATCTTCAATAAAAATAGGATAGATTAAATTTTCTACACCTAATTTTGTCTCTTCGACCATACTACGTATGATTGCTGATTTTCTGTTTCTCCTTGGTCTTTTATGCATAATTCGAACTGGTTAATACAAAAATACGAATTCATCCCAAATAACGCTATTATTACTATATTTACGTATTAACTAAATAACGATGAAACAATTGCCATTTAAACTCATTTTTGTATCTCTTATTCTCTCTACAATACTATTATCTTGTGGTTCAGAAAAAGAGGAAACAAACAATACTGTTGAAAAAGAAATCCTAGATGAAAACAATTCATTCAATACGGTTTTTGACGGGAAAATATTCAGCATCCCTTCGCCTGTTCAAACAGCTTATTTAATTAAGCAATTGGATTTGCCATTTGATGAAGCCTTACTGAATAAAAGTTCTAACGTTGGGAAATACGTTAAAGAATACAATCAAGCTTTGAATCTAGGGATTTACGGAACTGATCTTGGATATGCTTCCATGTATGAGCAAAAGAACATTACGATGAAGTATCTTTCTTCAGTAGAGAAGTTAACTTCGGAGTTAGATCTTGATATTGCTTTTGATAATGCATTTTTAAAGCGTTTTGAAAAAAACAATGGAAACAAAGATTCGATGATAGTTATTATGTCTGATGCTTATAGAAAATCAGATAATTTCTTGAAGCAATCAAACCGTAAATCAACTTCAGCTCTGATGTTAGCCGGTGGATGGATTGAATCGATTTATTTTGCAACAAAACTGAATGGTAAAAAACAAAATCCAGATGTTGAGAAGCGTATTGGAGAGCAAAAACAATCGTTAAATTCGATTATCGATATTTTAACAGAATACAATGACAACAGCCAAAACGATTTATTGATTGCTGAGATGAAAGATTTGAAAGTTTCTTTTGATAAAATTGAAATGAACTACAAGTATTCAGCTCCAGAAACAAATGAGGACAAAAAGGTAACTACGTTTACCCATACTTTGGAAATTATTTTAGATAAGAAAATTTTAGGTGAAATCGAATCAAAAATCGAAGCCATCAGATCAAACATTATAAAAGGTTAAACATGAAAGTATTAATCGCATTAGGAATTGCACTTTTTTCGTTCTCAAATTCATTTGCACAAGACTGTGATGGAATTGTTCGAACATGTGAAGCGAATTTAAAGAAAAATACAAATGGAAGAGATTTTATCTCTGACGGACAAGTATACACTGCATTCTTGGATAGAGAAAAAGCAGAGTTTAACACAACTCTCTTTGGAGGAACAACTTATAGAATCACAGCTAGTGGTGGGTCAAAAGAAAATTATATCATTTTTACAATTAAAGATCCAGAGGGAAATATATTGTTTTCAAACAAAAACTATAAAAATTCTCCTTATTGGGATTTCAAAATCAAAGAGAGTCTTCCTGTAACAATTGAAACTGAATTCGATATGGATTTAAAAGTTTCAGGTTGTGCAGTTATGATGATCGGATTTAAAAATTAATCTTTCTTAGAATTGGATGAGTGAAAGGATCCTTCGTGCTTTAATGCAGCTATTCGCAATTATTGCGAAGGTGGATGACATTTCAGACGAAAAAGAAACACCTACAATCCAAAGTACCAAGGGAAGGCTTATCATTGAGTCCTTTCTTAAATCCGAGTTGAGCTCTTCGGACGTTGAGAATTACATCGAATTTTTTGAAGAGTTCTTAGCTGAAACGCATGGTAAAATGCTCACGAAGAATCGTGACCAAAAGAGAACTTCACTTCAATCGGTTAAAATTCTTCGTATTTGTGACCAAATAAATAAGGAGCTTACTCAGCGCCAAAAAGTCATTGTACTTATTCGCATTTTTGAATTCATTGGTAGAGATGATGAAATCTCTGACATGGAATTAAAGTTCATCGAAACAGTTGCTGAATCGTTCCACATTAAAGACCACGAATTCAATAACATCAAGAATTTCACCAAGGAAGACGGTAAATTATTTGTTGATTCTCCTGAACACATCTATTACTGTGCTAACGAAGTACCAATACTGAAAAATGCTGTTGCTGAAGTCATTGATGGATTGGATGCAACAATTCATGTGCTTCATGTCAAAAGTGTTAAAACATTGTTCTTTCGTTACTTTGGCAAAGACGAACTTTACATTAACGGGCAAATTTCAAATTCTAATCGAACACATGTATTCAACATTGGTTCAACATTAAGAACAGGAAAAAGCGCGCAGTTGTTTTACAGTGATTTAATTTCAAAATTGCTGAATGAGCAAATTAGCTCCCCCATTTCCATGGAGGTAGAGCATGTTTCTCTCAAATTTAAATCTGGAGGAGATGCTGTGAAAAATATTCATTTCTCGACAGCCTCTGGAAATCTTGTAGGAATAATGGGGGGATCTGGAACTGGAAAGACAACATTGCTTAATATCCTGAATGGAAGATTAGAGCCATCGAAAGGTAGAGTACTTATCAATGGTATAGATCTTCACAAAAAACCAAAAACACTAGAAGGTGTAATCGGCTATGTGGATCAAAATGACGTTTTGAATGACGAACTTACCGTTTTTCAAAACCTATATTTCAGTGCAAAACTGAGTATGGGCGGGCTCGATAAAAAGCAAATCATACGAAAAGTTGCTGATTTACTTAAAACACTTGGGCTATACGATATTCGCTATTTAAAAGTTGGGACAGTCTTTGAGAAAGTAATTTCAGGTGGACAACGTAAGCGATTAAATATTGCACTGGAACTAATTAGAGAACCTTCAATTCTTTTCATCGATGAACCCACTTCGGGACTTTCGAGTCGTGATTCGGACAACATCATTGACCTTTTAAAAGAATTAGCCTTAAAAGGCAAGCTTATATATGCTGTAATTCATCAGCCATCGTCTAATATCTTTAAATTATTCGATCGACTTATCATTATGGATCAAGGTGGATTACCAATTTACAATGGTATCCCGATGAATGCAATTGTGCATTTCAAAACTCATTCTTTTAAGGGGAATGCGCATGAGCGAGAATGCAGTTTATGCGGAAATGTAAACCCTGAACAAATTTTCAACATTATCGACGCAAAAATTGTTGATGAATTTGGAAATGAGACGAACATAAGAAAAAAAACACCGGCTGACTGGAATGAGATTCACAGAAAACATAGAGTTGAAGCGTTAAGTGTAAAAAAAGAATCTACTGCACCAGAGTCAAAGGTTAAGTTACCGGGCCTATTTATACAGTTCAAAACTTACCTCATTCGTGATGTTTTGAGTAAGTTCGCCAATTTACAATATGTACTTGTCAATTTATTAATTGCACCATTGTTGTCACTTGTACTCTCGTATTTTATTAAGTACTTCAATTGGAAGGAACAAACCCTGAATTACACATTTTACGACAATGAGAACATACCTCAATATTTGTTCATCATCGTAATTGTTTCTATTTTTCTAGGACTCACAGTCGCAGCAGAGGAAATTCATCGTGATAAGAAAATAATTTCTAGAGAACGTTTTATTCGCTTATCAAGAAGTAGTTACCTTGTTTCAAAAATAGCTTTACTCTTTTCTATATCAGCATTTCAATCTCTTTTGTTTGTAATCATAGGAAACAGTATTTTAGAAATTAAAGGAATGTGGTTTGAGTTTTGGCTCATTATGTTTACTACTTCTAGTTTCTCTAACCTGTTAGGACTGGTAATTTCGAGTACATTTAATTCTGCCAAAGTTATTTACATTGTAATTCCACTAATTATTATTCCACAACTATTATTTAGTGGTGTAATCGTAAAATTTGATAAACTCCATCCTTCACTTTCGACAGCTACAAAAGTTCCATGGATTGGTAACTTAATGGTTTCAAGGTGGTCTTATGAAGCCTTAGCTGTAGAACAAGCAACACAAAACAAGTTTGAGCGTAATTTCTTAAAACTAGAAATCAGTAAATCCAATGCTGAATGGAAGAAAGATTATTGGTCTCAAGAAATAAAGCAACAAATACGAAATTTAGATTCCAAAAACAATGCAATTAAAAAAGAAGCCGCTGAAATCCTACAAAGAGAGATCCAATTAGAGGAAGCCTATTGGACAAATCTTAAATGTATTGATTGCTATTGGACCAAAGGAAATATCACCAAATTTGACGAGCATAAAATTCAAGCGTTTTTATATAAAGCGCGCACCCAGTACAGCAGCTTTATTGCCCAGGACAACAAGTTTATAGACGCAAAAATTGATAAAATTGGAAAGGAAAAGTACATTGAATTGGAACGGGATTACGTAAATAATGCTTTAATGATGGTCGTTACTAATAAAATGGAAGTTGATAAATTAATTATTGACAAAGACCAAATTTACAGAAACGACAACCCTATCTATAATCTCCCGAAGAATGTATCCTTCCTTGGGTCGCATTTCTATGCTCCATACAAATATATATTCGGAAATAAAATCAGTACATATCACGCAAACATTCTATTTATTTGGCTCATGTCAATTTTCATGTATGCACTTCTCTATTTTGACGCCTTCAAGGTAGCCCTTTCTTGGATATTGAGAATTGTGAGGAAATAAAAAATCGCAGACTTTAAACCAGCGCTTTTAAATATTTTAATTTCGATTATCGAGCTTATGTAAACTTAGGAACTTCAATCCTTTCGAATGGTAATCGAGCTTGTCGAGATTACATCAACATTCCTCCACACACATGTATTGTTTGTCCTGTAATGTATTTAGACATGTCAGAACCTAAGAAAACAGTTAAATCAGCTACATCTTTTGGAGATCCTCCGCGTTTCAATGGAATTGAATTTCTCCATTCTTGCACTACTTTCTCATCCAATGCTGCTGTCATTTCAGTTTCAATGAATCCCGGTGCAATTGCATTGCAACGGATATTTCTTGAACCTAACTCCTGGGCTACAGATTTTGTAAAGCCAATTAATCCCGCTTTTGATGCTGCATAGTTTGCTTGTCCAGCATTTCCACTTACACCAACTACAGAAGACATATTGATAATTGAACCACTTCTAGCCTTCAGCATTGGTCGCTGAACTGCTTTTGTTAAGTTAAAAGCAGATTTAAGATTAGTATTCATTACATCATCCCACTGCTCTTCTGACATTCGCATCAACAAATTATCGCGTGTAATTCCAGCGTTGTTGACCAATACATCAATTTGTCCAAACTCTTCTACTACTTTGTTTACCAATTCCTGAGCGTCATCGTATTTAGAAGCATCAGATTTAAATCCCTTAGCAACCCCACCCTTTGCACTCAGTTCAATTTCCAAGGCTTTCGCTTTTTCGTCAGATGATAAATACGTAAATGCAACTTTAGCACCTTGTTTTACGCATTCTTCAGCGATTGATTTTCCAATTCCTCTGGAAGCTCCAGTAATTAAAACAACTTTATTTTCTAGTAAATTCATTTGTAGTTTATTTGAAAGCAAATATAAGGAAACAAAATAAAATGAATCCTACTTTTAGCTTTTAGTATAAGGAGATTAATTAAAAAAATCCCACGTGAAGCCAATTCTCAAACGAGTTGGGGAAATTGGATAATTTGCTATTGTCTGCGTTGTTTTGTCAGACCAGAAATAACCAATATTCTCGTAACGGACAAAAAAGCGGAACTCAGAAATTCCAAGTGATAAAAATGCATGTAAGTTGAGTACTTTTCCAGAGCTACTAAACGTTTGTGACCAATTATAGGTATCCATCGTTGGCAGATATACTCTACTTTCATACGCTGAAACGTAAGTAAGATCTAAGCCAATAATTGCTTCCAATTTTTTCGCTTTAAACAACTTACCTTTCACGAAAATTCTACCGTATACTTGAACTTCAGGAATATAATTAATGGAATTTGGAGAATAAACAATCGTTGGATTAAAATTAAACACTCCAAACTCAAATGCAGAACGCACTCCAAATGAATAGAAATTGTAATTCCCTGTTGAGTTTACCCAATTTGTATCATCGAATAAATACGGATTAGAAACTGTCGCTACATCTGCAAACAACAGAAGCTTGATCTTTTCACCCAAAAAGTCGTAACTTGCATTGGCTCCAAATTGAAAAACGCCCTGATTTTTAATGTTGCTTGTTGAGTAGTTTGCCCCGTTTGATAAATATTTCCTTTGAAACACACTTGGAGCTCGACTTTCCAAGCGAAGAAATGCGTTGATTTCAAAATCTTTTATCAAGTATTTCACGCTTGCCTTTTCCTTGAATTCATTGTAGCGTCCTATAAAATTGAACAGTAAATCATTGTCAATTCTTAAGAATTTTAAATGCAAGAATGCCTTAGATCTCAAATCAATTTCGCTCGTATCCAAGTGGAGCGCTAAATTCTGATAGTCCCAATAAGAATGCTCTAATAGTGCATCAATGTAAAACTTACGACTTGAGAAGTAGGCCCCTGCTCCGTTGCTGATTTGCGCTAAATTATATTGATCTCGTGTACTAAAACTGTCGATGAATATAGAAGGATAAATTCCGTATAACGTATCAGACTCCGTATAAACACGATTTCTAATTTTATAGACATGATTCGTCACTAAACCCAGCATGGTTGAGGAATCCTCCAGCACGTCAAAGTAGTTCTTAAAACGCACTTCTGCAGCTCTATTTCTGCTTAAAGCGTCGTTCTTATAGACGGGTGAAAATTCTAATCCAAGATCTTCTATCAAAGTATCAGTTCTAAGTCCGCCTGAATGATTGTTATTATATGATTGAAAAGCACTCTGTAATTGAAACGCATATCGAATTCCTATACGCTGTAGCTGAAGTTTTACATTGTCGTTTGAAAATCCGGAGTTTCGAATTGCTCCTTGTCCAGAATTACGCTGGTATTCTATGTCAAGTGTTAATCTTTCTGAAATAGCGTGCGTGTAATTTGCCCGAAGAAATTGACTTCCTTGCCCACCAATTGAATAAGTAAACCCCAAATGAGGCAAAGCTGAAAAGTGCCAAGGATTCCAAACTATTTCTTGTTGAAAAGTTGGATTTAATAATTGGTTAACGTAATTATTTACTGAAAATGTTCGTTGAGAAATTTCGTTTACGCCACCATCAAAAGTAGAAGGATAATAAGCTGTTTTAATATCAATTGAATCAAGTCCGCCAGTAATTCTTTGAGAATAGCGAATCGTGTCGAAGTCATAGACAATTTGCCCATGTACAACGCATGCAATCAAGGAAAATAATAATCCAATGACAATCTTCATTCTAACAAAAGTATCGAAAGTAAAGGTATAAAAAAAGGGTCAGCACAAGGCTGACCCAATAAATATATTTCAAATAAAAGTAAATCTTACAAGTTGTTAACTTTCACTTGTAATCCTGATTTCAAATTAGCTGCTTTATTCTTGTGAATAACATTTCTCTTTGCTAATTTATCAAGCATTGTAAAGATAGAAGGCAGCGATTTCTCTGCTTCTTTCTTATCAGTCAACTCTCTTAAAACACGAACCGCGTTTCTAGTCGTTTTATGCTGATATTTATTACGCAATCTTTTAGATTCGTTTGATCTGATTCTTTTTAATGCTGACTTATGATTCGCCATTTTCTTTTTTTGTTTTAATTTTTTTTTAATTTGAGTCATTGTAGCAAATAAGAAAATCGAACTCCTGTTTCCAGTATGAAATCCTGATGTCCTAACCACTAGACGAATGGGCCTAGTGTAACTCTTTGTAGCCCATAGGAGAATCGAACTCCTATTTTACGGATGAAAACCGCATGTCCTAACCGTTAGACGAATGGGCCATTAATAATCTAAATCCCTTAATTTGGGAGTGCAAATATAAAGTGAAATTCTGTAACTGCAAACACTAATTTCATTTTTTTTTTAAAAAATATTTTTATCGTCGGCTTTAAACTTAAAACCAAGACGCTTTCCTGTCGCCACTTTCAGATCTGAACTGATCGCGTTGATCTGCATGATGTTTACTTCTTGAACCAAATCATATGGCGGCGTAATTAAATCAAACTCAATTGCATATGCCATTGAACATTGTACGATATGACGCATAGAATCTTCTGTAAGAGCGTCTTCTTGAAGGTTCCTAAACAGGAAGCCAAGCTGCCCTTTTCCCTCAACCATAAAATGTCCTTCATGATTGATGAAAATTCGTCCAATTAAGTAACCAGGGTCTCCAAATCGGTTTTTTTCGAATGATTCAGCTAAGAAATTATAGATATTTATGATTGCAAAATAACCGTTCGCTCCATTTTCAGACAAATACTTCGTCTTCCAAAGCGGATTTTCTTCTGGTAAGCGAAATACATTTGTGTGTAATTGATAAACCAATGCATCACTTCCTATAAAAACGCGAAATTCGTACTTACCATTGTCTTTAAATCGCAGTCTAACGCGTGTGTCATCGACTGACTTTGATAAAGTATCAAGCTCAGCTTTTGCAATATCTTTAAACGACCCTAGCACCTTTTCTGAAGAATCGGCTATATCTTGTTTCATTGCGGCTTTATTCAGCAACAAATCAATAATTTCTTCTCGTTGTTTATTTTCTTCCATATTAATATGCTTTTGCAAAAACAACTCGTCCTGTTGAGGGATTCCCAGTTACCATGCACTTCCCTGCTTCTTTCGGTTGATCGAAAGGAATACAACGAATTGTAGCTTTAGTCTCCTCTTTTATCTTTTCTTCTGTTTCTGAAGTTCCGTCCCAATGCGCCAAGAAAAAACCACCTTCAGATTTAATTTTCACCTTAAAGTCATCATATGAATCAATTTCCTGTGTATTCTCAGCACGATGTTTCATTGCTCTATTCAAAAGGTTATCTTGAATTTCTTTCAATAAATTTTCGATGTACAATTCAACATTTTCGAACGCAACTACTTCTTTCGTTTTCTCATCTCTTCGGGCCACTTCAATGTTTCCATTTTCAAAATCACGCATTCCCATTGCTAATCGCACTGGAACTCCTTTTGATTCATATTCAGAAAACTTCCATCCAGGACGACGGTTATCATCGTCATCGTATTTAAACGAAATACCTTTAGCTTTTAACTTTACTCCTAATGCATTTATTCTCTCAGAAATCGCAGCTAAATCTTCTTCTGTTTTATAAATTGGCACAGCAACGACTTGAATTGGCGCCAAAGCTGGTGGTAAAACCAAGCCTTCATCGTCTGAATGCGTCATGATTAATGCACCCATCAATCGCGTAGAAACTCCCCAAGAAGTTGCCCAAACGAAGTCTTGTTTCCCCTCTTTATCCGTAAATTTCACATCAAACGCTTTTGCAAAATTCTGTCCCAAAAAGTGTGACGTTCCTGCCTGAAGTGCTTTTCCATCTTGCATCATTGCTTCAATACAATAGGTATCGTCTGCACCTGCAAAACGTTCGCTCTCTGTTTTTACTCCTTGAATAACTGGCATCGCCATAAAGGTTTCAGCAAACTCAGCATATACTTTTAACATCTTCTCTGTCTCCTCAATCGCCTCCATTCGTGTTGCATGAGCTGTGTGCCCTTCTTGCCATAAAAACTCAGCTGTTCTTAGGAATAAGCGCGTGCGCATCTCCCAACGAACTACATTCGCCCACTGGTTAATCAAAATAGGTAAATCTCTGTACGATTGTATCCAACCTTTATATGTATTCCAAATGATTGCCTCTGAAGTTGGACGAACAATTAACTCTTCCTCAAGTTTTGAATCGGGGTCTACAACTAATTTAGATGGATTGTTAGGATCCGTCATTAAACGGTGATGTGTAACTACAGCGCACTCTTTTGCAAAACCTTCAGCATTCTTTTCCTCAGCTTCAAACAAACTTTTAGGGACAAAAAGAGGGAAATAAGCATTTTGGTGACCAGTTTCCTTAAACATGATATCTAACTGTGCTTGGATTTTCTCCCAAATTGCATAACCGTAAGGTTTAATCACCATACATCCACGGACACCAGAGTTTTCCGCTAAGTCAGCTCTTGCTATTGTTTCGTTGTACCATTTTGAATAATCCTCTTCCCTTGTCGTATATTTTTGAGCCATAATTGATTCGTTGAACTAAATTAATTTGACTACAAAAGTAGGAATTAAATACGCTAATTGAACAGTAAATAATTGGTTTTACTCGTATTATTTCAATTCGTTTTAGCATGACGGGAGCGCACAGCATTTTCAAAAGTGATCTTTTTCAATTTACTTTCTACCCAAGCTTCAACATTAAAATATTCCAAAACTACACGTTCATTATGATCTTCCAAAAGTGGTTTTAACTCCTCATTGAGACTCTCATAAACTTCCATTCGCTCAATTCTAGATTGAATTTTAGCCAATTTCCTGAGGTGCTTGATAAAAACAAATTCAATTTGATAATCTCTTTCTTGCTTATTTAAATACCTATTTGTTGACTTAATTATGTATTCAAGAAAGTCGTAATTCTCCAATTCGAAGTGAATTACAAGATTAAATAAGCGCGAAAAGCTGTAAACATCTTGTCTTAAATTTTGCTCATTATCATTTAACACTTCATTTAAATACTGCATAGCTTTCTTATACTCTCCAACTCCAAAATAGCTATATGCCGTATTGTAAGCGAGTAAAATATTAATCTCTTTACTTAACTTCCCTTCGAAAGCCAACTGATTCTCTTCAATTGCCGGTAACAATTCCAAACTTTTATGAAATTCCCCTTGTGCATGAAGTAAAGCCAGCTCTTGGATATAAGAATTACCGAAAATTTTGACCGCCAAATCAATGGAATTGAACCCTTTTTTAGTCACCAATTCTCTAATTTCAAAAATTAAATCTCTAGCTCTTTCAAATTGTCGATCATCTATATAACAGCGCAACAAATGGAACAACGTCATTACATACCTAGAAGTTGAGTCCAATTTAATTGCTGGATTATTATCTAAAATTTCACGTGTTCGATTAAAAAACTGAAAACTGTCATCGTAATTTCTATTCGTGGCAGCACAAAGTCCTTTTATATAATAGCAAATTGAAGCTGCCTTTTTTGAAGCTGCAGTGTTCTTGCCTTTAATTAAGTGGTAATCTGCAATTTCCCGCACTTTTTCACGCTCAGCTTCATTCCTAGTAAAACCACCACTTCTAAAGATTAAATTGATTTTAGAATAGATAACAGTGTATTCAGCTAAATTTCTCAGCTTAGAAATAACCATTTCCTCTTCTTCAATAATGTTATCTAATTCATCTGTAAAAACTCCTTGTTCAAAGGCAGACTCCATCAACAACTTTTCCCACCCTATTAACTCAAACCAATAATAAAATTTCTCATATTTTCTAGCTGTATACTTAGCTCTAACTACAAATTTTTCACACTCTTTATAAAGTGCTTTATTGTAGAGAATTTCGATGTTCTTGATTTCTTGCTTAAGTATACTACTTACAGATTGCTCGCTATGGAACGACCTTAAACTCTTCAGAATCAATTTGTACAAATGATTTTTCTCTGAAGGTAAATGCTTTACAAAAGTCTCCTGAGCAAATTCACGCTTGAGATCTTCCTCGTCATATTCATCTTGCTTTTCTATTGCGTCAAATATCTTTAAATAATTTTTTTCACCTGACTGCAATGAAGACGACAATTTAAAAAATCGTTTCTCTGATTTAGTAAGTGATTTAATTAATTTAAAAAGCTCAATAGATGGTTTCATTTGCGTTGTATGAAGTAGTTCAATTTTAACGAATACATAATTGAATTCAATATCAAATAACTTATTCGTTTTAAATTTAACTAACAAAATCGACTTAACGGATTTAATTGGCGAAAAATTATTGGATTCCTATGTTATTAGTTAGGAATTCTGTAAAAAACGAAAGGTGCCGAACTACCAGCACCTTTCTAACAACAAACTAAAAAAACCTCAGAATGGATTCACCATTTTATCGGAGGATTACCTTTCTACCGCTAGCGATGATTGTTTCATCGTCGGTAATACCATTTAATCGCATCAGTGACTTTTTGTTTAATGCGTAAGATTGAGAAAGTTCATTTAATGAAACTTCCTTCTCAACCACAATTTCTTCTTTCTTGAAAATATTGGCTCTCTTCTTTGGACGGATATAAATTACATCTCCAGTAACCAAAACATCCTTATGCTTATCAAAATCGTTGTAACGGTGCAATTGAGTCAACTTCAATCCAAACTCACTTGAAATGGTGAAAAATGTATCTCCTTTTTTCGCTATAATGTATTTCACGCCTTTTTCATGAATGCAAACTTGATGTGAATTTACTCGAACAGACGATTTCACTTGTGTTTTCTCTACTTTTTTGTCTGCAACAATACTTGGTTGTTTTCTTGTGTCAACTTTAGAAAAACTATCGTATCGATCTAGATTTAAATCTTCAATAATTCCAATTAATAAGTCTGGATACTTAGGATTAGTTGCATAACCGGCTTGTCTCAATCCTTTTGCCCACGATTTATAATCAGTTGATTTATAATTGAACAAAAACTCATAACGACTGCCCTTTTTCAAAAAATCACTATGATCTAAATAAGATTCTTCAGCAGATTTATAAACACGAAAACACTCATTTTTAGTATCATCATCTTTATACATTTTCTTTCCTTGCCAATTGTGACATTTGATTCCAAAGTGATTTTTCCCTTTAACCGCCAAGTCTGAATTACCGCTGGCACTTTCTAAAATACCTTGTGCTAACGTTATGCTTGCTGGAATATCGTGCAACATCATTTGTTCGATGGCTACACCTTTCCATTGTTCAACGTATTCTTGTTTTGAAATTTTATTACTCCCGCTTCCAGCGAAAGTAAAACCCGCAAATAGAAGTGCGAGCATTGTAGTTTGAATTTTCATGCTTTTTAGTTTATTGTTGTGCTCGATATTACGGAGAATCTACCGTTTGGTTACAAAAATTGTGCATAACTGTCATGTTATTTGTTGACAACTCCATAACTCACTCTAAAACAAGACTTTTGGTCATGATTAAATAGTTGAACATGACATATTTTCAGCATTATCCTCAATATATTATATTGGTATTCTTTTTGACTAACTCTTCTCGAAATAGAATCAAACACAAAAACAGTGGACATTAACAAATTAACAATCAAAACCCAAGAGATCATCTCCTCTGCGCAGCAACTTGCTATGAATCTAGGGAATCAATCCATAGAAACGGGACATATTTTAAAAACGATATTAGACAACGACAAGGACGTTACTCCTTACCTGCTTAATGATTTGAATGTAGACATTCAAGTTCTTGAAATGGCTTTAGATAAGATAATTGAAAGTTATCCTAAAGTATCAGGTGGACAAATCTACATGTCAAACAACATGAACTCTGTTTTAAACAATGCGTTTAATGAATTTAAACAATTCGGAGATGAATATGTTTCAATTGAATTATTATTACATGCCTTGCTTAGCTCAAGTGATTCAGTTGGATCATTATTAAAGGACAGCGGCGTTGTAAAAACAAAATTAAAAACCAGTATTTTGAAATTAAGAAACGGTGAATCAGTAACTTCTAACAGTCAAGAAGGGACATACAAATCGCTTGAAAAATTCGCGAAGAATTTAAATGAATTGGCGAAAAGTGGAAAATTAGATCCAGTGATCGGTCGTGACGAAGAAATTCGCCGTGTATTGCAGATTCTAACACGCAGAACAAAGAACAATCCAATCTTAATTGGTGAACCAGGCGTTGGTAAAACAGCAATTGCTGAAGGTATCGCACATCGAATTATTGAAGGTGATGTTCCAGAAAATTTGAAATCAAAAGTTGTCTACTCGCTTGACATGGGATCATTAATTGCTGGAGCGAAGTTTAAAGGTGAGTTTGAAGAACGATTAAAGGCAGTTATCAACGAAGTAATTAAAGCCGATGGAGAAATCATCCTATTCATCGATGAAATTCACACACTTGTTGGTGCTGGTGGCGGTGGCGAAGGTGCGATGGATGCTGCAAATATTTTAAAACCTGCGCTGGCGCGTGGAGAATTGAGAGCTGTTGGTGCAACAACATTGAATGAATATCAAAAATACTTTGAAAAAGACAAGGCATTGGTGAGAAGATTCCAAACGGTTCTTGTTGATGAGCCATCTACTGAGGATTCAATTTCTATTTTGAGAGGTGTAAAAGAAAAGTATGAAAATCACCACAAAGTAATCATAAAGGATGCAGCTATTATCGCCGCGGTTGAATTATCACAACGCTACATAACCGACCGTCAACTGCCAGATAAAGCAATTGATTTAATTGACGAGGCCGCTTCAAAGTTACGAATGGAGATTAATTCAAAACCGGAAGAACTGGATGAAATTGAACGTAAAATCATGCAACTCGAAATTGAGAAAGCTGCGATCAAAAGGGAGAATGATAAAGTAAAGCTGGATCAATTGGAAAAAGAATTGGCCAATCTTTCAGAACAACGTGATGCTTTCCAAGCAAAATGGCAATCTGAAAAAGACATCGTTGACCAAGTGCAACAATTGAAAGAATCAATTGAATCATTTAAACTGGAAGCTGATCAAGCTGAAAGAACTGGAGATTATGGTAAAGTTGCTGAAATTCGCTACGGAAAAATCAAGGATGCTGAAATTGAATTGGAAGCAATTAAAGTCAAATTGACGGAGATGCAATCTAAATCTAAAATGATTAAGGAGGAAGTCGATGTTGAAGAGATTGCGGACGTGGTTTCAAAATGGACCGGAATCCCTGTCAATAAAATGATTGAAAGTGAAAAGGCCAAACTTTTAAAACTGGAAGATGAGCTTTCTAAGCGTGTAGTGGGACAAAAAGAGGCTATTGGTGCGCTTTCGGATGCTGTTCGAAGATCAAGAGCTGGACTTCAAGATGAAAAAAAACCAATTGGCTCTTTCATCTTCTTGGGGACAACAGGAGTTGGTAAAACGGAGCTTGCAAAAGCATTGGCAGATTATTTATTCAACGATGAAAATGCAATGACACGAATTGACATGAGTGAATACCAAGAAAAACACTCTGTTAGTCGATTGGTTGGAGCACCTCCAGGATATGTTGGCTACGATGAAGGTGGGCAGTTAACTGAGGCTGTTCGTAGAAAGCCGTATTCAATTGTATTGTTGGATGAGATTGAAAAAGCACATCCTGACGTATTCAATGTATTACTGCAAGTTTTAGACGACGGACGATTAACGGACAACAAAGGGAGAACGGTGAATTTCAAAAACACGATCATCATTATGACTTCTAATCTTGGATCTGATCTAATTCATGAAAAATTTGACAATATCAAACCGGCGGAATTCGGCAAGGCAAAAGAACAGGCTAAGTTTGCCGTTTTTGAACTATTGAAACAAACGATTCGTCCAGAGTTTTTGAATCGTATTGATGAAACAATTCTATTCTTGCCATTAACTAAAGAAGATGTGAAAGAGATTGCTGGAATTCAGCTGAACCAATTAAAGAAAAAACTGTTTGTACAGAATATTCGATTGGTTATCAATCCTGAAGCATACGATTGGATAGCAGAAACTGGTTACGATCCATTTTTTGGAGCAAGACCTGTTAAGCGAGTAATTCAGAAAAACGTGATGAACGAATTGTCAAAAGCCATACTTTCAGACAAAATAGATACAACTAAAACTGTTGTGATGGATGTATTTGATGGACAAATCGTTTTTAGAATGCCTATAAATGAAACAGAAGAAACATATATCGCCTGATCAATAGGCAAATCAATCTAGAGAAAACGAACTTCAATTCATGATGTTCGTTTTTTTTATGCAATCACCATTCAATTCTAATCCTTTTATTCTACTTTTGAATGAAATGAAAGCATCAAAACTTATCAGTACTATTATAATCGTCCTTACAATTGCATGGATTGGCTTTCAGCTTTTTGAGTTTTTTAACAACAAGATTAATTTCGAAGAGATCAAACAAATTCCCATTTCTATTGCCTTTCTTATAAGTGTTTTTCTTTTTAAACTAGGAATTAAAAACACTTTCTCTGTGTTTTTTCTAGTGGCTTCTGCTCTAGTTTTAGGAATTGGATTGTTCTCGACTATTTCACATGAATTAATTTTCAAACTTGAAAGTATCATTCTACTTTTCTTTGCTGCACATACATTTCATTCAATGATGCCTCAAAAATCATTCCTCTATTTGCTTGTATTTACTGGGACTGCTGCTCTGTTTAGCATTTCACTAATTTTAGAGACTACAAATTCTGTTTTACAATTTGCACAAATCGTGTTCGGGTTGCTCACGTCAGTTTTAGCGATTGTGGGTACTATTAAAAGTGCAAATTAATTCACATACGTTGCGAAACCGTGCACACGCTTGGTCCAGTATTCTGAACTTTCAATATCTGTAATAATAACTCCTTTGCTTGAACTAGCGTGAATCATTACGATCGGCTGGCCTTTTTCAGAAATGACAATTCCAACATGTGAAATTCCAGAACCATTGCTAAAAAAGATTAAATCACCTTTTTGAACATTTTTATCTTTTACTTTCTTACCATCGCTATATTGATCTTCAGATCTTCGCGGCAATTCATTTCCAAAATCTTTCATTACATAACTTGTAAATCCACTACAGTCAAATCCATTTGGAGAATTTCCAGCCCAAACATATGGTGTTCCAAGGTGCTTTTTTGCGTTAGCAACAATCATACTTCTTGACGCAGAAGCGCCGGCACTCTCCTCTACTCCATCATTTTCAACAAGAATAGGTTCTCCAATCACCGGTGAATTTTCAACATCTAAATCAGGAATACCATCGTACATTTTTACCAAGGCTGCTTTTATTTCAGTAAACGCTTTATTGTTTCCTACCCTCTTAAGATCGGATGCCCATGACATCAAATCTGCTTTGATCCAATTTAGTTCGTACATGTGTGCATTGAACAACATCTCACCGTTTGGTGAATTTTTCACTTTTAGAAATAACTCCAATGCTTCACTAATGGATTGAGAATGTCGTTTCAGCCACAAATCATTCTGAGCCAACTGCAACATGCTCATACTTTTATAGTAAGTTGGGAGCAAGGAGTAATCGTACGAAGGATTATCGAGTAAGAGATTTGATTTTCGATGAACTGCTTTATAGTGTTTTTGAGCGAACAACATTTCTAGCTTGTCAAATTCTGGTTGCTGCGCTGCTGAATTCAATGAAATTATCCCCACTAACAAAACCAATAAACTCTTTATCATAATTTCCCTAATCTTTTACGAAGTACGCTATAAATTGTATTTCATTTGAAACAAAATTAAAATTCATTCCACAATGCATTGTTTATTACAATTGGCGCCGTTTAACATAATTTATCCTTTCTATTTGTATTAGAATCATTAAATTTACCTTAGTAAGCAATATAAGTCACTTTTATTGTATAATTTGAAAATCAAACTATGAAAATCATTTCCACACTCATTTTTACGCTAATAGCACTTGTTACTTTTAGCCAAAATGATTCTAAACTTTCAACCTCCATCAAATTTGATGAAGTAATTTCATACGTTAATCGAATGTATGTAGATGATGTAAATGCGGAGGAATTAACAAATACCGCTATCGTCGCAATGCTTGAAAAATTAGATCCACACTCAACATTCATTTCAAAAGACGAAGTTGAAGGTGCGAATGAAAAAATAAATGGAAACTTTGTTGGTGTTGGAATTCGTTTTCAAATTTTAAAAGATACACTTCATGTTGTTTCAACAATTCCTGGTGGGCCTTCTGAAAAGATTGGACTGCTTGCTGGAGATCAAATCATTCGTGTTTCTGACACCTTAATCGCTGGGACAGGATTGAAAAACAGTGATGTTAGAGGTAAATTATTAGGAGAAAAAGGCACAAAAGTAATTGTCACAGTGAAACGAGGGGAATCAGCGGATTTAATCGATTTCACAATTACAAGAGATGTTATTCCTGTCCATTCAGTTGATGCAGCTTACATGGTTTCTTCAGAAACGGGTTACATCAAATTAAATTCATTTTCAAGATCATCGTTAGAAGAAGTTCAAGATGGAATGAAAAAACTGAAAAAAGAAGGTATGAAAAACCTAATCCTTGACTTACAAGGAAATGGCGGAGGATTGTTATATACAGCGAAGTACATTACAGATGAGTTTTTATCTGATAACAAATTGATTGTATATTCAGAAGGCAGATCACAACCAAGAATTGACCTAAGTGCTGAAAAAAAGGGAATGTTTGAAACCGGAAAACTAATTTTATTGACTGATGAGTATTCTGCTTCAGCAAGTGAGATTTTAGCTGGTGCTATTCAAGATTGGGACCGTGGATTAATTGTAGGCCGCAGAACTTACGGAAAAGGATTAGTGCAGCGACCAATTGATTTATCTGACGGATCTCAAATTCGCTTGACAATTGCCCGTTATTATACGCCAAGCGGTCGTTTCATCCAAAAGCCTTACGAAGATGCTGCTTCGTACAGATCTGATATTTTAGACCGTTACGAGCATGGTGAATTTATGAGTCAAGATTCCATTCAATTTCCTGATTCGTTAAAAAGAACAACGCTATTGAAACAACGTACGGTTTTTAGTGGCGGTGGTATTATGCCAGATTATTTTGTTCCACTTGACACGATTGGAACTTCACCATACTTCTCTTCAATTGTGAGAGGCGGACATGTAAACAGATATTCTCTTACATACGTAAACGAAAACAGAGCTTCCATTGAAAAGCAGTATCCTAAATTTGCAGATTTCAAGGCTAAATTTGTGATTGACAAACCATTTATGGATAAATTCTTCGCATACCTTGCAGTAGAAGATCCAAAAATTGAATTCAATGAAAAAGAATACGAAACAAGCGAAAAATTACTGAAGTTACAGTTCAAAGCAATGTTAGCTCAAGACATTTGGGGATACAGTGAGTTTTACCAAATTTATAATGATTCAAATGAAATTTTACAAAAAGCGATTGAAATCATTGAATCAAGTGAATACGAAAAAGCGAACTTAAGTCAAATTTAAAATTTACACATACAAATGAATAACGGTATAATTGCAGTAGCACTAGGATTAGTAATGAGCTCATGCTCTGATTCATCACACGAAATTAAAGCTCAAGATGGCGAAGTTGTATCAAGCGTAGTTGCTGGAGCACAATCAGAAAAAGAGCTAAAAGAAGCCCTAAAGGAAATTGAGGCTGAAGAAAAACAACTTCTTAAACAAGAAAAAGATTCATACACTTCCCTCACCTTCGATAAATTGAAACATGATTTTGGAAATGTTCGTGCCGAAGAAGAAAATACAACGGAATTTAAAGTAACTAACACAGGTAACAGGCCTTTGATTCTTTCTGATGTTTCTGCTAGCTGTGGTTGTACCATGCCTCAAAAACCAGAAGGACCAATTGCACCAGGTAAATCTGATGTTATAAAGGTGACATTTAAATCAAAACCAGGACAAGAAAATGAAATAAAGAAAACAGTAACTGTTACGGCAAATACTGAAGAGAAAATTCACCTGTTAGAAATTAGGGCTTTTGTGAAGTAAGTGGAACTTTAAGTTATTTCTCATGTTTCTAATATGAACTAACTGCAGGGACTTCATACTAATTATGAAGACCATGTTTTGTTTTACAGAACTTCCGGCTTCAATACCTAGCTAATCCGTTTAATTTCTTAACTGAATAAAGTAGATTCCTAGACTCAAGGCTTTCGTTGAAATTCGATATACTTTACTCGGGTTATCAATTAGAATATTCGCCGAACCAATTTCTGAAGGTAATTATTTAATTTTGGTTCAATTCTAAATACCAACATTGGAATTCCAAATACCATTGTAATTACTGACGACGAAATAAAAATATTAACAAAAATATTCTCAGTTAAGACTGGTATAAATTCCCCCAAGGCAATTGTGGCTAAAATCAATCCAATTATTGGAATTTGATTCATTTGAAATGGATGAACTTTAAAATTATACCAAACAAAAAACAATCGTAACAAATTGTATACAATCATTGCCAACATCGTTGAAATAGCTGCACCCGCTATACCGTAATATGGTATTAAAATGTAATTCAGAACTCCCACTAGTATTATCATGATAAATGTGAAAAGGATGTCAACTCGGTATTTTTTTGATGTATTTAATATCATCGCGTTAATTCCAGTATACATATCGAATAACTTCCCTATCATTAGAAATAAGAATACCATTATTCCTTCTGCAAATTCCTTCGGTAAAAACGAAAATAATTCAATTCGACTTGCCCACACTACTGCAAATAAATAACCACCAATTATCAAACTCATAGTGCTTACATCTTTATATAGGTCTGACATATCCTTCATTCTTCTTTCCTTCCAGTACAAAGAAACAAATGGGATAGAAACACGGATTATCGAACGAAAGGGTACTTGTAAAGCCGAAGTCAAATAAATAACGGTACTATAAACACCTGCTCCTGAAAGCCCAATCATCGACGCAATCATTGCAACATCGAGTGTTGAAACCACCATTGCTCCAAGTGAGTTAGTATAACTATAAAGGCCATACTTTATTAAAATAAATTTGAAACGCTTTGGTATTTGAATTTTAGTTCTGAAACTCTTTATTTCACCTAAGCGAATCAAATAAATCACTAGTAATAGCAACGGAATTAGAAAAGACAAACTGTTACCTATTAAAAACTCATCGAACGAAATGGTTTTGAAATACAAGGCAAACAATAATCCTGTAACAATCAGTCTCAACAAAATCTCATAGACAAATGCAGGAAATACGTTTTTGTAAAGGCCTCTGAGGTAATTTTCAAACAATAAGTAAAACACATTTGCTATTCCAATTGGAATGACCCAATAATAATATGCAATAAATTCACTTGAATTTTCTCGATAAAAGGAAGTTACGCTATCACTGAAAAAAATTGCTAAAAGCGTTGTTAAAACAGAACCAATAAGAGCAATTGACACTACTAATTTTAGAAATCCGTAATTATTTCTCTCCTTATTTCTGAAGTAGGGGAAAAATTTCCAAGACGTATTAACGACACCCAAACTCGAAAATTGAGCAAACAGTAAACCAATAGAAATTAATAAATTTATTAGTCCAATTTGGTCAGTAGATAGTATAAAAACAAACAAAACACCTTTATTCAAGTATCCCAATACCAATCCAAGGTATGAAATAATCATAGTACGAAAAGCATCTCGTTGGATAATTCCCATTGATTTAATTTTTTACAAAAATAATCGTAATATCGACTTTTTAAAGGCAATCTTCGTGCACTCCCCCTTTTTACTCTAAAATAAAATGGAATGGATTTTTTTATAATATATTTGTATCATACAATTTATTAATAATTCCCTTTACCAGTATGCTTTCTAATGAGAAAATTAATTTATGTGTTATTGAATTGGATTTTCATTTTGACTTATTAGACAGTCTTTTAAAAATTGTAGAAAATACCAATTATTCAATTCATGTTTTTACAACTAAGAGAAACATGGAGTTATTGAAAGGTATTCAATACCATGACTCTATTACTTTTCACATATTAAACTCATTTTCAAAATACCTATTTTTAAGAAAACACGCAGATTTATTTGAGCAAAGCGACGTAATATTTATAAATACCATTGCAACTGACTTTGGAGCTTATCTAGCATTAAAAGATCCCTCAAAAATAATCTTGAGAATTCACAATATCAATAAACAATTCAATCCAAATCGGTCAATCTACTTCCCCAACTCACTATTTTCTTTTTGGAAATTTTCCTCTTATATTGTCCGTCAAGTAATTCTAAAACTATTCCCAATTCATAGACGAATACTCAACAATCGTATACAACACTTCACATTTCCCGATGATGGATTAAAGGAGTATGTAATCAATAAAAAATATTTACCTGCAGAAAAAGTCATCCCTTCAATTCCATTCAAGGTGTTTTCCTCTACCCTAACACCTTCAGAATTTGATGATGAATTAAGAATTACAATAATTGGAGGAATTGATAAGAAAAGACGCGATTATTACACGGCCATTGAAGCATTAAAGCATATCTATCATACAAACAAATCAAATTTAAAGATCTCTTTGACGCTATTGGGTAGCTCCGAAGGTGAATATGGAGAGTTTATCAAAGAGGAATTATTAAAAATCAAACACCCATCCTTGAGGCTTACTTTTTTTGACAGTCGTGTTAATGAATCACACTTTTTAACTGTTATGAACTCCTCACATATCATTATAAGTCCTATCATACAAGATTCTAAAGCAGAAATCTACCATGAAACATATGGTGAAACAAAAACATCTGGCAGTATTTTAGACTTTATGAAATTTGGGATTTTAACCTTAACTCCTGATTATTACTCACCTCCAAGTGAATTAGAGAAATATATTCTAAAATATACCGACGGCATAAATTTGGCTGAGATACTTATTGACTTCTATTCAAATCCAACTAAATTGAACCTGTTAAATGAAAAATCAAAGGCTTTTGCTTCAAAAAAATACTCGAAAAAAGAATTGTTTTCAATATCTCATACTATATTTACATCTATAAAGAACAAAGGGAATGTTTAAGAACATAAAATATGATATCTATCAAAATTTAGGCATTTATTTCCCTATGTTTTTTAAAAAAAAGATGTTCTCTAATTTAAATGATTCTTTAAAAAAAGGCTCGGATAAATTACCACCGGAAAAGGAATTACTAATCTTACAATTATTCATTAATAAAGCGTCCATTGTCATTGATGTTGGTGCTAATAATGGGCTTTACTGCCATTACTTTCAACACATAATTGGAGCTAAAGAAATACATGCATTTGAACCAATTCCGACGTTGTATTTGAAATTAACCAAATGGTTCAAGAATATTCATTTTTATCCTTTTGCTGTTAGTGATAAAAAATCAGAGACACTTTTAAGAATACCGTATATCAATTCAATTAAATACGAAACGAGAGCAAAACTTGACTCGTTGGTTGAAAAAGATGAAACGGACTTTAAGGAAATAGCGATTCAAACTGAAACTTTAGACCGTTTGTTTTTGAATAAATTGACTTCTTTAGACTTTATCAAAATTGACATTGAAGGCCACGAACTTAAAGCTGTAATGGGCGCTGAAGAATTAATCAACAAGCATCATCCTGTGTTAATGATTGAAATTGAGGAGCGACACCATTCGTCAAATCTAACTTCTGTTATTGAAACAATTGAAAACCTAGGATATGAGTGTTGTTTCTTTGATTATTCGCTTAAAAAGATTGTCTCTTTTACAGAGTTTGATTTGCAAAAACATCAAAATGTAAATGCAACAGATTCAACTTACATCAACAACTTTTTATTCCTGCCACTTAACTCATATATTATCAATGATTTAAACGATCAGATAAAGACAATTCTTAATTAACTATGAAACTTTTTTTTATAAACATTTTAAAATTTCTATTTGATAACCAACTCGGACAAAGGTTATTACAAAAGATTCATTTATTGGTTTTATACATGCAAAACTATGGATTAACAGGCGATCTGGATCATAGTGGAGAGTTGAATGTAATTAAGCGACTTGGAAAACAATTAAACCTCAAAGAAAAATCAGTTGTTTTTGATGTAGGAGCGAATGTAGGGAAATACGTCTCATATTTAGACAAGTACATTTCAACTGAGTATCATGCATATTGTTTTGAACCTTCAAAAACTACATTTAAGGAACTAGAAGAAAATACATCTCAAATAAAAAACATTCACCTTATAAATAAAGGGTTGGGAGATAAAACCGAATCCTTGACATTGTATTCAAACGAAATTTCAAATACGCAATCGTCCATCCTAAAAAGGGACATGTCTCACTGGGAAAAGGACTACAACCTAGTAAATGAAGAAACGGTTGAAATAACAACTTTAGATATTTTTTGTAGCGAAAATAACATTGATTTTATAGATTTCATGAAAGTTGATGTTGAAGGGTACGAAATGAATATGTTCAAAGGAGCCAATCAATTTCTAACTTCTAAAAAAATAGGTGCAATTCAATTCGAATTAGGCGTAGCATCAGTTGATGGTAAATACTTTTTCAAAGATGTATTTTATTTACTCCATGAAAATTATAGAATTTACAGAATTACACCTAGGCATTTGTTCGAAATAAAAAAATACAGCGAACAGCACGAAGTTTTCCTAACAACGAACTATTTGGCAATTTTACGCTAGTTAATAGATCTTTGAGTAAAAAGAATAAGTTGAATCGAATTATAAACTTCGTTTTAAGAGGTATTCGTTGCTTCTAGTTAATTTTAAATCTCATTAGCAGTCTTATAAGGACAACTCAAATAAGCTGATAAAGAATCTATCTATATCAATCATATATTGATAAGATTACGCGAAGCCCTTCATTGTTTGATTCAGAAACTTTAAATAGAAGATTTGCGATTTTAATAACTCAACAGGTCAATCAATCTTTCCATTTATCATTAAAAAAACCCTTTGAACAATTGATGTCCAAAGGGTTAAATTTCTTGAATAAAACAGGCTTTAAGTTTTTTTAGGTCTTGACTTCCAAATTCCAAATGCAAAGAGTCCAGCAAGAATTATGGCTCCAATAATCGAGAATAAATTACTTTGTACAAGTTTAGGAATATCAAACTTCATGATTACTTCATGATTTCCTGCTTCTACTTCAACTCCACGCAATAGATAATCTACTTTTAGGATTTCTACTTCTTTTCCATCTACAAAAGCTTTCCATCCTGCAGGGTAATAAATTTCAGAGAAAACTGCGAATTGCTTCTTATCTGATGAAACCGCATACTTTATTTCATTTGGTTTATACGATTTCATGACA
The DNA here is from genome assembly GCA_963925035.1 of uncultured Flavobacteriales bacterium. GTDB lineage: Bacteria > Bacteroidota > Bacteroidia > Flavobacteriales_D > Crocinitomicaceae > UBA4466. The sequence continues at coordinate 42,259 of CAWUSK010000006.1, forward strand.
ATTGTACCTTCACCAGTATAGGACTTAGAGGACAATTTACTCGCTTCACTTTTTAGCATTACAGCATCAACTGAAGGGTCAAACACATCAAGGCAAATCATTGAAACCAATATATTGAATGAATTGGCTGTATCTGCCTCTAAAGTGATTTTTGGAACTAAGTTCGTAACTCCATTGGTATCACTTACGAAAGCAATTTCCATTCCTTTAGATATTCCGTTTGTCAGTGGAACATTAATAGTATCAGCTCCAAATACATATCCTATTTTTTCTGCACCATAAACTCTCGCTTTGTCAACAGATTCTCCATTCACAACCAATACTCCTCTGCCACCGTTCCTAATATCGAAACTAGAACCCAATGCACGAATTTCATCGTTCGGTGTTTCAACAGTTTTAATATTCTTAACAAACCATGCTTGACCTAAAGCTGTTGGATTTCGTCGGATATTTTCACCTTGAATAAAGTATTTCACATTCATCATGTCGAACACTTTATTGTTACTTTGTGCTAATTGAAATTCGAAAATATTTTGAATATTTCGCAATTTAGCTCCATGATAACCTCCTAAGTTTTTATGGTAATAAGAAGTTCTTGAGCTTCCCCAAGGGTTGTCATAAGTAAATACTCTGTAATTTGTTGCATAATTTAATGCTGAAAATTTATAAGCATCTACTACTCGACTTTTGTTCGCGCCTGTATAACCGAGCTCTTCCGCTTTTGTAATTCCTTCCTTCTGTCCGGCTTCGATTGCGCTGTTCACTTTTGGATCAACTCTTTCAGCATCCATGATTTGTTGATCCGTTGAAAGAGAAGAAATCGGATAATCCATCTGCTCTTTTGGCGTCCAGTGTTTGTAATTTCCGGCTGATGTTTCTTCATTATTTAAGTAATTTAAATCCACAGGAACCAAGTCAAACAATACCAATAATCCAGCGCCTAGAATAACAACAATAGGTGAAACCGCAGTGAAGAAATATAAGGCAATCAAAGCAATGATTAAGAAAGTGAAAATCAATGATCTGTTCATCGATGAATCGAACATATCTGCTCTTACTCCTTTATACAAAGTCATTTCATCCTCATAAGACAACACTTGTTGATCAATAATGGATTGAATTTGCTGAGGATTATTAATATCAATGTTATTTTGAGTCAATTGAGCAGGATCCATTTGAGATAATTGTTGCATTACCATTTGAGGAATACCATCCGCTTGAGATCTTTCCTTTTCGTTGGTATACCCATCTCCTAATCCTATCATTTTCACAGATAATAAGACGACAAAAAACAAAGCAGAAGCAATTATAAACGGCTTTTTATCTACTTTTATAACGCCTTCCTTATCTTTCAACATGGAGTCCAAGAACCAAATTCCAATTACTGGAACGATAAGCTCAATAAGTACCATGATAATTGTCACTGTTCTAAATTTGTTATAACCAGGAACATAATCAATGAAAATATCAGTCAATCCCATAAAGTTCTTTCCCCAAGAAAGCGCTAAAGCCAATATTCCGACAAGAAACAGTACTGTTTTACGGCGATCTTTGACATAAATCATTCCCAACATCATTAAGAAGACCATTACAACTCCAACGTAAGTTGGACCAGAAACAATCGGCTGTTCTCCCCAATACATAGGGATTTGAGCATTCAAGATTTGATTAATTTCAGTTCTTGAGCGGTCAGAATTCTCCACCATCTCTTCGAATTGAGACCCCAAAATCCCAGCGGAAGCTGAACCTTTAACATACGGTGAAACAAGTGTAAACGATTCTCCTACACCATAACTCCAATTCGTGATATAATCTTTATCAAGTCCACTTGTGTTATTCAATACTTCTGTTCCATCAGGACCAATTGTAACATCATTTCCTCCACGAATAGTGTGTTTGGCATAGTCCTGAGTCAAAGAAATATTCCCGTAATTAATAAACAGAGCCAAACCGTAAACTCCAATTATACCTAGTGTTGTGATTCCGAATGTTTTGATTTTTTTCTCTCTGATAGCTTTAATTAACTCGTAAAGCCCTAAGAAAAACAATAAAATTCCTAAATAATAAGTGACTTGAAGATGATTACTGGCCAATTGAAACGACATGAAGAGTCCAGAAAGCAATACGCCCCACTTCCAATTCGAGCGATATGCCATGATAAATGCTCCCAAAACAGGCGCTATTAATGCTACCGCTGCCGCTTTAGAATTATGTCCTGCTTGAATAATAACGATTTCGTAGGTCGCAAACGCAAATGCAAATGCCCCTACTACGGCAACAATCGGTTTAATTCGAAGACACAAAGCCAATATGTAAAATCCAATCAGGTGGAGTAAAAACGTTCCTGATGGGACACCAAAGATTGTTAAAAATGAAATAATTGCCTTTTGAAAAATATTCCCTTCGTACAACATTGAAATTTGCGTCGTAGGCATTCCTCCAAACATGGAATTAGTCCACAGCGGCTCCTCTCCATATTTCTCTCTGTACATTTGTGTTTCATTGGCCATTCCTTTAAATTGCTCAACATCGTGTTGTTTCAAAGAATACCCATCAAATTCGGGTGCAAAATATGCGAAAGTGGCTATTAAGAAAACTCCAAATACAGCAAAGTGTATCCAGTTTTTAGTGAAAAATGATTTTAGTTGCATATTATTTTTTAAATATAGAAAGTGCATAAATATAGTAAGTCAAAAGAACTGAAACAATTGTATCATCTACTTTATTTAGTTCAATAGGTTTAATCCAATCAGTCTACAATTGAAAAAATCATCCGATTTCCTCAAAATCTACATCTTCCACCTCTGAATTTCCAGAAGATTTATCACTGATTTTTGTTTTACCTAAATTCTTTGAAACACGCTCTTTTTCAGCATTAAACTTTCGCCTTGCCTCATCCATTGCATTTATTTCATCCTGATTTCTTTTAGCCGTAGCTAAACGACCAAAAAATCGAATGACTATAAAAAGTCCAATAAGGATTAATAATGTCCTAAAAACACCTACAACGCTTGCTTCCGAAACCATTATTTAGAAAGGTGCATGTTTCGTTCCGAATATATTTTCATAAAGAAAGGATCTCTCAACGAATCAATAAAACGAATTGCCTCTCCTGTTGATTTCATCTCTGGACCAAGTTCTTTTTTGACATCAGGGAATTTCTCGTAAGAGAATACTGGAATTTTAATCGCGTAACCATTTTTCTTAGGTTGGAAATTAAAATCCTTTACTTTTTTCTCACCTAACATCACTTTTGCAGCATAGTTCACATAAGGTTCATCGTATGCTTTTGCAATAAAAGGAACTGTTCTTGATGCTCGAGGATTTGCTTCAATCACATAAACTTTATCGTCTTTAATCGCGAATTGGATGTTCATCAATCCAACCGTTTTCAATTCAACAGCAATTTTGCGTGTAATGTCTTCGATTTGTTGCATTACGAAATCTCCTAAGTTATATGGAGGAAGCACTGCGTACGAATCACCTGAGTGAATTCCCGCTGGTTCAATGTGTTGCATTACTCCAATGATGTATACATCTTCACCATCACAAATTGCATCTGCCTCTGCTTCTATCGCTCCACCTATGAAATGATCCAAAAGTATCTGATTTCCTGGCATTTCATTCAAAATATCGACAACGTGATGCTCTAGCTCCTCGCGATTGATAACAATCTTCATTTTCTGTCCACCAAGCACATAAGAAGGACGAACTAACAGCGGAAAGCCCAAATCATCCGAAAGAACCAATGCCTGTTCTGCACTTTCAACAATTCCGTATTTAGGGAATGGAATATTGTTCGCTTCTAACACTTTAGAGAAACGACCTCTATCTTCAGCTAAATCCAAAGCATCGAAACTTGTACCGAAGATTTTAATTCCATAACGGTCTAATTTTTCTGCTAGTTTCAATGCTGTTTGTCCACCTAGTTGAACAATAACTCCGTCCGGTTTCTCATGACGAATGATATCGTAAATATGCTCCCAAAATACAGGCTCAAAATACAATTTATCTGCTGTATCAAAATCGGTAGAAACCGTTTCTGGATTACAATTGATCATAATCGTTTCGTAACCACATTCCTTCGCGGCTAAAACGCCATGAACACAACTGTAGTCAAACTCAATTCCTTGACCAATACGGTTCGGTCCTGACCCTAAAACAATCACTTTCTTTTTATCAGAAACAATGCTCTCATTTTCATATTCAAACGTTGAATAATAATAAGGCGTATGCGCTTCAAACTCGGCTGCACAAGTATCTACAATTTTGTAAACACGGTTAATTCCGAAGTCTTCACGTTTTTTGTATACTTCAGATTCTAAGCATCTCAACAAATGAGCGACTTGTCTATCTGCATATCCTTTTTGTTTCGCTTCGAATAATAACTCTTTTGGAAGTGTATCCAAATGGAATTTCTCAATTTTATTCTCAAGCTTTATTAAATCATCTATTTGACGTAAAAACCAAGGATCAATTTTCGTTTTTTCTTGTATCCTATTGAATGGAATTCCAAGTTTAATTGCATCATATATATGGAATAATCTGTTCCAACTTGGATGCTCTAAACTGTGCAGAATTTCATTTTGATTTGTCAACTCTTTTCCATCTGCACCTAGCCCATTTCTTCCGATCTCAAGAGATTGACATGCTTTTTGCAGTGCTTCTTGGAATGAACGACCAATTGCCATTACTTCTCCAACAGACTTCATCTGCAAACCTAATTCACGATTGGTTCCTGGGAATTTATTAAAGTTCCATCGTGGTATTTTTACAATTACATAATCCAACGTAGGCTCAAATAAAGCAGAAGTTGTTTTTGTAATTTGATTTTTTAGTTCATCTAAATGGTAACCTATCGCTAATTTCGCAGCAACTTTAGCAATTGGATACCCAGTTGCTTTTGAAGCTAATGCTGATGAACGAGAAACACGTGGATTAATTTCAATCGCAATAATATCTTCATTTTCGTCAGGTGATACAGCAAACTGAACATTACATCCCCCAGCAAAATTACCAATCGATCGCATCATGTGAATTGCCATGTCACGCATTTTTTGATACGTAGTATCTGACAATGTCATTGCTGGAGCAACAGTAATTGAATCTCCAGTATGCACTCCCATTGGATCAAAGTTTTCAATCGAGCAAATGATGACAACATTGTCATTCGCATCTCTTAAAAGTTCCAATTCGAATTCTTTCCAACCTAAAAGGGCTTTATCAATCATCACCTCATGTATCGGGGACAATTGTAATCCTCTTTCTAAAAGTGTGTCGAAGTCTTTCGGGTCGTGAACAATAGAAGCCCCTGCCCCACCTAAGGTATAAGAAGCTCGAACACACAAAGGGAATCCGAATTCTTGTGCAATTTCCTTTCCTTGTAAAAACGATCTCGCAGCTGCTTGAGGTGCCATTGGTATACCAATTCTCTCCATCAAATCTCTAAAAGCCTCACGGTTTTCAGTGATTTCAATGGCAGCAATATCAACTCCTATAATATCAACTCCGTACTCTTCCCAAATTCCCATTTCATCGCATTTGATGCAAAGATTCAGGGCAGTTTGTCCACCCATTGTAGGCAGAACGGCGTCTATTTTGTGTTTTTTTAATATCTCAATGATACTTTCAGGTTCAAGAGGCTTCAAATAGATGTTATCAGCAATCACGTTATCCGTCATTATTGTTGCCGGATTTGAATTGATTAAAGTAACTTCGATTCCTTCTTCTCTTAAAGATCTTGATGCTTGTGATCCTGCATAATCAAACTCGCAAGCTTGACCTATCACAATCGGTCCACTTCCGATGATTAGTATGGACTTAATTGACTCGTTTTTCGGCATTATATGCTCTAATTATTGGGGTTCAACTTCTACGCATTCGCGCAACAAATTGGACACAAAATTAGCCAAAAATCTACATTCAAACGTCATTTTTTGAATTGTTTTCGAGATGTTGTTAACAACTTACGTGAATAACTTTGGAGAAACACACCATTTTTATGGGAAATCAGTTTTATTTTTGATACCAATTAAGAATTTCTTAAAACTTTCATATGCAACCAATAGTTGAGCTTAAAAAACCAATTTTCACATTACTTTTATCTATTTCTTGTTGTGCTATTTTTCTTCTGCTACAGATGGATACGACTTCTATCGGGACAGATGAAGTATACAGTAGGCTTGGCGCTCCTTTCGCAATTCAAATATATCAAGGCCAATACTGGGGAGTAATTACCAACAGTTTACTACATATAAACTATTACCATTTAATCATTAATCTATTTGGACTATGGGCATTAGGAGCCTTTATTGAACGCAGAGTTGGTTTAATTAACTTCATTCTTCTTGGACTGTACGCCTCAATAATGACTTCCATTGCTCAACTTACACTTTCAGATGATGCCGGAATTGGTTTAACAGGAGTGAATTACTTTTTTGTCGCTTATATTTTTATTAAATCAGCAAAAAACAGCAGATTTCAACTTCGCGCAAAATACATCTACCTAATTGTCGCTATAGCCGGAATTATTATTGCCTACTACCTGAACAATGTTAAATATTATAACATCGGAATAACAGCAATGATTTCAGGACTTTTTTTCGGTTTTATTACTGGACTAACAACCTTAGACACTAAAAAATCAACACCAGTAATTTTTGCTATCGTTCTATTCATTTCTTCTGGAGTGACTTTATTTTACTCTCCTTGGTCCGCAGAATGGAATTACTTCAAAGGATACTCCGCTCACGAAGCAAGTAATTATGAAGAAGCAAAAATGTATTACAAAGATGCAATCAATATTAACCCAGCACACAAAGCTAGTTTTGACAATTTAAAACTTATCAGTATCGATGAAATTAGCGATTCTGCTCTGAATGCACACAAAAACAAAGAATACCTTAGAGCCCGAAAGCTTTATCAACGAGTTTTGAAACTTGACCCAAACAACCAATGGGCAAAACAAAACATGGCGAAATTGCCTTAATGAAATCAGCTAATTGTATATTTGTTTTATATAGATTTATACCATGCAAGAAATACTTTCCAAACAAGACATCGAGAAAAAAATTAACCGTTTAGCTTTTCAATTACTTGAAAATTGCTTTGAAGAAAAAACGTTATTCCTTGGTGGAATTATTGGAAATGGAATTGTCTTAGCCAATCGTATTGCAAAAATCATTCAAACCAATTCCGACTTAAATGTTGTAGTATTTGAAATTAAAATCAACAAAGCAGAACCTTGGTCGGAAAAAACGATATTAACGGCAAACAAGGAAGACTTGAAAAACGGCTATATCGTACTAATTGATGATGTATTAAATTCGGGTAAAACGATGCAGTATGCATTAATGGAAATCCTACAATTCCCAACGAAAGCGATAAAGACTTTAACGCTAGTTGACAGAACGCATAGACGCTTTCCTATTAAGGCAAATTTTGTTGGACTTAGTCTATCGACAACTTTAAAAGATCGTGTGGAAGTTGTTCTTTCTGAAAATGACGAAAAAGCCTACTTGGTATGATAAATAAAATCACAGAGTCATCTTCAAATCACAATGATCTGGAATTGAAATCAACTTTTGAATTGCTTCAAGGAATTAACTCAGAAGATCAAAAAGTAGCAGTCTCCATTCAACAAATCATTCCGAACATAGAAAAATTTATAGACGCCTGTTTTATTCGTATGCAAAAGGGCGGACGATTATTCTACATCGGAGCTGGAACAAGCGGTCGATTAGGAGTTGTGGATGCAAGCGAATGTCCCCCAACCTTCGGAGTTGACCACGGAATCGTCGTTGGAATTATTGCTGGTGGCGATACCGCCATTCGTTCTGCTGTAGAATTCGCTGAAGACGATACAAAACAAGGCTGGATTGATTTACTAGAACACAATATCAATTCGAATGACACTTTAATTGGAATTGCGGCATCTGGTTCTACTCCATATGTTTTAGGAGCAATGGAAACCGCAAATTCAGAAGGGATTTTAACAGGTGGAATTACATGCAATCCTGGTTGTCCGATAGAATTAGCTGCTCAATTTCCTATGACAGCAGTTGTTGGACCTGAATTCGTGACGGGAAGTACTCGAATGAAATCTGGAACTGCACAGAAACTGATTCTAAACATGATCAGCACATCTCTAATGATAAAACTAGGTCACGTTAAAGGCAACAGAATGGTGGATATGCAATTGAGCAACAAAAAATTAGTTGACCGAGGTACAAAAATGATTCAACAAGAAATTCCTGTAGATTATGATACCGCATTAGAATTACTCAAGAAGTTTGGGAGCGTTCGTGCCGCAGTTGAAAATTACAAGGCATAAAAAAAGGAAGTCTTTCAACTTCCTTTCTCTTATTAATAATTCAAATTTTATTTTTCTTTGTCCTTTGCAGGAAGAGCTTTCGCTCCTTTTTCGATGTCTACTTTTAATTCAGTAGCATCTTTCACCATGTCAATTTTAATTGAATCCCCTTCTTGTAGATTTGCTTTTACAATTTCCTCAGCAAGTGGATCTTCAACATATTTTTGAATGGCTCTTTTCAAAGGACGCGCTCCAAATTTCTCGTCATATCCTTTATCAACGATGAAATCTTTTGCTGTATCAGTAATCTCAATTGAATAACCCAACTGGTTGATTCGACCGTATAATTTCTCCAATTCAAGATCGATGATTTTATGAATACCTTCACGTGACAATGATTTAAACATTACCATATCATCTACTCTATTCAAGAATTCAGGTGAAAACGCTTTTCTCAAAGCATTCTGCACGACAATTTTAGAATTCTCATCTTTTTGTTCAGATTGCGCTGAAGTTCCAAAACCAACTCCAGTTCCAAAATCAGCCAATTGTCTCGCACCAATATTAGAAGTCATTACGATAATCGTGTTCTTGAAATCAATTTTACGCCCCAATCCATCAGTCATGTGTCCATCATCTAAAGCTTGAAGTAATAAATTAAATACATCAGGATGTGCTTTTTCTATCTCATCTAACAATACAATTGAATATGGCTTTCTTCTCACCTTCTCTGTCAATTGACCACCTTCTTCATACCCAACGTAACCCGGAGGCGCTCCAACCAATCTTGAAATAGAGAATTTCTCCATATATTCTGACATATCTATTCGTATCAATGAATCTGCTGAATCAAATAAATAAGTTGCAAGAACTTTCGCTAATTGCGTTTTACCTACACCAGTTGGCCCTAAGAAGAAAAATGAACCAATTGGCTTGTTTGGATCTTTTAATCCTGCTCTGTTACGCTGAATAGCTTTAACTACTTTTTTGACCGCTTCTTCTTGACCAATTACTTTGTTCTTGATCTCATCTTCCATACTCGCTAAACGACCAATTTCAGATTCAGAAATTCGCGTCACAGGAACTCCTGACATCATAGAGACAACTTCAGCAACATTTTCTTCTGTCACAGTGACTCTATTATTTTTTGAATCAGCCTCCCATTTTTCTTTGGCAGAATCAAGTTCTTCCATTAATTGACGTTCCTTATCACGAAGTTCAGCCGCTTTTTCATACTGCTGCGTTTTAATCACTTCGTTTTTCTCTTCTTTTAGATCTTCAATTTTCTTCTCAACATCTAATATCGCTTTAGGAACATTGATATTTATTAAGTGCACGCGAGAACCTACTTCATCCAAAGCATCAATAGCCTTATCCGGCAAATGACGGTCTGTAATATATCTTTCCGTCAAAGTAACACATGCCTTAATCGCATCCGGCGTATACGTGACAGAATGATGTTCTTCATAACGTTCTTTAATATTATCAAGAATTTGAATCGTTTCATCAATAGAGGTCGGCTCAATGATTACTTTTTGGAAACGTCTTTCTAACGCGCCATCTTTTTCAATGTGTTGTCTGTACTCATCTAATGTTGTCGCTCCAATCGCCTGTAATTCGCCACGCGCTAAAGCTGGTTTTAACATGTTAGACGCATCCAAAGAACCAGAAGCGCCACCAGCACCTATAATGGTGTGAATCTCATCTATAAACAAAATAACATCAGGATTTTTCTCAATCTCCTGCATTACCGCTTTCATTCTTTCTTCAAACTGACCTCTGTATTTAGTTCCAGCAACTAAAGATGCTAAATCTAACGAGACAATTCTTTTATCAAAGAGAACACGAGAAACTTTTCGTTGAACAATTCTTAATGCTAATCCTTCAGCAATTGCACTTTTACCAACTCCTGGTTCACCAATTAATATTGGGTTATTTTTCTTTCTTCTTGAGAGAATTTGACTTACACGTTCCACTTCTTTCTCACGACCAACAATCGGATCAAGTTTACCAGCTTCTGCCATTTTTGTTAAATCACGTCCGAAATTATCTAAAACAGGTGTTTTTGATTTCGGATCTACACTCTTGCGCGAAGCCGCCGATAATGATTCGTCGCGCTCTTCTTCTGCTCCATCTGGAAACTCTGCTCTTGGTGAGATTTCATCTTCTTTCATATCTTCTAATTCATCTTTAACATTATCATAAATAATTCCATACTTATTCAATATACTACATGCCACATTGTCTTCATTTTTCAAAATGGAAAGCAGTAAATGCTCCGTCCCAATCATTGGGCTTTTATGCAACTTAGCTTCTAAATAAGTAAGCTTCAACACTTTCTCCGCCTGTTTTACCAAAGGGATATTTGCCAAATTTTGATTTTTTATCGCCGTATTGGTCGATAAAGTCTGTTCAATTTCTGTACGAACCATTTTCAGATTCAATTGAAACTCACGTAAAACTTGAATAGCCTTGCCATCTCCTTCACGTATCAATCCCAATAAAAGATGCTCTACGCCAATAAAGTCACTTCCAAGTCGAAGTGCTTCTTCTCGACTATAACTGATAACATCTTTTACTCTTTGTGAAAATTTTGCTTCCATAGTTTCTGCTCAATCAAAAAATGTACCTTTTTATTATACGGTAAAAATGAACATTTTACATTACTTACAAATATATAACGAATAAAATTGTTAATAAGTCGATGAAATCGCCAATTTTCCACAGTTTTTTGTTAGTAAATACGTCTTTCTCCATGTTGGAACTATCGTTTAAATGTATAATTTCGAAGCTTGCTAAAAACACCGTATAGGTGAAAAAATAATTAATTGAAGACAAAATGGCAGAAGGAGAAAAGATAATCCAGATTAACATTGAGGATGAAATGAAATCGGCGTACATTGATTATTCAATGTCCGTTATTGTGTCGAGAGCATTACCAGACGTTCGTGATGGATTCAAACCAGTACATCGTAGAGTTTTGTACGGAATGCAAGACCTTGGAGTTTATTCAAATCGACCACATAAGAAATCTGCGAGAATCGTTGGGGAAGTATTAGGAAAGTATCACCCACACGGTGATAGCTCTGTTTACGATACAATGGTGCGTATGGCGCAACACTGGTCGTTACGTTATCCTTTAGTTGATGGACAAGGTAACTACGGTTCAGTAGATGGCGACAGTCCTGCAGCAATGCGTTATACTGAAGCGCGTTTGCGTAAAATAGCTGAAGAAATGTTGGCTGATCTTGAAAAAGAAACAGTTGATTTCAGACCGAATTTTGACGAAAGTTTAATGGAGCCAGAAGTTTTACCTTCTAAGATTCCTAACTTAATGATCAATGGTGCAAGTGGAATTGCAGTTGGTATGGCGACAAATATGGCTCCTCACAATTTAACAGAGGTTGTTAATGGAACTATTGCTTACATCGAAAATAAAGACATCGAGCCTGAAGAATTAATCGAATATATAAAAGCACCAGATTTTCCAACAGGAGGTATCATTTATGGATACGATGGTGTACGTGAAGCTCAATTAACTGGTCGTGGACGTATTGTAATGCGTGCGAAAGCAGAGATTGAAGAAACAGCTAGTGGAAGAGAAGTTATTATTGTAACTGAGATTCCTTATCAAGTCAATAAAGCTGACATGATTAAGAAAACTGCTGACTTAGTAAACGATAAAAAGATTGACGGTATTTCTGATTTACGTGATGAATCTGATAGAAACGGAATGCGTATCGTTTACGAATTAAAAAGAGACGCTATTCCTAATGTTGTGTTAAATAAATTATTTAAATATACACAGCTACAAACTTCATTCTCAGTAAACAATATCTGTCTTGTAAAAGGACGGCCTGTATTACTGAACACGAAACAAATCATTGAGAATTTTGTTGAGTTTAGACATGAAGTTGTTGTAAGAAGAACAAAATTTGAATTACGTAAAGCTGAAGAAAGAGCGCACATATTAGAAGGATTAATTATTGCTTCTGATAATATCGATGAAGTAATTAAAATGATTCGTGCTTCTAAAAGCCCAGACGAAGCAAGAGAGAAATTAAGCGACCGTTTTAAATTAAGCGACCTACAAGCTAGAGCAATCGTCGAAATGAGATTGCGTCACTTAACAGGACTTGAGCAAGATAAATTAAGAGCTGAGTTTGATGAATTAATGGCATTAATCACAGACTTGAAAGATATTTTAGCAAACGAAGATCGTAGAATGGAAATCATCAAAAATGAGTTGATTGAAGTTCGTGATAAATATGGTGATGCCAGAAGATCTGTAATTGAGTATTCAGCGAGCGAAATGCGAATTGAAGATTTAATCCCAGATGAGGAAGTTGTTGTAACAATATCTCACGCTGGATACATCAAACGAACAAGTCTTGCTGAATACAAAGTTCAAAACCGTGGTGGAATGGGATCGAAAGGTTCAACTACACGTGACAAAGACTTCTTGGCAGAACTATTCGTAGCAACGAATCACAATTACTTATTGATATTTACAGAGAAAGGGAAATGTTTCTGGATGCGTGTCTTTGAAATCCCAGAAGGAAGCAAAACAAGTAAAGGAAGAGCAATTCAAAATTTACTAAACATTGAGCAGGACGATATGATCAAGGCTTATGTGAAGGTGAAAGATTTGACTGATAAAGAATACGTTGAAAACAACTTCATCGTAATGGCAACGAAACAAGGTATTATCAAGAAAACATCTCTTGAAGCTTATTCTCGTCCAAGAACCAATGGAATTAACGCAATTACAATTCGTGAAAACGATGAATTATTAGAGGCGAAATTAACGAATGGTTCTAATGAGATTGTTTTAGCAACGACAAACGGTCGCGCAATTCGATTCAACGAAGAAAAAGTTCGTGGAATGGGAAGAAATGCAGCTGGTGTTAGAGGAGTTAAACTTGGTGATAAAAACGATGCTGTAATCGGAATGGTTTGCGTTGAAGACATCCACTCTACTATTCTTGTAGTTTCAGAGAAAGGATACGGAAAACGCACATACTTGAATGATCCAGAAGATGATGAGCCTGTTTACCGTGTTACAAATCGTGGTGGAAAAGGTGTCAAAACATTAAACGTTACTGAAAAAACAGGAAAATTACTTTCAATAAAAAATGTAACTGACGAAGAAGATTTGATGATCATCACTAAATCTGGAGTTACAATTCGTATGCACATTGACGGAATTCGCACAATGGGTAGAGCTGCTCAAGGAGTTAAATTGATTAACTTAAAAGGAAGCGCAGAAATTGCTGCTGTTGCACGTGTACCAAGAAGTGAGGACGATGAAGAAGATGGTGAAGAAGGTTTAGAAGGGGAAAATACAAAGAACGAAGAAGGTGCATCAGAAGAAGATGGCACGAATATTGAAAATGATTCTGCGGAATAAAAGAAAGTGACAACTTTCAATATTCGAGCATTTAGCTCGAAAGCAAAGAATTTAATAAATAATAACAACTATGAATATTTCATTTAAAAACACTGCGCTGACACTTGGACTGTTTGCAGTAACAGGTATCGCATTTGGACAGAAGAAAAATGAAACGAGTGCTGCAGTAGAATTTAAAAACAAATACATGACTAGTTTAATGAATGGTGATGTTGAAAACGCTAAAAAAGCATTGCTTGCGGCAAAGGAGTTTGTTGATTTAGCAGCTGCTCATGAAGAAACAAAAGACAGTCAAAAAACACTTTGGTTGAAAGGTGAAATTTACGCTAACTTTTTAGTAATTGGTATGCAATCAATGGACACTGCTTTTATCCGTAAAGGTGGTGATGACGCAATTGATATTTCTATCGCTGCATTTGACAAAGCTTACGACGCAGGTAACAAAATGAAGTCTGATGTTGAGGAATCTGTTTATCAAAAGATTGCTTTACTGAATCAGTTTGCAGGAATGACTTACAATGCAGAACAATATGAAGCTGCAGGTGAACTGTATGAAACTGAAGCAAAATACAGCGATGCAATTGATAAACTAGACAGCGCTGCAGTTTTCAATGCTTCTTTATGTTACGAGAAAGCTCAAAAATACGAGAAAGCAGCTATAGGCTATGAAAGATTAGCAGCTGTAAATTACAGAGGAACAACTTCTGCAATTTTAGCTTCAAGCGCATATCGTAAAGCTGGAAACCTTGATAAAGCAAAAGCAATCATCAACGAAGCTCGTAAAACCAACCAAAGTGACAAAGAGTTACTTTTAGAATTGGTAAACACAAACATCGATGCTGGAGATGCTGCAGGAGCTGAAAAAGCACTTGCTGATGCAATTAAGACTGATCCGAACAACAAACAATTGCACTATACGATTGGTACAATTTACATCGATTTAAAAGAAAACGAAAAGGCAGAAACAGCATTAAACAAAGCATTGGAAATTGATCCTAATTATGCTGACGCTCAATACCAATTAGGCGCACATCTTGTAACATGGGCGGGAGACTTAAAGCTTCAAGCTGATCAAATGCCTTTTGGAGATGCAAATTACAACAAAGTAAAGCAACAAAGTGGTGAAGTATTTGAAAGGGCATTAATTCCACTTGAGAAGTACATTGTTAACTTCCCTGAAGACAAGGCCGTTTTAACAATTTTATTCCAACTTCAACGTAATCTTGGAAACTCAGAAAAAGCATTGGAATACAAAAAACGTGCTGACGCAATTAAGTAATCTAAACTTAAACATACTAAATTCAGTACTCCATTGAGGAATAGCGGATTTTTTCATCGTAACAATTGATTCTCAATTAAAAACAGTATCTTTGCACTCCTGTATGACATGAGTTCATTCAGTATAAAGGTCACTAACCTAGTAAATTGTGACATTTTATTTATTTCTTTCGAGGTTTTAGGTTACTCGGAATACAAATTTTAAAGCCAAAATGGCAAAAGAAACACAAATGCAGGGAACTGCAGAATTTGACTGGGATGCATTAGCATTAGACGGTTATTCAAAAGTAGAACGTTCAGAATTATCTGATAAGTACGAAACTACTTTAAACGCAGTTGCTGAAAGAGAAGTAATTGTAGGAACAGTAATCGCTTTAAACAAAAAAGAGGTTGTTGTAAACATCGGATCTAAATCTGAAGGAATCATTCCAACGAGTGAATTCCGTTACAATCCAGATTTAAAAGTTGGTGACAATGTTGATGTTTATGTTGAAACACAAGAAGACAAATATGGTCAACTTGTAGTGTCTCATAGAATCGCACGTGTACACAGTGCTTGGATTAAAGTAAATGATGTATTAGCGACAGGAGAAATCATTACAGGCTTTGTTAAATGCAGAACTAAAGGTGGACTTATTGTTGACGTATTTGGTTTAGAAGCATTCTTACCAGGTTCTCAAATTGACGTTAAGCCAATTCGTGATTATGATGTTTATGTAGGTAAAAACATGGAGTTCAAAGTTGTTAAAATCAACCAAGAATTTAAAAATGTCGTTGTATCTCACAAAGCTCTTATCGAAGCTGAGCTTGAAGAACAAAAGAAACAAATTATCTCTGGTCTTGAAAAAGGTCAAGTATTGGAAGGAACAGTTAAAAACATTACGTCATACGGTGTATTCATCGATCTTGGAGGTGTTGACGGACTTGTTCATATCACTGATTTATCTTGGGGACGTGTTAACCACCCAGAAGAAATCGTTGAGTTAGATCAAAAATTAAACGTTGTAATCTTAGATTTCGATAACGATAAGAAAAGAATTGCATTAGGCTTAAAACAATTACAAGCTCATCCTTGGGATGCACTTAGCACTGAAATTAACGTTGGTGACAAAGTGAAAGGTAAAGTTGTTGTTATGGCTGATTACGGTGCTTTCGTTGAAATAGCTGCTGGAGTTGAAGGATTGATTCACGTTTCAGAAATGAGCTGGTCACAACACTTACGTTCTGCACAAGATTTCTTAAATGTTGGAGATGAAGTTGAAGCTGTTGTTTTAACTTTAGATAGAGAAGAGCGTAAAATGTCATTAGGCATCAAACAATTGATGCCAGATCCATGGGAAGCAATTGAAGGTAAATACGCAGTTGGAACTAAGCACACAGCTAAAGTTCGTAACTTCACTAACTTCGGTGTTTTCGTTGAGTTGGAAGAAGGAGTTGATGGTTTAATCCACATTTCTGACCTCTCATGGCAAAAGAAAATCAAACACCCATCAGAATTCTGTAAGGTAGATGATCAAATGGATGTTACTGTATTAGAAATAGATAGAGAAAGCCGTCGTATTTCTTTAGGTCACAAACAATTAGAAGAAAACCCATGGGAAGTATTTGAATCTACATTTACTGAAGGTTCAACTCACCAAGGAACAATCGTTGAAAACAAAGACAAATCTGGAATCGTTTCTTTACCTTATGGTTTAGAAGGAATTTGTCCAGCACGTCACATGAGAAAAGCTGATGGAGCAAACGCGGAAGTGGATGAGACATTAGATTTCGTTGTAATTGAATTCAACAAAGATGCACGTAAGATTGTTGTTTCTCATACAAGTACTTTCGAGGAACAAGAAGACAACAAGCCATCAGGTGGATCAACTAGAGAGAAATCTAAAGGTGGATCTTTTAAAGGTGGATCATCTAACAATGCTGTAAACAATCTAAACCAAGGAAATGAAAAATCTACCTTAGGTGATTTGGATGCTTTGGCTGCATTAAAAGAAAAAATGGAGAAAGGTAAATAATCCATCTTTATTAAAATATAAAAGGGCTTTAGGAAACTAAAGCTCTTTTTTTTTGTTTACAATCATTCCAAATCAGTTTAACTGAAATTTTTCACTTTATTGGTCTAAGAAATTCAACTGTAAATATTAATGTTACCAATGCAGCTGTTGTTGATCCATTAAAGAAAATATTAATTATTATCACAACGCAGCCAATTTTCCCTGGAAATGTGTTCAATCTGAATAACATGAAATATAGAAGTCGCTATGTATTCGTTGACGCAGAAGCAAATAAAAGTTTCAACTATATGCACCCTGGCTCATATTATGTGAACGCAATTTAAAAAAAAATATTAAAGGCGATTTCAATTTTTCATCTGGCGACTGCATGAACTTTCCTTTTGATGTTCCACTAGCTATTACCAATCAAGGAAGCACTTCTGTACATGTCAACAATGAATTATCCAATTCCTTGAATCAAGAACTACAAGACAGCATTGAACAACCTACTTTATCGTTTGCCCAATCGGGACGTTTAGCAAACCATTTTTGCATTTCAAGTTGTTCATCGTATGGTTTTTTTAGCATTTGGTATAATTCATCAAAAACTGAATAATCACCTTTATCAGCTGCATCTATCGCCAATTGAGCCATGTAATTTCGCAATACATATTTTGGATTGATAACCTGCATTCTTACGATTCTTTCGGTAGAAGGAATTCCCTCAAGCACAATACGCTCAGCATAGTTGCTCAACCATTTCTTCCACTCCTCTATTTTAGAGCCAATTTCATTGTTCGATAAATAGGAATCCTTTGCAATTTGAACAGTGAATTCAGTTGGGTTTTCCGCATCAAGTTGGCTTAAATTTCGAAAAAACAAAGTCATATCAACCTCTGACTTGGTTAATAAGACTTGTAAATCGTTTATCAACTTTTTATCACCATCTTTTACTGTGAAAACACCAATTTTAGACAACATCATACTTAAATACTCGTCTCGAAAACCGTCTTGATACTCTTTCAGAATTGCCTCCAATGGTGCAGCTACATCAATCAATGGATAAATTGCATTTGCTAAACGCGTTAAATTCCACATGCCAATAGAAGGCTGATTTCCAAAACGATATCTTCTGTTTTCTGCATCTGTCGTGTTCGGTGTCCAATCAGGATTGTAGTCTTCTAACCAACCGTATGGCCCGTAATCTATCGTTAAACCAAGAATAGAAAGATTGTCCGTATTCATTACGCCATGCACAAACCCAACACGTTGCCAATCAAGAATCATTTGTTTTGTCGCATGAACCACTTCCTTGAAAAAAGTCAAATACGTTTCTTTTGAAGGAGAACCTAGGTGCGCATAAAAATGATTAATCGTGTAATCAATCAGTTCTTTTAATGTTTTATGGTCTCCTCTTGATGCTAATATTTCAAAATTTCCGAAGCGAATAAACGATGGTGCAACGCGACAAACAATAGCGCCTTTTTCTTCAGCTGGATTCCCATTGTACAAAACATCTCGTACTACCGAATCACCAGAAAGAGACAAGGACAAAGCTCTCGTGGTTGCAACTCCAAGATGAAACATCGCCTCACTGCACAAATATTCACGAATCGACGAACGCAACACAGCAAATCCATCTGCCCCGCGAGAATATGGCGTCTGCCCTACTCCTTTCAATTGTAAAACCCATAGTTTAGAATTCACTTCAACTTCAGCAATGTTAATCGCTCTTCCATCCCCTAGCTGTCCTGCCCAATTTCCGAACTGATGTCCTCCATAACACATTGCATATGGTTTGAAATTTGGAAAAGATTTATTACCTGTGACTATCTCTAAAAATTCTTTTGAATCAACGTTTGTTATTTCCAATTCTTTCACCATCTCAGGTGATGCGTGAATTAAAGAGGGATTTGAAGTTTTAGTCGGCTCAACATATGAAAAACATGCATTCTCAACTTGCCTTCTTTCAGAACCTTCAATTGGGTCCGCAGGAAGTTCGCTACTAAAAGAATTCTTGATTTTAAGTTCTGATATTTTTGACATTTACTTTTCGATTTTATCAAATGAGGCTACCAAGCCTTTAATCAATGAAGAACTGAATCCGTTGTGTTCCATTTCATTCAAACCAACAATTGTACAACCTTTTGGTGTGGTAACCTTATCAATTTCGTATTCTGGATGTTGTTTGTTTTCTATCAGTAACTCAGAAGCTCCTTTCACAGTTTGTGCAACAATAGTACTTGCCGTTTTCGCATCAAAACCAATTTGAATTCCACCTTGTATCATGGCACGAATGAAACGCAAAACATAGGCAATCCCGCAGGCACCAAGCACTGTAGCGGACTCCATCAAACTTTCGTCAATGTATATCGTTTTTCCGATAGCGTCGAAAATGGATATCACTTCTTCTTTCTTAACTTCATTCTTTTCATCGGTGCAAATGCATGTCATAGATTCGCTTACACCTGCTCCAGTATTCGGCATAGCTCGGAAAACAGAAGCTTTTTCTCCAATTACTGAGCGGATTTCATCAATCGTAATTCCGGTAGCTAAAGAAACGATGGAGTGATTTTTAGTAATTTCATCCTTTAACTCGCCTAATACTTCTAAAATATTGAAAGGCTTCAATGCAACGATAATTATTTCCGATGCACGAATCGCTTTTGCGTTATCAGATGAAACAGTAACATTGGGAGAATTGATTTGAGATAAATCAGTAACATTTCTTTTCGTAGCAAAAATAGATCTGCTTTTAAACGATTCATGATTCATTAACCCATTAAGAATTGACATTCCTAAATTTCCACACCCAATTATTGCAATTTTCCCGTTCATTTTGATTAAATAAAGAATTGAGCAACAAAGGTCTAAATTAATTCCTAATTCTATCTAATCTTGAACGGTAGATTCAATAAGATTTGCGCTTCCGAACGAATATGGCAAACGTTCCATGTACAAATACTTCTTTTGGGGCGATTCGAAAGGGCGATAAATGTAATATACGAAGTTATTGTGAATGGCTATTTTTTCTACAAAACGGTATTCCAACTTCACTTGCTCGGTAATTTCGCCTGTTTTTGTGTCAATTCGACCAAGGTATGAAAATCCAGCGCGATCGAACAAAGCATAAATCTCACCGGTTTGACTGTCTTGAATCAATTCGCTTTCCCACCCTGTTTTTCGTTTATCATAATGGTGATAAATTGAAACGCTGTCCAAAGGTTCGCCTAAATCATCGTAAGTCCTCAATTTGTCTTTGTAATAGTCGAATACAAAAAGTGAATCGTTTCGGTGAAATAATGGCGCGTAAAGTTCTTTGTAATAAGGCGATTGTGTAAAATAATTGGCACCGACATAAATTTCCGCATCAATTCCCGTTTGAAGCTCTAAGTTTTTAGCCCATAATTTAGTCCGCACATCCACCCACTTGTATTCAGAACGGTACAATTCCAACATTAAATCATCCTTTATCTCCAAAATTTTTGTGTACGAAGAATCGATTTGGTCATAAGTAAAATAATCGAATGCCGGATAATCTTTGTTGAAATTGGAGAAGTACAATTTTGTTTTGTTCGTGTCTAAAATTGGCGCTAAATACTTCATGAAATATGCTTTATCAATTGTACTCAAGGAAATATCATTATTATTCAATATTACTCCGTACACGTTTTTATCACAGACGATATGAGGGTTCTTTCTATAATCTAACACTAATTCTTCAGCGACATCTGGAACAGAAAATCGTCTTTTCATATTTATCCCGTCGTAAACGACTAGTTCGTTACCTTTACTCAACCGTTTTGTATAAGTCAAGAGTAGCATTTCACCAGATTTGAGCACTTCAAAATCTGCAACAGACAGCTGATTCGATTTAAAGTAAACCGTTGGGAATCCTGGAGCTGCAACCACTATTTCATCTTGATTCTGCACTCGAATAAATTCCATTTGAAACTGATATGTAATTGTATCTTGAATATTCGTTGTTGAAACTTTACGTTTCGCAGTAATCTCATTAAATTTAAAGTGTGTTGCATTAAAACTGAACGATTGTCCAACCTTGGCATTGAAATATACTTTCCCTATTCTATTCGAAGAAAGTTCCATTTTTATCGTATCTATTTCCATTTGGACATTCACATTCTGAATTCCCACTCCGTCTTGTTTATCATTCAATTGAATACAAACAACCACAGAATCTTGTCCAAGTAGAGTAATTGAGAAACAAAGCGATAAGAAAAGGAATATGACTTTCATACTATATAGATGCACTAAACTAAAAATTTCCATAAAAAAAACGCTCGAATAAAAATCCGAGCGTTTAATATAAAGTTAAAACGAAACTTACGCGTTCACATTCATGTTATCTAAAACAGTCATTACGTTTTTAACGGCTTCAGCAGACTCAGTCAATAAAGCTTTCTCGGCATCGTTTAAATCTAATTCAATAATTCTTTCTATTCCGTTTTTACCTAAAACAACAGGAACTCCTAAGAAAATATTTTTCATTCCGTATTCACCGTCTAACATTGCGCAAACTGGGAATACACGTTTTTGGTCACGAACAATTGCTTCTACCATTTGAGCAGCAGCAGCACCTGGAGCATACCAAGCTGAGGTTCCTAACAATTTAACAATTTCACCACCACCGAATTTTGTTCTTTCGATGATTTCGTTTAATTTTTCTTCAGAAATTAATTCAGTAACTGGAATACCAGCAACAGTTGTATAACGTGGAAGTGGAACCATTGTATCACCGTGCCCACCCATCAATACTGCTTGGATATCTTTAGGAGAAACGTTTAATTCTGTAGCTAAAAATGCTCTGTAACGCGCAGTATCTAATACTCCAGCCATTCCAAATACCTTAGTTCTATCAAATTTCGCATTCAAATAAGTACAATACGTCATTACGTCCAATGGATTTGAAACGCAAATAATTTTAGCATTCGGAGAATACTTAACTATGTTTTCAGTTACCATTTTAACGATTCCAGCGTTTGTTGCAATTAAATCATCACGAGACATACCTGGTTTTCTCGGCAATCCTGAAGTAATAACAACAACATCTGAATCAGCCGTTTTTGAATAATCATTTGTTGAACCAATAGTCCTTGAATCATACAATTTAATTGGCGAAGTTTGCCAAATATCCAACGCTTTACCTTCAGCAAAACCTTCTTTAATGTCTAACAATACAATCTCGTTAGCGATTTCTCTTTGTGCTAATACATCAGCGCATGTAGCTCCAACATTTCCAGCACCTACAACAGTTACTTTCATTTCTTTATTATTTGATCTTATTAAATTTCCTAAGGAATACGAAATTAATACAATAGTTCACAAAAAAGGCCACTTTTAGGTGTTTTTTTTGTGAACTTTTTGATGACATCTACAAAAGCAGATTCATCTCTATGTTCAAAAAAAATAGAAGAAAGTACTCAGGACAATATGTTCAATCTCAACCTATTCTTTTAAAGCAATAGAATTGCCAATATCTATTTCATGGAAATATCATCCTACTTTCATTTCAGTAATTCAGCGCCATAACTTTGCGACTTAGCGATGTGTTTTACTTAAATTATTATAGATTTGTGTTGACTCATCTATTTTTATTTTGCAAAAAGGCAACTGATGAAAACAACTGTCGTCTAACCAATGAAACGAATGTGGAAAACCGAGAACAATTAGGGCAAATAATAAGCGGATGCCTCGACAATAATAGAAGGTCGCAGGAGAAGCTATTTAAGCTCTACTATGGGAAAATGCTTTCTATTTGTATGCGCTACTCAACGGATAGAGATTCGGCTGAGGAGGTTTTACAAGAAGGTTTCATAAAGATCTTTGACAAATTAGATGCATATGACTTCAAAGGTTCTTTTGAAGGATGGATGAGACGAATAATGGTTAACACAGCTATTGATAGTATCAGAAAATCAAAAAAAGATCCTATTCTAACAGACAATGATGAAGATTTTAAATTGGGTGCTGCAAATCCAATGATAGAGTCTGAAGAACTTGAACTGTCAGGAATAAAAGCTGAAATCGCCATGGAGGCAATAAACGAATTATCTCCTGCGTATAAAGCAGTTTTCAGTTTGTACGTTTTTGAAGACTACAAACACAAGGAAATTGCTGAAATATTAGGAATCAGCGAAGGAACGTCAAAATCTAATTTTGCAAAGGCAAAAATGAATTTACAAAAGATATTAAAAGAAAAATTCATGAATATTGAATGACATGAAAGAAAATTTAGAAAAGAACATAAAGCAGAGTTTAGAAAACCATGAGATGCCATACAATGAATCAGCTTGGACAGCAATGCAAGCCAAGCTTGACGTTGTAAAACCTGTTAGCTCTCCATTTTCAAATATGAAATGGTACATTTCAGCTGCCTCTGCAGTTGCTGTTGGTATCGTAACGTATGTTGCATTGAATAATTCAGTAGAAACAACGAAAGAAGTGCCTCAGCAAGCTAAAAACACTTCTGAGCTGATTCAATCGACGGCTAATGCAACAGCAACTGAAAACACGACAGAGAACAACACAACTAATTCAAGTACTACTTTATCGAACACAAATGAATCAACTGTTAATGGTTCAGATGGACAAAGAACAAATTCTACTAACAACAGCAACTCTCAAAGCAATCCATTTGCAGTGACGAGTAACAGAGGGAATGGAACTTCTGTGTCTGACATTGGTCAATCAGGATCAAATCCATCGAATGGAAATATAAACGGAAATAATACTTCTGGAACACTTGCTCCTGCTCCATCAAAAGATTATACGTTACCAAAAGTAACTGAAGTTTGCGAGGGAGAAACAACAACTATTAAGAACACGAATGATGTTGCCTTAATGATTGAAGGTCCAGAAATGCAATTTGTTATTCCTGCCCATGCTGAGCGTTTAGTAAAAATGACGAAAGAAGGAACGCATGAAATCTATTTAATGACGAATGACAATTCTAAAAAATCGAATACCTTCTTTGTTAAAGGAGCTCCAAAAGTAGATTTCATTATCGATACAGATACAAAATTTGAAAAAGGATTACCTACAACTAAATTGGAAACATCGGTTCAAGGAGCAGAACACTCATGGATAATTGGAAAATCAAGAATTCAAGGTGAAAAAGTTAATGCTCATTTTTACAAAACAGGAAATGAAGATATTACTTTAACTGTGAAGGATGCAAACGGTTGTTCAAATAGCATTACTAAATCCATTCGCGTAGATGATAAATACAATTTAATGGCCGTGAATTCATTCATTCCTGAAGATATCGACACTAGAAACAATACTTTCATGCCGTTTGCCCTAACGCAGCGTAATGTAAAATTCAATTTAATTGTAATTGACCCAACAGATGGACACACAGTTTTTCAATCTAACGATGCTTCAAATGCATGGGACGGAATTGACAAAACAACTGGAAACGGAGTGACTTACGGAACAACTTATATTTGGAAAGTGACAATTGAAAGCGCTGAACCAAATGAAAATAATGAATACACGGGGAATATTACTCCTATTCGCAAACGATAGAACAACTGCCACTTATGAAAGGAAAGCCACTTGTTGTAAAATGAGTGGCTTTTTTTATTAGAATTTTATTATTTGATTCTTTCATTTTTCACTTCGTGGCTGCTAAGCGGTGGCATCGCCCCAAAAACGAAAAAAAAGATCTAGTGCTACATTTCACAATTCAGTTCTTCTTATTAAAAGCTGAAAGTGTTAGTGATTTCTCCACTTTTCACCTCTTTTAATTAGTTTCACTTCTTGCTTATGCTTTGCGCCTTTAATTTATTCTTCGAATAGCGCCATTTAATCTGAATCGAGTTTGTTATTATAGGTCCACATCAGGATTACTTTCTCCAAATTCCTTTAGTTTTCTCTTGACTAAATCCAGACGTTTGGCGTCTACTTCAGATTCTGAATGTAAGCTTTTATGATTCAATTGCATCATTAACTGTTTGCGCTCCTCCATCAATCCAATGGTTTTATCAGAAAACCCAAAAGCAGCAAAACGCTCCCAAATAAAATCAATCGTTTGCTTATTCGGGTGAATCATATCTTCCTCAAAGAATCTATAATCCCGCAATTGGTCTATAACAATTTCGTAGGATGGAAAATAAATGATGTTATGGCTTACACTTAGTTGTTGAACAAGTTCTAATAATCGCGCTTTGCTTCTATTGTTTTCAACTAAACCGTCTTTTACATGACGGACTGGACTAACAGTAAACACAATTTTCGCAGATGGATTTACATTTTTGATCAAGTTAAGCGCACTCTCCCACTCTTTTTGCATTTTGTCAATTTTTGACATGGACTTCTCAAAGAGGTTCTGAGGCGCTTTATGGCAATTTCCAACTACAACCCCAGAACTTATGATTTTATACTCCCAAGCAGTTCCAAGGGTGATGCAAATTAAACGCGCATTTTTTATTCGTTCGGCTAATTCTTGACGTTTCTCTATTACTTTTTCAATCAGCTTAATTACTGACGTTGCATATATTTTTGAGGCTGAGTCCCACGAAAAGTAGAGATCGTCCCTTTGATACACTGCAACATCTTCATTACAATTTAAAGCTGAATGAATAACATTCGAAATGGCGATTGGATGAAATAACGTACCGAAAATATTACTTTCTATTTTGAAACCTCCTTGCTCAAATTTTGCTCCAATTGAATCGGAAAAACAACTCCCCATTAATAAAACCGAATCAGCGTAGGAAAGCTCTATGTTGCTTTTTGGAAATTTAAATTTTAATTGAAGCTCCATTAGTTCATCAATGCTTTAGCATTATCAAGTGCTGCAGCATTAATTTCATCACCACTCATTAAACGAGCAGTTTCTTCAATGCGTTCATTCATGGAAAGTTCTTGAACGAAAGTCTTTGTTTTCCCATCTTTTACCGCTTTCATTACTTTTAGGTGTTGTCCACCTTTTGCAGCGACTTGTGGAAGGTGAGTAATTGCAATAACTTGCATTCCGTCTCCCATTTTTTTCAATGTCATGGCCATTTTATGAGCCACATCACCAGAAACACCGGTGTCAATTTCATCAAAAAGCATGGAGCGCAATTGAATTTTAGAAGACATTAAACTCTGTAACGCCAGCATAACTCGAGAAAGTTCTCCTCCACTCGCAGCCTGATGCACAGGGACAGCAGGGACCCCAGCGTTTGGACTAAACAACAATTGAAGTTTAGAAAATCCATCATTGTTGAGTTCAGTTTCTCTTTTTAAGTCAAAAATAAGTTCCGTATACGTTAATTTCAACTCTGAAAGAGCTGACTTTATTTGATTCTCTATACTCGGTACAGCATTTAAACGTGCTTCGTGTAATTTATTTGCTGCTGAATTTAAGGCTAGCTCTTCTGATTTCAGCTTTTCTTCCAATTGACTAATTTCTAACTTCAGCTGATCGAAACTCATTCCACTTTCACTCAATTCATCCTTAATTCGAATTAAACCCGCTTGTTCAGCCACGTTATGTTTTTGACAGATGCGATTAAATTCGTCTAAAAGCTTACTGTTTTCAAGTAATTCGGCTCCATCAAATTCCAAAGATTCTCCAATTCCCTCTGAAGCTTCAGTGATATCTTGGATTTCAATTAATACGGCGTTAATACGCTCGTACATTTCTTTGATATCAGTCGAAAGCGTTGACTTTTTTAAAAGTACATTCTTCAAATGAACCAATTGATCAATTGTACCATGCTCCGATGTAAATGTCGTGATCATTTCGCTAAAAACAGCACGTATTTCATCTGCATTCTCTCCAACTTCGACTTGACTTCTAATTGTATCAAAATTACGTTTATCTATATCCAATTCTACAAGTTCATTCAATTGAAACGAGTTGTAGTCAAGCTGAGCCAATGATTCAGTTAATAACAATCTTTTCTTATTCAGAATGCTTTGATCTTTCTTATAGGCCAAGTAACGTTCTGAAAATTGATTTCGTTCCACTGAAGTATTTGCTAAAACATCCAACACTCTCAATTGAAAATTGGTATCTTTTAATTCAAGCGTATTGTATTGTGAGTGGATATGAATCAATTGGGAAGTAAATCCTTTTAGCGTTGTTAATTGCACTGGTATATCATTGATGAATGCACGAGAACGTCCTTGCTGATTGATTTCTCTTCGCACAATTGTAGTGTCAAAATAATCCAATTCATTTTCTTTAAAAAAACCTTCCAACCCAAATCCTTTGATTTGAATATCTGCTTCAACAATAGATTTGTCGCTATTTGTTCCTATCACAGAAAAATTAGCGCGTTCGCCTAGAATTAAATTAAGGGCATTTAATAGAATTGATTTTCCAGAACCTGTTTCTCCCGTAATTACCGTAAACCCACTGTTGAAATTAATTTCAGCAGCATCGATTAAGGCAAAGTTCTCTATTCGTAATGAGCTAATCATTAATTCATTATCGCTTGGTACTTCTCTGAATTCGCAGGGTCGATTCGTTTTAACAATAAAACAATATCGCTTTTCTCTTTCGCTTCTGCATCTTCGTACAAGTTTTTTAATTCAGTCGATTTTGCTGACAAGAAATTCAGAGCATTCAATGAATTTGGACGAGTACTCGTCAATTTCACCAACATATTTAAAGCGTTGTAAACTTCCGATCTCGCCAAAACTTTATCGTCGTATATGATATCTAAAGCTTTTCTATGGTAATGGTAAGTACATTCTCTCAGCGGTGTAAACAATTCATGCAAGATATTATCAACCAGCCAATAACGGTTATTTTTCCCTTTTTCATTCGAAGTCCAACCCGAAAAACCAGATGATTGTGCATTGTTCACAATTTGCTGTGCTTCAGTAAAATACTTCGTTCCTCCTTTATTTGAAAATGAGTCATAGTCCGTACCAATTATGAAATATGAGTAGAATGCCAAAACAGAAGTTAAATTGTCTCTAAATTGATTCGGCGCGTACACAAATATTGAGTTTCTGTTGTAAGCAAATTCAAAATTATCATCTTGATAATTGAACATTGTTGCGTTGTAACTAGAATTGAAAGCCGGTCGTGAAGACTGCACTTGCAGCGAACCTTTGAAAGATCCACTAGTAGGAATTTCATTGATTTGAATCTGAATATTACAATTGATGCGTTCTTCAACTGTGAACTTATCTTTCGTCCATTTTGTATTGTTCATGAATTCATAAATCACTGTTTCCAGCTCCTTAATTACTTCACGCTCCACATTCGTCAATTCCAATCTCGCATCGTTTACGATTGTAACTTGGCAATTCAATTCCTGTCCAAATACTACTTGGAAAAAACTGAAAATCAATACAAAAATCAAACTAATTCTCATGAATTATAATTTTTCAAATAGGTTAAAATATCTTTTGCTACCTCTCTTTTAGACTTTAACTCGAAAGTCTTAAAATTATTGTAATTATCTAAAATACTAATTTTGTTTGTGTCCACACCAAATCCTGCGCCAATATCCTTCATTGTGTTCATAACAATCATATTTAGATGCTTCGCCTTCAGTTTCCCTTTGGCATTTTCTTCTAAATTTTCCGTTTCTAGGGCAAAACCAATTAAAGTTTGATTTGCTGTTTTATTCTCACCGGCCCATTTTAGTACATCTGGATTCTTCACCAATTCAATCGTCATTTCTTTATCCGATTTCTTGATTTTCTCTGTGGCTTTTTCCTTTGGGCGATAATCTGCTACTGCTGCCGAAAAAACACCAATTTCTGCATTTTTCCAGTGCAACTGAACCTCATTGAATAATTCAAGTGCTGATTTCATTGGAATAAACGTCAAATTCTTGTGTTTCAACTCCAATTTCGTTGGACCTGAGATAAGTGTTACATGGGCTCCTTGATTCAAAAAAGCTTCAGCAATGGCGTATCCCATTTTTCCGCTTGAATGATTTCCAATAAAACGAACAGGATCTATTTCTTCGTAAGTTGGTCCGGCAGTGATTAAAACTTGTTTTCCGAAAAAATCTTCGCTTGCCGGTAATTCTAATCCCAACAAGGCCTTATAAATAGTTTCAGGTTCCGCCATTCTTCCTTCTCCTTCCAATCCACTTGCAAGTTCTCCCGATTCAGCTGGAATAATTTGAACTCCATCTTGTTGGATTTGCTTTAAATTTCGAAGTGTCGTTGGATGCGCGTACATATCTAAATCCATTGCTGGAGCGACAATTGTCTTTGTTTTCATGGAAAGGTAAGTTGCCAATAATAAGTTATCACAACTGCCTGTCGCCATTTTACTCAAAGTATTTGCTGTAAGCGGAGCGATGAGGAAAACATCTGCCCATAATCCATACTCTACATGGTTATTCCAAGTTCCGTCGTTTTTGTTCCAAAATTCAATTCCAACAGGATTTTCAGAAAGTGCGGCAACAACGAGCGGACTTATAAAATCACAAGAGGCAGGAGTCATAATACATTTGACTTCTGCCTCATTTTTTTTCAATAAGCGAATCAGGAATGCGATTTTATACGCCGCTATTCCTCCGGTAATTCCAAGAAGGACGCGTTTTCCTCGCATTTGATGTTATTTTTCTGCTTCAGGAACTACTGGAGTCCTTGCATATATTTTATCTTCCAAAAGTTCCTGCATTGCCATTGCAACAGGCTTTGGTAATCTTTCGTAGAAACGAGAGATTTCAATTTGTTCTCTATTTTCAAAAATCTCTTCTAAGTTATCCGTAGTAGAAGCGAATTCTTGTAATTTTTGAGTCAACTCCTCTTTCAACTCAATGCTTAATTGATTTGAACGTTTTGACATCATTACGATTGATTCGTAAATGTTTGAAGTGTTTGCTTCCATTTCAACAGTATCACGAGTGATTGTTGTTTTTTCAGCTGTGCTGTTCTTAAAATTCATACTATTTATTACTTATCGTTAACTGATCTTTTTCTTTACTCAATACATCCACATATCCTGCAAGCGAACTCCGGTACTTGGATTCTGGAAATAGTTCTACAAAAGTACGATATCTTTCAAAAGTATCTTCAATTCTTTCCATTTTTTTACTCTCAATGCTATTTTTAGAAAGTAAATATGAATTTTTCACCAATATATAATAAATTTC
This sequence comes from uncultured Flavobacteriales bacterium, assembly GCA_963925035.1. GTDB lineage: Bacteria > Bacteroidota > Bacteroidia > Flavobacteriales_D > Crocinitomicaceae > UBA4466. The sequence continues at coordinate 72,337 of CAWUSK010000006.1, forward strand.
TTCTAGGTATTCTGACTTTGGATAATCTTGAATAAACGTCAATCCAGAACTTACAGCAGCGTGAAATTGCTCCGTTTTGGAGTACATCTTCACTATTGTATAATCTTTGTAGGTTAATTTCCCACGCATTTTATCGATTATAATGTTACATGTATCCAACAATTCTGTTTCTGGATACCTATCAATAAATTGTTGTAAATTATTGATTGCTATCTCTGTTTCAGTTTGATCTAATGAGTATTCTGGAGACTTTTCAACAGAGCACATTGCACTTAAAAACATGGATTCTTCTGCTTTTGGACTCATTGGAAAACGTTGTGAAAATTGTCCCATATAATATTCAGCCATCACATAATCCTCGTGAATAAAGTATGCTTTTCCTATTCGAAAATAGGAAACTTCACCTTCTCCAGATTTAGGAATTCTTTGGTATACTTGCTCGTAAAGGGTAACTGAACGAAGTTCTTCTCCTTTATCGAATAGCTCATTGGCCATTTTAAATTTATCGTCGTAATTATCGGACTTAACAACTCTGTTATATCCGCTGCAACTCACTAATACGAGTGAAACAATAAAGAATCTAAAAATTAAACTATTTTTCATTGGTATAAAAGTAAGACAATTAACTGTTAAACGCTGTTAACATTAAAATATGATTAACGAACTCTCAAGTTTTTTCCAACTTGTAAAAGTGTCGTTGGACGGATTCCATTCAATTGACAAATTTTAGAAACTGTTGTTCTGTTTCTCCCGGCTATTGCTCCGAGTGTATCACCTGATCTCACGCGGTAGTATTGCCCACCAGTACTAGACGTTGAAGCAACAATAGTTGAATGAGAAGAAGATGAACCTGGCCTAAATAGAGACGTGCTTACCAATAAATTCTCGTCTATTACCGTTTGTGTTGTATAATCAATGATTTTTTCCGAATCGATTGGAATGTCATAGAATCGAACTTCGAAGTGTAAATGTGATCCGTAAGAATGTCCTGTATTTCCGCCTAAACCTATTGTCTCTCCCGCTTCAACCAATTGATTTGGAACGACTAATAATTTACTTAAATGCGCATAAAACGTTTCTAAACCATTGTAATGACGGATAACTACTAAATTACCAAAACCTCCATCGTTGTATTGAGAATAGCGAACTTTTCCTCCCCAAGCTGCACGCACTGCATCTCCAGTATTTAAATCGATATCAGTTCCATTGTGGTTTCGTCCGTGGCGCCATCCATAATGCGAAGTAATAATTCCATCCGCCGGTTTTACAAATCTGTCTGGATAATTATCACCTTCCAAGCACATCCAAATTGTATCGGACAACTTATTTAAATCATTACTATTTCCTGACGTATAACATTGATCGTGATCCCATGATTGACTGTACCCAATCTCTTTATTCAAAACAACTTCGCTGTGCAAGCGCTTATTCATCACACCATCAAAGTTCACGTCTTGAATGAATTCCCATGTGCGATTGACATAAACGACCATTGTACCCTCTTTAATATCAAGCGTATCCAGTACTTTTTGGGAAAAAGATGAAAAGCTTAAAACAATAAAAAGAAGTAAAATTAATTTGAACATGCTAGTAATTCTCTTGAAGTGTTTGTCTTTATGCGTATAAAGATACTATTTTGATGTTAATCTTTTCGCACATCCATTACTAAAATATTGTAAAACAAATCTTCATTTGGCTTCACAATGTCCAGATACCCCTTAACTCCGTAGGCTTCAAAGGCCGGTACAAGTACAAACATTCTGTCTGATTTTTTAGCATTAATTAACGCTTTTTTGAGTCCAGGAATTACTCCACTGTCCTCCAATCTTAGCTTAAACGGTTCATTCATGCGGTATGTATTGACATAAAAAGCGTTTGTTGGTGATGATGCCATGCAATGAAATTCTATTTCTCTTCCTTCATCAAATTTCAATTTATTATTCACATTTTCTTCGAAAACCCATACTTTATTTCCGTCTACGACTCTAGTCGGTGTTTTCTTTTTGATGATTTTTATTTTTAAAATATTGTCCGAATTTGGTGGAATTAAACCTGAGATTCCCTTTTCTCCTCTTGCCAAATCGCTTGGAATGATAATTTCAGCAAAGTCGCCTACTTTCATTTCTCTCAATGCTATGTCCCAACCTTTCGTCTGCATATTGAAACCAACCATAAAAGGCATGCTTTCCTTATTCAACAAATGATTTCCATCGACAACAGTTCTATCTTTCAACAAAACTTTATAATCGATTTCTATTAAATCACCGTCCTTCACTTTTTCACCAGAACCATGCTTAAACCAACGAATAATGATACCATTATCCATTTTTTTCTCACCATCAACAGCGTGTTCTTTATCCAAATCACTGCGTTCAGTCTTATGCTCTGACTTTGGTTTTTCGCTGGTCTCGACTTTATTCTTCTTTACTCCACTTGTATCACATGCGGACAGAACAATAGAAAAACTGATTGCTACTAAAACTAACTTTCTCATATTTGAATTCCCGTTAAATAAATATCAATAACCAAAGGCGTTAATGGCGGTATTTTGTTCATATCGCCAATTAAACCATGTCCCAAATGACTTGGAACGATTAACCTAGCACGATCGCCAATGGTCATTTTTTTTATTCCTTCTTGAACACCTGATTCAATTTCACTTCTATCAACTTTGAAGTTTTCATATTCATCGTCTTCAGTTCTATAGCACAGCGTACCATCTAACATCGTGATTTTGTATTCTATTCGCGCAATATTGCCTGGCAACGGGCTATATGCAGTGTCAATTTTACCGTGTTCATAGATCATGTATTGCAATCCACTACCGGTGTTTGTCATTTTCCAATCCTTGTGCATTTCCAAAAAAAGCTTAACATCTATTTCTTCTTGGATTGTCAACTCTTTACTAAGTTCGATTGATCGTTTGTTTGACCATTCTACTTCAGGCTTTTTCTCTTCCTCGGTTGTACAAGAAAAAAGGATAAACAAACTGAAAATTGATAAACCGAATAAGCGCATATTAAAAGTATTTAGGAACCAATGATTTGAATTTGGTAATAGTCTCGTCAAGGTTTAAATAAGAAGCACCACCAGCTGCGTTTTTATGTCCGCCACCGTTAAAATTCTCATTTGACAGCACATTTACTGCAATATCTCCCTTTGATCTGAATGAAATTTTCACAATATCATCTCCTTCAACGAAAAATGCAGCAGCTTTAACACCTTCAATTGACAAAGCAAGATTTACCAATCCCTCTGTATCTCCTTTGATATGATGAAAACGTTCTTTTTCTTTATTTGTAACAGATATGATTGCTATACCGTAATCTTCGATAATCTCTAATCGTTCAGCAATAATGTAAGAACGCAGCCTCAACTTATCCAATCGATTGTTGTCAAATGTATTTTCATGAACATCCGATTGCTTGACTCCTGACTTCAACAACAACGCAAGTAACTCATGCGTTCTAGATGTTACAGAAGAAAAGCGGAACGAACCTGTATCGGTCATAATTCCTAAGTACAATGGATTTCCCATTGATTCGTTGATCAAATCACTGTTTCCGGAAGCAACAATTAACTCCAAAATCAATTGTGATGTGGAACAAACACTTGGTTCAGAAACGGCAACATCAACAAAGTCGTCTGGATCCAAGTGATGATCGATCATTACTTTCTTACCCTTGGCAGCTGAAAACAGTTCTCCCATTTCCTTTCCTAATCGTCCAGGACCATTGTAATCCAGCACAAAAATTAAATCTGCCTTTGACATTTGGTCTTTTACTTCTTCTGGATTCGTTTCAAAATCGATGATTGGATCGTTTTCTTTTACCCAGTTAATAAAGTCAGGGCAAGGATCTGGATGACAAACAACTGCTTTGCAGCCTAGGGCTTGTATAAATCGCAATAATCCCAAAGAACTTCCAATGGAATCACCATCGGGCGATTTATGGCTTGTAATTACAATTTGTTCTGCGTTTTTAATTAATTCAATAATACTTTTTGCTTCTTTCATCCAGTTATCAATCGTGTTGTTTCTTGTTCAATTCTATTTTTTAAGCCATCAGATACAGGATATAACGGCATACGCATATATGGTTTCATTATTCCTTGTTTTACCAATGAAACCTTCACTCCACCAGGATTTCCTTCTTCGAATAACATTTTTGTTACTGAGAATAAATCGTAATGATTTTTGCGTGAAGCTATAACATCTCCCTTCATTGCATCGTGCACCATGTCCCCAAACTTCTTTGGAAAAGCATTTGCAACGACAGAAATAACACCTTCAACACCTGTCGTAATCAAAGGCATCGTAATCAAATCGTCTCCAGATAACACTCCAAATCCCTCTGGTTTTCTCATTACAATTTCCATGATTTGCTCCATGCTTCCAGAAGCTTCCTTAACAGCAACAATGTTATCAATTGCCGCTAATTCTATCGTTGTGTCGGGCAAAACATTTGAACCTGTTCTTCCTGGAACATTGTACAAAATGATTGGCAAATCAGTACAATTTGCGATGTACTTATAATGCTCAATAATTCCTCTTTGCGTTGGTTTGTTATAGTAAGGTGATACAGAGAGAATTCCATCAATCCCACTTGGAATTGATTGTAAAAACTTCCCTACTTCAATTGTATTATTTCCTCCAACACCAAAAACAATTTTCAACTTTCCATTGTTCTCCTCTTGAACACACTTTAATACTTCCAATTTCTCTTCCTTCGACAATACAGGCGATTCTCCCGTTGTTCCTTGCACAACTAAAAAATCTGTCCCATTGTCAATTTGATAACGCACTAGCTTTCTAAGTGCATCAAAATCAATTGTTAAATCCTCATTGAATGGCGTTACCAGCGCTACTCCTGAACCTGTAAATGGATTGATCATATCGTTTTTTCTAATGTTTGTTTTGCAAAATTAATCAAATGTGTCGGGCTTGTTTCACTTGTGTTAAGATAAACACTGCAATTGGCCATTTCTGAGTTCAATCCAACTTTTATTATCGGATTTATTGGGGCAATTCTTTTAACAATTCTTTTTGAGAAGTCACCAAGAAAAAACTGCGCATCAAACGATTGTTTTACGACTTTAGCCATGTGTTCATTCTTTAACTTGACAAAAAAAGTAAGGTCGTTTTCACACAAGTAAGTAACCGAGCTAATTTCTGAAAGCATTGCCTTTTCTTTTTTAGATTTGACAACAGCAATAATTTCACAATCGTTGATATTTAGTCCAACCTCTTTTATTGCCTCGCGAATTTTCTTCACGTCGTCCAAACTTGAATAATGAACGATGAAAACGGCACGTTTGATTTGACTCCAAATTGAATTCATCGCTTTCTAATTATTTAACAATTGAATGAATTCATATTCAGAAAGAATTTTCACTCCTAAATCAGTTGCTTTTTGAAGTTTTGCAGGCCCCATTTTGTCTCCAGCAACTACATAAGATGTTTTCGCAGAAATTGAACCAACATTCTTTCCACCATTCGAAACGATGACGCCTTTCAATTCATCGCGTGAAAAAGCATTAAAAACTCCCGAAACAACGAACGCCATTCCTTCAAATTTATTCGAAGCGGCTTCTTTTTCTTCCACTTCAAACTGCAATCCTTTCGCTTTTAAACGATTGATTAGTTCTCTACTACTTTGATCTTCGAAATAGGCAATAATTGACATGGCGATTTTGTCTCCAATCTCATCAATCGCAGTCAATTCCTCGAAATTCGATTGAATTATTGCATCAATGTTTTTCAATGCGAATGCTAGCTTTTTTGCCACTGTTTCTCCAACAAATCTTATACCCAATCCAAACAAAACACGCTCAAACGGTACGACTTTCGAAGCCTTAACTCCCGCTACCAGATTGTTTGCAGATTTATCCGCCATTCGCTCCAACCTAACGACTTGATGAAAAGTTAAATCGTACAAGTCAGCGCAATTACGCACCAAGCCTTGTTCGAAAAACGCATCTACTGTTTCAGCGCCTAATCCATCAATGTTCATCGCTTTGCGGCTAATGAAATGTTCTAATTTCCCTTTCAGTTGTGTTGGACAACCAGTTTCGTTCGGACAATAGTGTTGCACTTCTCCTTCCAATCGAACCAACTCCGTATCGCATTCAGGACAATTAGAAATGAATTCTATTCGTTCTGCGTTCGAATTTCGTTGGTCTAAATTGACTCCTACAATTTTAGGTATGATTTCACCTCCTTTTTCAACATAAACAGTATCCACAAGGTGTAAATCTAGTTTTTTAATCTGGTCTGCATTGTGCAGCGAAGCTCGTTTTACGGTTGTTCCACCGAGTTGAACAGGTTTCAAATTCGCTACCGGAGTTATTGCACCAGTGCGACCAACCTGGTACTGCACGCTTTCTAAAACTGTTTCAACACGTTCTGCCTTAAATTTATATGCAATGGCCCAACGTGGCGATTTTGCTGTAAACCCCAATTCTTCTTGAGCATAATAATCGTTGACTTTTATAACGATTCCATCTATTTCAAAAGGCAATGTTTTTCGTTTTTCATCCCAATAATGAATGAAATCCATTACGCCTTCCAATGTCATTGTTTTTTCGATGTAGCGTTCTTTATTTTTTGGAATTTTAAATCCCCAATCCGCTACTTTTTCAACTGTTTCGTAATGTCCCGCTCGTAAATATCCAGTTCCGTATACGCCGTACAAAAAACAATCTAATCCGCGCTCTGCAACGACTTTAGAATCTTGCATTTTCAGCGTTCCAGAAGCCGTATTTCGTGGATTAGCGAACTCTGCTTCTCCCTCTTCTCTTCGTTGTTCGTTTAGAGCTAAAAAGTTCTTGATTGGAAAAAATATCTCGCCTCTAATCTCAAAATCATCTGGAAAATCGCCTGCCAACGCTAAAGGAATGGTGCGAATGGTTTTCACATTGCTCGTTACGTTTTCACCCTGCGTTCCATCTCCACGCGTTACAGCTTGTTCTAGTTTTCCATTTAAATATTGAATTCCGATTGCAACACCATCATATTTCAGTTCACAAACGTATTCGATGTCTTCTTCCACCAGTTTTGCTATGCGATTGAACCAATCACTGATATCTTCCTCAGAATAGGTGTTCGAAAGCGACATCATTGGATAACGGTGCTTTACAGATTCAAATTTCTTGGTGATATCTCCCCCAACTCGCTTGGTTGGTGAATGCTCAGAAGCCAATTCTGGAAATTGAAGCTCCAACGCTTGCAGGTTTTCCAATAACATATCGAAGTCATAATCAGAGATTTCTGGTTGACTTTCCACATAATACAAGTGATTGTGATGATTTAACTCTTCGCTAAGACGTTTTATCTCTTGGATGACTTCATTCTGATTCATTGGATAAAATTACATTTTGTGCGCGCATCATTCTCGCTTTCCCTTGCAAATCTTTCCTCAACTCGATGTTAACAAACCCTTTCTGTTTTAACATGGCTAGCATTTCTTGACTATAATCCTCATGAATTTCAAAAAACAAAAGTCCATTGTTCTTCAAATATTTCCTAGCGTTTTCGGCTAGTTTAATGTAGAAAATAAGCGGATCATTGTCCTCGACAAACAGCGCCATGTGCGGTTCAAAGTCCAATACATTCTCAGACATCATTTCCTTGTCTTTATGTGGAATGTACGGTGGATTTGAAACCCAACAATCAAAACTATTCGCTTCAAAATCGGTGTAACCTTCATCAATCAGCACATCCATTTTCATTGGAATCACTAATAAATTGGTTTTGATACAATTCTCCTCAATCAACGCAATGGCATCTTTAGATAATTCCGCTGCAATGATCTCTGAATTCGGCAATTTCGATTTCAATGCCAAAGCAATACAACCAGAACCAGCGCATAAATCAGCAATTTCTATGAATGAATTTTTATCAAAGGATTCGAAAACCCAATCCACCAACTCTTCTGTCTCTGGACGAGGAATCAATGCTCGAGCATCGCAATTCAATTCTAATCCATAAAACTCCACGTTACCAATAATGTGCTGAAAAGGTTCGTTTTTCAATAAACGTTTTAATGCAAAGTTGAAGTAAAGTAAATCCGATTCTGAAAGCAAACTGTTGGATGAATTAATGTATTCTACATCAATTATTTCGAGTCGTTTAATCGTTAAATACTTCACCATCAAATTAATTTCATTTTCTGAAAATAAGAAGGCTAATTTTGATTGATAATAGGACTTAATATCACTCAAACGATTGGATGAAACAAACATGAATTATTGCGACTTGTTTTTAAAATAATACGTGTATCCAAAACCGAACACAAAGAATTGCGTCGTTTTTCCATATTTATTAGTATCATAACCGCTGTCCGAAGAAAAACCTAATTTTTTCGGTGTAACTGTATATCCTTGGATGGCATAACCAATATGTAAACGATAGGAATTTTGTTCATCTGCTGATAAAATAAAACCAACTGTAGGTTCGATTAGTATGGCTTCAATTTCTCGTGGATTTTCTCCCAATGATTTATTTAAATCTGTAACAGCATAATTCATTGAATACCCTGCTCTCACTCCCGCGTCAATGGCAAAGCGATCTGTTATAAATTTATCCCAACCAATTTTTAAATAAGCTGCACCTGTTTGAATGGATCCATCATTCGCTTCTGGCACGGAAAACTCGTTGATATTGAACAAAGAATAACGAATTCCCAATCCTAAATTTAAGTGAAATGGAAAACTGTATTGCCCAGAAATATTGGCACACACCAATCCTTGCATATAATCATTGAACGGCTTACTTCTAACCGTAACAGGAAGTCCTAAATCTACATTGAACGTAAACTTTGGAACAATTTCTTGTGCATTAGCCGAAGAAACGAATAAACAGAAAAATAATATGCATGAAAATCTCTTCATTGTTAATTTATAACGCTAAGCTACTGAATAAATTTCAATTCGCCCTTTGAATTCTGTCTACTGCATAAAATCTATATATCCAACCAGTATTTTTGAAAATCAAAAAAAATGTTAATACTACGCAAAATGATAGTAACACTATTACATTTGCAATAAATTACTTTAAATATGCTTGAAATACAATCTGATATCGCATCAAAAATCAATGTTAAAGTTTACAAAAAAAATCCTTTAACAAGCACTCTAGGAAAAAGAATACTTTCTGGCACTATCTACCTAATGAGCGAAATTGGTTTTGAAGACTTCACATTTAAAAAACTTTCTGATGCAATTAATAGTACAGAAGCCACAATCTATAGGTATTTTGAAAATAAGCATAATCTTTTGACATACTTAACTATGTGGTACTGGAGTTGGCTGCAACACAAGTGCTTTCTGAAAACAATCAACATTAAATCCCCTCAGAAAAGACTAGAAAATGTTATCGTAGCAATTACAGAGCCAGTTACGTTGGACAATCAATTTGATTACATCGACGAAGTAAGGTTAAATCAAATAGTGATTACGGAATCAACTAAGGTTTACCGTTGTAAAAAGGTAGACAAAGATAACAAAGATGGTTTTTTCTTGTCGTACAAAGAATTGGTTGAAGCTGCAGCAGAAATTGTTTTAGAAATAGATGCAAAGTACGCATTCCCGCATATGCTGGTTTCAACCGTCATTGAGGGAGCGCATCATCAACGATTTTTCGCAGAACATCTTCCTAGGCTTACTAACATCAATAAAGAAGGTGATTCGATTAGTGAATTCTTTATACAACTTGTAAAAAACGAATTAAAAATAAATATATCATAAATTTTAAATTGTGAAGAAAACAAAACAATTAACACCTATTGAGCGCTTTTGGTTAATGCTTAAACCAGATAAACTCGAAATCCGAAATATTTATATCTATGCGGCAATCATAGGTTTACTTAATCTAACACTGCCTATTGGTATTCAATCGATCATCAACCTTATACAAGGTGGAGATATAAGCACTTCATGGATTATATTAACCTTACTAGTAGCATTGGGAATTGCATTGAGTGGTATTTTACAAATTAACCAATTAAGGATAACTGAAAACTTACAGCAAAAGATTTTTACTCGAGCTGCTTTCGAATTTGCATATCGAATTCCAAAGGTTAAACTGGAAAAACTACTCAAACATTATGCTCCAGAACTAATGAATCGCTTTTTCGATGTCGTTTCAGTTCAAAAAGGAGTAACTAAACTATTAATTGATTTCTCAACAGCCGGAATTCAAGTTGTTTTTGGTTTGATTCTCCTATCTCTTTACCACCCCTTCTTTATTGTTTTTAGTCTTTTATTATTGATTTTTATTTGGGTTATTTTCTGGATCACAGGTAAAAAGGGCCTCAAAACAAGTATAGAAGAGTCCAAACACAAATACAAAACGGTACAGTGGTTAGAAGAGTTAGGCCGGGCAAATACCACATTCAAATTGTCAGGTTCAAATCATTTAGCTTTAACCAGGATAAACAATCACACTGATCAATATCTCTCTGCGCGTGAATCTCATTTTAGTATTTTGAAGTCGCAATATCAATTGATGGTTGTTTTCAAAGTAATTGTAGCGATGGGATTGCTTCTAATAGGCGGATTACTTGTTATAGAACAACAAATGAATATTGGCCAATTCGTAGCAGCTGAAATTGTAATTTTATTAATCTTTAGCAGTGTTGAAAAACTAACACTAAGTTTTGAAACGATATATGACGTCCTAACATCTTTAGAAAAAATCGGGCAAGTTATTGATCTAGAACTCGAAAAAGATGGAGGACTGAAAACAGAAATTAAGGCTGAAGGAATGCACGTTTCGATAGGGAATGTGTCTTACAAATATCCAGGTGAAAAAAGAGCTACAATAAAAAATATTTCTTTGGATATTAATCCAGGTGAGAGAGTACTTATTACAGGTAAAAATGATAGTGGAAAATCCACTTTAGTTTATCTAATCGGAGGTCTTTTGTCAGGCTTCAAAGGTCATGTTTCAATTGATGATATTCCATTGTCAAATTACGACTTTGACCATCTCCATCAACAGATTGGAGGCTACATGCGAGACGAAAATCTATTTGAAGGTACCTTACTTGAAAATATTTCACTTGGTAGGGAAAAAGCGACATTCGACAAGGTTAAATGGGCCGTAACAAATTTAAATCTTGAACAGCTAGTTTATCAATTGCCTGAAGGTTATGAGACACAGATTCAATCCCAAGGAAAACAATTTTCAAAAAGCACTGTGGCAAAAATACTGATTGCAAGGGCAATTGTAGATCAACCTAGACTACTCTTACTTGAGAATAGTTTTTCCGTTTTTTCACCTGACGAGAAACAATCTATTCTATCATTTCTGCTAGATAAAAAACATTCATGGACGCTTATCTTAAGTAGCTCAGAAGATTTGTCTAAATCGCCTGAATTCGACAAGAAAATAATATTAAATCAAGGAGAAATAATCTAGAAATTTTAATCAAATGCTAAACATCACATCAAATACAATTGTTGACAAAATTGATCGAGAATCATTTTCGTCTTTACGTTTGGTTGAAGAAAAAAATACCAAACGACTTGGGATTAGAATGATTAAATGGTCTGTTTTTCTAATCTTTGTAATTTTACTTTTGCCATGGACTCAAAACATAAGGTCAAATGGCGCTGTTACGACTTTAAAACCTAATCAACGACCTCAGGACATTCATTCCGTCATTGCAGGAAGAATTGAACAGTGGAACGTACAAGAAGGCGATTATGTTAATCTGGGCGATACTATTGTAATCATATCTGAAGTAAAAGATGATTATTTTGACGAAAAATTGTTGGACAGAACTTCCGATCAACTTGATTTTAAAAAGCAAATTATCAATTCTTATGGAAATAAAATAAACGCTCAAGAAGATCAATTATCGAGTTTAATTCAATTGAGAAACTTGAAGTTAGAACAGATTGAAATAAAAATTTTACAAACCAAATTAAAAGTTCAAAACGACAGCATTTCATTTATAGCTGCGAAACTTGACAAAGAAATTGCGGATTATCAACTAGAGCGAATGGATAGTTTGCATCGATTGGGGTACAAAGCATTAACTGATTTAGAAAAAACAAGAATTAATGCACAACAAGCAAATGCTAAAAAAATAGCTGCAAAAAACAACTGGTCACAAAATAGAAACGAACTCATCAGTCTCAAAATAGAAAAAAGCAATACGCAATCAGAATTTGACAAGGATTATTCTAAAACCAATTCGGATAAGTTCAGCACAGAGACTGAAAAGTACGACACAGAAACTGACATTGTAAAAATGAAAAATCAACTACGAAACTATCAAGTTCGCCAGGGATTTTATATCATTACCGCGCCTCAAAATGGATACGTGACCAAACTGCTTGTTCAAGGACTAGGAGAAACAATCAAAGAAGGACAGCCTATCGTTAGCTTTATGCCAGGCGCAACTGATTTGGCTGTAGAAATATACGTAAACCCAATAGATCTTCCACTACTTGAAGTTGGGAGACATGTCAGACTGCAATTCGATGGATGGCCAGCAATTATATTCTCTGGTTGGCCTGGTGTAAGCTATGGTACTTATGGCGGTGAAGTTTATGCTATTGATCAATTCATTAGCCCGAATGGTAAATATCGTGTGCTGGTTAAACCAGAGAAAAAAGGTCATAAATGGCCAAAAGTACTCCGAGTTGGTGGAGGAACGAAATCAATGATTCTTCTGGAAAACGTACCAATTTGGTATGAACTATGGCGAAAAATAAATGGCTTCCCTCCAAATTTTTATATTCCCCTTGAAAATGAAAAATAAACTAATAATTTTTCTAATTCTGTTCAACTTAAACTCAGTATTGGCGCAGGATACAAATAAAGTCTTAAAGTATGCTGAATTTATATCCCAAGTTATGACTCACCATCCGAGTGCATATCAAGCGGAATTGATTCAAGACTATGGTGACGCTAAACTCCTTTCCATGAAAGGCTATACCGATCCGAAAATATTTTCTGACATCAATCAAAAATATTTCTCAGATAAACAGTATTACAGTTATTTTTCTGGCGGTATAAAAGTTCCAACATGGTACGGTATTTCAGTCGAAGCAGGATACTCACTTACTGACGGCGACTTTATCAATCCCGAAAACCGACTACCTGAAACTGGCATCGTATATGCAGGAATTAAGGTTGATTTAGGAAATGGGTTAATTTGGAATGAACGAAGATATGCCCTCGAATCAGGTAAAATCATTCAACAAAGCTCGGAAATAGAACGTCAAATTTACTTAAACGAATTACGATATAAAGCGACAGAAGCTTATTTAAAGTGGTATGCAAATTATCAAAAATACACTATATTTCTTAGTGCTGTTGAAAATGCTGAAATAAGATTAAAGGCTGTAAAAGCCTCTGCAGAATTTGGTGACAGGCCGATCATTGATACTACTGAAGCTTTTATATCGCTTTCAAATCGAATATTAGAAATGCAAACAACTTTCCGTGACTTGCAAAATTCTGAAGCATTTTTGGAAACTTACTTATGGTCAAATGGTGAAGTACCGCTGGAATTAGATGGTATTGTTGCGGAAATACCTCAGGAAAATGATATTTATATTAAAGAAAACAACTTAAATGAAGATCCAATTGCCGCACATACTTTTATTCAAATTCAAGAATTTAAGCTAAGCCAAAGTAACATTAAATTAAAATTGCAAAAAGAACAATTAAAACCAGATTTCAGCTTGAAATATAACATGCTGAATGAACCAATCGGCACTAATCCAATTGCTCAATACAACGTTTCCAACTATCAATGGGGCGCTTCGTTTAATTATTCGATTCTGTCAAGAAAGCAAAGAGGCGACGTTCAATTGGCTAAAATTCAATTGGAAGATCAGAAACTTTCGCTTAGAATTAAGCAACAGGAAATAAACTATAAGATTAATGCGGCACAAAACAACTATTCAACAGCGTTATTACAGGCCATTTTGACTGATAAAATTGTACAAAGCAATCTTACCCTCTACCGTTCTGAACAATCTATGTTTGGCATTGGTGAGAGCTCTGTTTTTATGATGAATACACGTGAAACAAATTACATTAAAGCACAAAAAGAGAATATCGATGCTAAATTTTCTCAATTTCAAACCCTTAATGAGCTAAGGTATATCATGCAGTATTGATTACCTTTAAACTATGAATAAAGGAATTTTATACATGATCCTTTCGGGGCTTTGCTTTATCGTGGTGAATTTCCTTGTGAAAATCTTAGCTGGAGGTCCCGACCAAAGCTTATTTCCTGGTTTGCAGCGCTACCCTGCTCATGAATTGGTTCTAGGACGTTCGATTGTTTCTTTCGTTATAAGTCTCGCGATTATCAAGCAAAGAAAACTTCCTGTTTTTGGATTCAATAAAAAATGGCTAATTATTCGAGGTGCGACTGGAACGATTGCACTCACCATCTTCTTTTATACAATTCAATACTTGCCGTTAGCGATTGCAACAACTGTTCAATACTTGGCCCCAGTTTTCACTGTGATTTTCGCAATTGTAATTCTAAAAGAAAAGGTCAAAAAAATCCAATGGTTCTTTATTGCTATGGCATTTTTAGGAGTTTTAATGATTGGTTTGGACAAATTACTCGCAATTTCACCTGAAGCAGAAAATATCTCATACTTCTGGTTAGGAATGGGAGTTTTAGCAGCTGTATTTTCCGGAATTGCTTACACCGCAATTGTAAAACTAAAACCAACAGATGCGCCGATCACTATCGTTTTTTACTTTCCAATGATCGCTATTCCATTTATGATTGTTCTTTGTCTTTTTGAATTTACGATGCCAAAAGGAATTGAATGGATAATCATTTTGGTAATTGGTATTTTTACTCAATTTGCACAAGTCTTGCTCACTAAAGCTTTTCACGAAGGAAGTGCATCCACAATTTCCCCTTTTCAATACTTTGGTGCAATCTATGCTTTCTTACTTGGTTCCTTTGTGTTTAACGAGACATTAAGCATGATTGTGAACATTGGGATTTTCATTGTTGTAGGAAGCGTAATTATTAATGCTATCATTCGAAAGACATAATCCAGCATTTTTCTTAATTTTAAGTCGATGAATGAGCAAATAAACAGAGAAAAACTAGCCAGTTTTGGAAATATTGAACTTCTTGCCAAGCAAGTTGTTGAAGGATTTATTACTGGATTACACAAAAGTCCTTTCCATGGATTTTCTGTTGAGTTTGCCGAGCACCGATTGTACAATCAAGGAGAATCTACACGTCACATCGACTGGAAACTCTACGGAAGAACAGAGAAACTTTTTATAAAAAAATACGAAGAAGAAACGAATCTCCGTTGTCAAATAGTGATTGATTGCTCTAGCTCTATGCTTTTCCCGATGAACGAAGAACAAACGAAATTGAGTTTTTCTGTTTATGCTGCCGCGTCGTTAATTGAACTTTTGAAACGACAACGTGATGCAGTAGGAATCTCCTTATTCACAGACAAATTAGACCTTCATACGGAAGCTAAATCATCGCAACGACACCACCTGTATTTGTACAGCGAGTTAGAAAAACACTTGAGTCAATATTCAACTTCTAAAATCAAAACCACGTCTACCATCCAGACTTTACACGACATTGCTGAATTAAGTAAACGTAGAAGTTTGATTATAATTTTCTCGGATTTACTAGACGATCCGGAAAAACAAGACGAATTTTTTCAAGCGTTACAGCATTTGAAACACAACAAACACGAAGTCATTGTTTTTCATACGATTGATAAGAAAAATGAAGTGGATTTTGACTTAGATAACCGTCCGTACAACTTAATTGACATGGAAACAGGTGAATCTATGAAAATTCAACCGAATCAATTCAAGGAAGAATACCAGAAGTTGATTAATCAGTATTTTAAAGCAATAGCACTGAAATGCGCAGATTATAAAATTGACTTCATGACTGCTGATATCAGAAGTGGGTATGATGATGTGTTGTTGAATTTCTTGTTGAAGAGACAAAAAATGCGTTAACACTATTTCTACTTTATTTTATCTTTTTTTACCTACGATGTTACTACGCGCTCATTGCCAAAAAAAGAGAAAGCACTGCATTGCGCAATTCAGCTCCACTCTTGAAAGTTGAAAGTACCAGTGATTTTTCCGCTTCTCTTCAAACTTCCGGCACTTTTAGCACCTTTCAATTCGATGCACTTCCCTGCTAATGCTAGGCGCATATTTAATTATTGGGAGAGAATTAATTATTTACCAATAAACGAACTCATTGATGCTAACCACTTAAAGCTTTAATAATTAATATCTTATCTATAAATCAACACTTAAGCTTTATGCGCTACCTTTGTTAAATCCAAAATTGTTTTAACAGGACTAAAGGTTTCAGATGGAATTTCCACAAAAATTGTATTCCACTTGCTCATTGCTCCGTTCCATAACCCAGGTAATTCGCGGTACAACACATTCTTTCCCAATTGAGATTTTTCCACAACAAAAAATGCTTCATCATCACGAAAGTTTAACAAATCCAACCGCTTTCCATTACAACTTGTTTTTGAAGCCACAATAAACACAGGATTAAAATGCGTGCTTCCTGTTACAATTTCTTGTTGTTCGGTAGTGTTTGAAATCTGAATCTTTTCAATTATTTGCTTGCTCACTTTTCCATTAGATTCAACCCAAAAAGGTCCGCCACCAGGTTCTCCTTCATTTTTCACCATTCCACAAACGCGAGAAGGACGATCAACCAACACGCTTAATTTCGATTGGTCCATTTCAGTGATTTCCTGAGGAGATAAAAACTGATAATTTGAATTCAACTCAACCAATCGCTCTAGCGAATAATTTTCAGAAAGTTCCTTTAATTCTTGTTGGAATCGAAGTAAAGTTCCTATTGCTACCCTCCATGTATCAACAGTTAATTCAGCTTTTGAGGTGTGCTGAACGTTGTCAATATTTTTAATCAGCAAAATATCAGCATCAATCTCATTCAAATTGTCCAACAACGCTCCATGTCCTGCCGGCCGTCTCAATGGAACGCCATTTGCTTCGATTAGACCCTGGTTTTCATCAAAACAGAAGGCATTTGTAAATTCCTCTTGATAAGAGAAATGAAGTTGCACCGGTAAATTCAACGATTCGAGGTGCTTTTTGATTTCACCTTCAAATTTTGGCTGAATAGTAAAGTGAATTTCAGTTGTATTATGCGTCAATTGAAACGCCTGTCGCACTTGATCTTGAAAAGCAGTGAAATACCCTTCATCTTCTTCATGAAATGGAACAAATCCTTTTGGACGTTCTCCAAGGTTCAATTGCGAATTATCTAGTAATTGCCTAACTAACTCTTCTTTCTCCTTAACCACTAATCCTTTCGCCTTAAAAAAGGCCATTTCTTCCACGTGCTCAAAAAATGATTTTACTAATGGTGTTTCCTCTTTTGTTTCTAACCATTCGAATAAAAACTGAAACATGCGTGAACCTGAGCCAGAAGCAGGAATAAAAAACACAGGATTTACCTTAGATGAATCAAAATCATGAATTGCATTTCTTTTTTGAAATTCATCCAATACCAAAATTCCGTTTCCAGGTTTACATGCAGCGGTTAAATTGACCTTGCAATCACTTGAAAATACTTGTTTTTTTTGAAGAATAATTTCTTCGTTCAACTCTTTCGGCATTTTTTAGAAGAAGATTGTTTAATTTAAACCCGTGAATATCGGCTTCGAATATATAAAATATAGATGGAACGCAAAAGGAAGACATGGAATTCATTCCCCTTTTGTATTTGACTTGGTGGATAAATGCCTTAAAATTCAATTTAAAAAAGAAGACAAAGAGGAATTAAACGACTTATTTGCAGCTCACAAAACAGATTCTCGCTCCATTGAGGTAAAAGACTTTGGTGCTGGCTCAAAAAAACTTTCGAAACTACGCGCAATACCAACCATCTTCAAAACGAGCTCGTCAAAAGGAAAATACGGGAAATTGTTGTACCAATTAGCGCAATACCATCAATTTGAAAATATATTGGAGTTCGGAACTTCGTTAGGCATTGGAACATGTTATCTTCAACTTGGAAGTCCGAAAGCAGAAATCACAACCGTTGAAGCTTGTTCAAATACGCGAGAAATTGCCTTGGAAAGTTTTAAATTGCTGGAATTAAAGAACATTGAGAGCATTCGAAGTACGTTTGATGAATTTTTACAACAAAAACCATCTACTAAATACGATTTAATATACATTGACGGTCACCACGACGGCGATGCGTTAATTCTTTACATGAAAAATTTACAAGGCAATAAACACGACGAAACTATCTTTATTTTAGATGATATTCGTTGGAGCAACTCAATGTACAAAGCATGGAATGAAATTGTTGCAAGCGATGATTATCACGTTACACTAGACTTCTTTCGTTTTGGCGTCGCAGTTCCAAGAAAACATCAAGTAAAAGAGCATTTTACATTGAAGTTGTAATTCTTTTTAGAACGTAGCCGTTAACAAATCCAATAAATCTAAAGATTCGCTAGCTGATTGTCCAAAAGCAATCGATTGATGGTTTGAATCCATAAAAACACCGTCTGGATGTGTTGATATTTCCAAATCCATAACTTCCTCTTCAGCCAACATTGCTGCAGAAGCAATTCCTTCAACTCCAGAAGCTGCAGATCTCTCTGCAAAAGAACGCGTCGTTGCCCGAAGAACATCGTCTTGCGGGTTTAATCGCTCTTGTTGATTTGTGATCGCTGGAGTAGAATTCACCTCTTGTTGCACCGTCTCTGAGACAGTTCCTGATGCTTCTTGTTCCTTTATAATTGCTTGCTCTTCCTCCTTTTGAACTTCAACTTTCGCTAGTTGCGTCTTATCAGCAACAAGTGTTGTATTGAAAAATGGGAAAACCATCCAAAAAATAAGAAATGCAGCAGCAATTTGCACCAACGGCTGGCGGTAAATTGGCTTCTCTTTTGGAATAATTACCGTAAATACAGAATTATACCAGATTGGCGCTGCTTTAGGATATGTCTGATCAAACAAACTGTCCAACGACTCTTTCGTTTTTGGTTCAGGAGTAATTGGTTCGATAACAATGCCGTCCATTTGTAGTAGCATTGCTTTCGTTGCATTGAATTCCTCTTCAGTAGCACAAATTTCTGACACTTCTGCCCGTTCTGCTGAATTCAATTCAATGAATTGTTTTTCTTTTATAATATCTAAATAGTCCCTTTCCATTATTCTCGATTTAAAATTGGATCAAAATCTTTCAAACTGTTCGCTAAGTATTTCGTTGCGTAAAACAAACGGGATTTCACCGTTCCATCACTTAACTCTAACACTTCAGCAATCTCTTTTATCGATAATCCATCAATATGTCTCAGCTTAAACGCTATACTGTGTTTTTCGTCTAAAGCTGCCAAACTCATTTCAAATTCACTTCTAAATTGTACATCTTGTACTTCGTGCAATACATTCGCGTTCACGTCATTCACAGCATACGAACTGTCCAACCCATTTGAGGTGTTTTTACGCACCTCTTGCTTCTTGTATTCGTTTTTCACCATATTGTTGGCTACAGAATACATCCATGTTTTAAAACTGCGCGAAGGATCAAACGATTCAGGCTTACGAATTATTTTTGCAAACAAATCGTGCATAAAGTCCTCCGACCTCTCCCTATCCTTCCACATCAGTCTAAAAAAGAAGCTGACCAATGGTCCGGAGTAACGCTGGTACAATTCATCAAACGCGCGTTTATCTCCCCTCGTGATAGAGATCATGATTTCCTCATCGGATAATTTATGATATGGCGATTTTATCAATCGCATTAATAAGCGTCCTTCATTTTTTGCACCTGCTGATACTTATTCGTTTGCGCTCCAATTTTATCAATTGCAGTATCCATTTCCTTTACTTTGTCAGTTTTTCCTGTTTGTCCGTATACTTTTCTCATTTGAAATAGCATAGGTAAATAGTTTGATGAAAGCGCTCTTCCCTTTTCATCCATGGAATTCTCTACTAATAATTTCTTCAAATCCTTGTTCCACAAAGCTTCGTTTCTCCAGAAATTATCAAACGATGCTGTCTTGTATTCAAAAACCAGTCCAGTTAAATAAACAGATGACAACATTGGTTTAAAGTATTCTTTTGGCGCTGTCAATGAGATAGAAATGTTTCCAGTAAAGTTCATATTACAAAACTGACTTAGAAAAGCTACATCAATCACTTGAGCGTTTGGAATAATAAATCCCTTTGTCTTCAACTCACTTCTGTAGGTTTCACTTTGCATTATATCCAACGAAATAATTTGAACATCTTTTCGGATTCCTTTTTTCATTTGAGCGTACCAAACTCCATATGTATCATCAAAACCATGCGTTATTAAAACTCCATTTGCAGGGACAGAGCGTAAAACATCTTCAGCATAAACAATAACACTCGACGTCAGGCGTTTGTTTTCAATCAACTTATCCAAATAAACCAAAGCTTCATTCGTTGAGTTCTTGATCATGTGATACGCGACCATTTGAACTTGGACATCTGCGTTATTCGGCTTTAACTTTTCTGCTTCTTCCAAATTGGAAAACAAATCGATGTTATAATTTCCTGAAGTGTATTTGAAATAATTGTATTCAAACGATTGTGGCGCATTTATTTCAAAAAAGGAAACAGTTCCATCCATTTGGGATTGTTGAGCATGAGTTGGTGAACGCTGTTGAGTTTGCGTTTGAGATTGAGATTTATACAACTTAAAATTCGTAGACTCAGTCTGAACGGCATCTTGAGTAGAAACACCACCAACAGTTGACTGTTGATTTTCTATAGATTTATAGGCTGCGTTTTTATCGGATTTTTTATTTTGGTTAGATTGTTTTCCTGAACCACGATTATTGTCTGAATCAATTTCGTATTTCAATGATTCTTTTTCTTCGATTACAGCTTTTCCGTCAATTGTGTCTTTTTTCTGAGTACCAGATGTAGATTCAGTTTGCGACAAAGAAATATTGTAAAGACTTAGAAACAGCAAAATGATAAAATACCGCATATTATTTTTTTTACTCTGTACACTAAGATATTTAAAGCGTTCAAAAATTACAAAAATAAAAAGGAACAGCTTAAATATTGTCTGCTGTGAACAGAAATTTATTAGGTGAAGTTAGATTAGTTTTTACAGCATACATTACAATTCCAGCCGTATTTTTAACGCCTAACTTCGCCATTATATTCTTTCGATGTGTATTGACCGTGTGACTACTTAAAAATAACTTATCTGCAATTTGCTGGTTAGTGAATCCTTCCGCTATCAAAGTGATAATTTCACATTCGCGCTTTGAAATCAATACAGCTTCACAAGAAAAAACATCATCAATATCATCTACATCAAGATTTGCTTCTTGAATTGTTTCCAGAATTTGACCACAGAAAAATTTATTTCCTTGCGCTGTTTCAGTTACAGCTTCCAATATTTCGCGAATAGAGCAATCTTTTTTTACATAACTGGTAATTCCAGCTCGCAATGCATCGACAAGAACTTGAGCGGATTGTTCTGGCGTTATGGCTAAAATGAATATTTCGGGATAAGTAGATTTCACTTTCAAAAGCACATCTATATCAAATCCCGGAGAAGTATAATCAATAACAATAACGCTGGCTGAAAAAGAACGAAGCATTTCTAACAAATCTTGATTTGATTTAGCTTCACCAACAATTTCAACATTTAATTTACTGTTTAGAATAGAGCGGATTCCCACTCTAACCAAATCATTGCTATCTGCTAAAACTAACTGCATTATTTAGAATCACTTTAAATAACAAATATAGCACACTTATCAATACCAAAAGCAAAAAAGCTCCTCAACATTGAGAAGCTCTTAACATCGTAGTATAAATCGGGGAATTATACTTTCACACACCAATTAAATTCATCTTCAATTTTACCACATTTCACGTCAGATAAATAATTTTTAATTTTCTCTGACAATTCACGTGTTTCAACAGGAGGCAATTCAAAGATTTCATCTCTAAATCCAATTTTCGAAATCGGAGCAATAGTTGCAGCTGTTCCTGCACCAAATGCATCTTGAACACGACCTTCTTTAATTCCTTGAATTATTTCCTCAACAGTTACTTTTCTTTCTTCCACAGGAATCCCCCATTTCTCAGCTACCTGAATCAATGATCGTTTTGTAATTCCACGCAAAATAGTATCTGAATCTTCAGAAGGAGTTACGATGACACCGTCAATAACAAAAACAATATTCATCGTTCCTGATTCTTCAATGTATTTGTGCTCAACTCCATCAGTCCAAACCAATTGGTGAAATCCTTCTTGTTGTCCTTTTCTAGCTGGAAAAAGTGACGCTGCATAATTACCTGCAGTTTTTGCCCTACCAACTCCACCGTGTGAAGCACGTGTGAAATGTTCTTCAATTTTCACAATCACAGGAGCCGTATAATACGTTCCAACTGGACATGTGAAAATTAAAAATTTATACGTATCTGAAGGCTTAATACCAATAAAGTCATCCGTAGCAAACATAAATGGACGAATGTACAATGCATCACCATCTTTACTTGGCACCCAATCTTTATCTACTTCAACCACTTTGCGTACAAGTTCTATAAACATTTCTTCCGTAAGCACAGGCATACACATACGCTCGCACGATTCTGCAAAACGTTTTGCGTTCATGTCCGGGCGAAATAATAAAATTTCTCCAGCTTCTGTTTTATTCGCTTTCATTCCTTCAAAAATGGATTGTCCATAATGAATGGCTGAAGTTGCTGGATGCAAACTCATTGGACCAAACGGTTTAATAACAGGAGTCTGCCATTTACCGTCGCTGTAATCCATTTCCAACATGTGATCTGAAAAAACTTTACCGAAAGGAAGATTTTCAAAATCAACGCTGCTCAGTTGTGAGTTCTCAGTTCTTTCTATTTTTATATCTATTGTTTCGTCTAACATACTTGTCTTTGTGTTCCGCAAAAGTAGCGAATCCAATACAGATTTCAAATAGATTTCTTTCGATGGCAAGATAATATTTAACTAACTTTGACTTTAAGTAATTTAAGTGGAAAAAAGTAAAGATATATTGCTTAAATATTGGGGCTTCCAGGACTTTCGTCCGCTCCAAGAAGAAATTATTGACAGTGTAATTTACGGTCACGATACGCTTGCTATTCTCCCAACCGGCGGAGGAAAGTCTATTTGTTTTCAAGTTCCAGGAATGGCCTTAGAAGGCGTAACCATTGTTATTTCCCCTTTAATAGCCTTGATGGAAGACCAAGTTAGGAATTTACGCAATAAGGGAATTGAAGCCAGTATGATTACAAGTGCGATGAGTTATCGAGAAATTGATATTACTTTGGACAATGCACGATTTGGGAGAACTAAATTCTTATACACTTCTCCTGAACGGTTGAAGTCACCTTTATTTCAAGAACGTTTTAAATCGATGAATATCGGGTTGATTGTTGTGGATGAAGCGCATTGTATTTCGGAATGGGGACATGATTTCAGACCTTCGTACACAGAAATTGCTGAAGTTCGAAAAGTACATCAAAATGTTCCTGTCATTGCAGTTACAGCTTCAGCTACGAAGCGTGTACAAGAAAACATTAAATCAAAATTAGAACTTCGCTCTCCAAAAGAATTTATTGGAAGTTTGGAACGGAAAAACGTGCATTACAACGTAACTCCTTCTGAAAATAAGCTCAAGCAAATCATTGATTATTGCAAACAACACCATACTGATACGGGAATTGTTTATTGTCAAACTAGAAAAAGTGTAAAAGCTTTGGTACAGCAACTTCGAGCTCAAAATCTTCCTGCGGGATTGTACCACGGTGGATTGAATGCGGAAGACAGGAAGTACATGTTGGATCAATGGATGACGGGCAAGCTCAAAATAATGGTCGCTACAAACGCTTTTGGAATGGGAATTGACAAGTCTGATGTTCGTTATGTCCTTCATTTTGAAATACCTAATAATTTAGAAGCGTATTACCAAGAAGCTGGTCGTGCTGGTCGTGATGGAAATAATGCTGTTGCTGTTGCTTTTTGGGAACAGAAAGACATCGACACGATGAAAAAACAGTTGGAGTTGAAATATCCAGCTGCAGATCGTGTAAAATTGATTTACAGTGCTGTGTGTAATTACTTGAAAATTGCCGTTGGTTCTGGAAATCAAGAAACATATAATTTTGATATTGTTGATTTTAATCGCGCATTTAACATTCCAATTTCTGAAACTTACTTTGCATTAAAGCTACTACAAATCAATCAAACAATACATTTCACAGAAAAATCGTTTCATCCTACTCGCTTAAAGTTCGCTATTGGAAATTCGGCCTTGTATAAATTTCAAGTCGCACATTCTAGTGTGAATGATTTAATTACTCTACTCACACGTAGCTATCCTGGTATTTTTGATGGATTTATTCGCGTTGACGAATTTGAACTAACCAAACGTTTAAAAATAACGAAAGTTGAACTTCATAAACATTTTAAAATGATGGAGCAATACGGTATAATTGATATTCTATTTCAAACAAATTTGCCTCAGATTACATTTTTAACGGAACGCTTTCCAGAAGGATATTTAACGCTGAACATTTCAATTTATAAGCATAGAAAGAAAATTGAACACGAAAAACTCGACTCTTTGATCAATTTTATCAGCGTTTCCAACTGCCGCTCCGAAATGATTGGACAATACTTTGAGTCTGATATGTCAAAATGTGGAACATGTGACGTTTGTAAGAGTGAATTAAAAAGCAATCATTCCTTCAAGGAGTTGATTCAGCTCGTTCCGACGCTCCTTCCTGCGACTGCCAATGAAATTAGTGAGCAACTGGATATTCAATCTATTCTAACGCAACAGGTATTGCATAAATTGATTTTGGAGGAAGAGGTAATGCTGAAAGATGGGTTGTTTGTGAAAATCTAATTTGCTTTTAAATCTACCACAAAGAAACAAAGACCAAAAAGTACACAGAATAAACACGTTTATTTTCAGCAATATAGAAACCTTAGAAATCTTGAAAACAGTTGATTTTGAGATTAAAAAGATAACCATCAATCCCTTTGAGCTCCTTGTTTTTTTGTGGTAAAAAGCCATTTAAGTAATCACAAAAGCTTAACTCTTCATCATCGACTTTAACTGAGAGACTTCGATTTGTAACGATCGAAGTGATTTTGATAAATCGTTGTCGTCAATTCTAAACTCAGGCAATTCCGGAGATATATAATTTACAAATTTCCACATTTCTAGAATGTCGTTTGCGTGTACTTTGAAGGGCTCGTAGAATGTGTTTGTAGAACAGAGTTGAAATGATTGCTCTGAGCTCAGCAAGTTGTGTACAACTTTAAATACAATCCCTTCGTCTTTCGTGACAACAATACAAGGTGTTCCGCTTCGAATTGACATCCAATTCTGAACGAATTCAGCAACGACATAAGAACCTTCCACAACGGGTGGCATGGAATCTCCTTTAATTGGAAAGGAACGGTATTTTCTATCGCGCGATAAAAATGGTAAATGAAACGTTGGAAGTACTTTTAAATAATCTGGGTCTGCATAACCAGCAGTATAACCAGCGCTTGCTTTTAATGGAACTAATTCAATTAACTCTTCATTGTTTTGATCGACTACCGTTGTTAACACGCGCAATTTCGCGCCTTTAACATCTGCGATCATTCCGTTTTCAAACTTCTCCCAATCGTTGTCCTTAAACGCAGAAAAATCTTTTCGCAATAAATCATCGATAGATACTTTAAAGTAATCACCAAAAAGCAATAAACTCTCAATGTTTGGCTGCGCCACATTGTTCTCGTAACCAGAATATGAACTACGCGTCAAGCCTAGTTCCTTAGCCACTTCTTCCTGTGACTTTTTCAAACGATTTCTGAGTAACTTAAGGTTTTTTCCGACTTCCATGTTTAAATATTCATCATTATTATGTTGGAAAATTAATCATTTCTTATAATATAACCAACTTCTGATGAATATTTCGTCTTTTACCCCTGGATTGGAGTTCCTTTCATTCGGGATAAAACAAAGATATACTTGGCTCCGAAAAAGATTATTTGTGAAGAATAATATACCCAAACCAATATAACGAGGAAGGTCCCTGCAACACCCGCTCCAGATGCAAAGAAATAATTCGTCAAGTAAAATTTAATGAGGACTTGTCCTAAATAAAGTAAAGCGCTGGTTACAATTCCTCCACGCAGCGCATTCCTCCACAACACCTTTCCATTATGGAGAAACTTAAATATGAACATGAAAAGAATCACATTTGTCAAAATTGGAATACCTAAACGTGCAGCCCCAGAAAAAAGCCAGTGAAGCATGTTTAATCCTTCCAAAAATTGATCGCTAAATGAAAGGAAAACCGTTTCAACAAAATAGAGAACCATTAATATTAGCGTTGCTCCTACTACAAAAACCATCGATATTAGTTTAGAAACAATTGTGCTCAAAATCATTTTTCTACGTCCTAATTTTGGAACTTCAACGTCATAAAATTCATTTATACTTCTTTTCATTGAAGTAAATATTGCTGCACAAGAAAAAAGCAAAGCAACAATTCCAATTATTTGCAGAAAAGCACTTCCCTGTTCAAAGCTAACCTGATCCAATAGTCCCAAAATCCCTCCAACATCTTCGAGTCCAATATACTGTTCAATTTCAGTTGAAATCATCTTAGTCATCTCTTCTTGGCCTAAGAACATTCCAAGGTATGTAACGCTCAAATACAACAAAGGAACTAGTGAAAGTAATGCATAATACGCTAAAGCAGCGCCATGAGCCATTGGTTTTTCCTGTAAAAATTCGACAATAGTTTGTTTAACTAGCGTCCACCTTTCTTTTAATGTCATTTTTTTACTATTTCAATAAATTCAACCTCATCCATTTTAAAAGCGGATGTCAACATAATTTTTTCACCATTACCCGCTGTGAAATAGTTACAGACGATTAATCCAGTATCTAACACCGATTCAAATTTTACTCCAATTGTTTTATCTCCATTTACCTTGTATTCATTCGGGCGAAACAACACGGTTTTTCCATTTAGCTCGATCGTGTTAATTACACCCATCAATTCACCTTGACTTGCATCTGTTGGATTGTAATACACTTCTCTTGTCGGTGAAACTCGTTGAATTTCATTTTTTGCAACCGCAATAACTTTGTCTGCAAAACCCATCATTTCCGAGCCATCGTGCGACACAAGCACAATGGTTGTTTTCTGGTCGCGGTTTAAAGCTGTCAGGTATTTTGAAATTTTCCAGCGCAAGCGTTGATCTAAATGAACAAACGGTTCATCCAGTAATAAAACTGCTGGCTCACATGCTAAAGCTCTTGCAAATGCCAACCGTTGTTGTTCTCCTCCTGAAAGCAGATGTGCCTTTCGGTTTCGAATGTCTTTCAATTCAACCAAATCCAAAAACTGTTCAATCAATTCTATTTGATCTTCTTTGCGTCGTGAAAGTATTTTTTCTTTAATGTTTTGCTCAACAGAATGATAAGGTTCTAACGCAAAATCTTGATTCACCAATTGAATTTCTTCATAACCAGGAATAAGTTTCTCTGCTGGACCAATTAGTTTTTTCCCTTCAAAAGAAACATATCCTTCAGTAGCGTCAATTAAACCACCCATGAGTTTAAGTAAGGTCGTCTTTCCCACTCCACTCTTACCAATAATGCCATAGATTTTGCCTTTTTCAATCGTTAAACTAACGTCTCTAAATAACCATTCGTCTCTTTTAACTCCAATATTTGTTAGTTCTAACATTAAAAAATCAATTCTTTAGGAAACTCTTGAGCGGCAATATAAATACCAGGAACAGGATTAGACATAGGCTCTAACTCTTTCAAAGTAATTTTAATAATGTATGTATTTTCTGTTTTCAGAACTTCCACATTATCCAAAATGCTTTCTGAACAACCGATAAATGTAGATTGGGTTTCGCTCGATGTGATTTCCAAAATCCTCATTTTAGCAATATCGAAATGAAAAGGATCACCATTTGGCATCTCTCCTTGAATCGGATAAATGGAGTTTTCATGTTCAATCACATCATCCACTTCATTCGTTAACGCTAATTCATCTTCCCATTCGTGTTTAGGATTCATTTCTGATTCTTCACCGTTGTAATGCGCTTCAGCATGTTCAACAGAAAAATGTTCGTTCATTAGATAAAAGTGTATTCTACATTTCATAGTGCTCTATTATAAGACAAAAGTACCAACTTTCTTTAGATTAATCGCTTGTTTGTCATCATTCCTACTTCGATTTACCTACATTTGTCCGTCAATATTTACAACGAAATTAATAATGTTAGATCTTCGGTATCGCTCCATATTAGCCATGGCTATTCCTTTGATGGGTTCTACGTTTATTCAATCCGTTGTATTAATTACTGATTCTGCTTTTTTAAGTCGTTACGATACAATTGCTTTTGATGCAGCCGGAAATGGTGGATTAGTTTACATTACCTTATTCATGGCGATTGTAGGAATGAGTGACGGTGCACAAATACTCATGGCACGAAGAATTGGTCAAAAAAAAGAGCATTTACTGGCTCGTATTTTTGGAACAACCTTGTTCACCAACTTTTTATTGGTTCTCGTTTTATTCTCATTGATAAAATTTATTTTACCAGATTTCATTGAAGGTTATGCGCATCACGAAGCTGTTGCGCAAGGACAAATCGATTACATCAACATTCGTGGTTACGGGCTTTTCTTTGCAATGGTATCACTTTCCATTAATGCTTACTTTATGGCAATGGGAAAAACGTCAATTGTGTTCCTCAGTGCGATTGTCACAGCCTGTTCAAACATCTTTCTGGATTATTCTCTAATATTTGGTCATTTTGGAATGTCAGAAATGGGATTAGAAGGAGCTGCTATTGCTTCTACATTATCTGATGGACTTGGAATGGTCTTTTTGATTGTTGCCTTAAGTAATAGTAAATCTCGAAAAGAGCATAAGTTATTCGCTCAATTAAGGTACAATACAAAATCGTTTAAAGAATTATTAAAGCTTGGAACACCAATTTTATTACAAGGAATAGTAGCATTGAGCACTTGGACAGTATTTTTCGCATGGATTGAGCAAATGGGAACGCATGAATTAACAATCTCACAAAACATTAGATCGCTATATTTTATTGCATTCATTCCAATTTTTGCTTTTGGTGCAACGACTAAAACATATATCAGTCAATTGATCGGGAGTAAGCAGTTTGACGAAATACCAAAAGCCATTCGCCGGATTCAGCTTATGACGATTGTATTTTTGTTTATCTTTTTTCACGGCGCATTGTTTTATCCTGAACAACTCATAAGAATGATAAATCCTGAAGAAGCGTTTTTAGCAGAAAGTGCTAGTATTCTTCGATATGTTGGTGGTTCCATTTTCCTATTCGGTTTTTGCAGTGTTTACTTTCATACAATTAACGGAAGTGGTAATACGCACTATACATTTTACGTTGAATTGATTTCTGTATTCGCCTATATTCTGTTTGCTTATTTATTTATTAAAGTCTATCACTGGGATTTGTATTGGGTTTGGACGGTAGAATATATATACTTTAGTGTAATGGGACTTTTCTCATTCGGTTATCTCAAATTATTTAATTGGCAGAAAAAACAAATTTAACCATGAAGGATTTCAGTATAATATTTATGGGAACTCCAGAGTTCGCAGTTGAAATAGTTAAAAAACTTCATCAGGAAGGAATTACAATCAAAGCTGTTGTAACTGCTCCTGATAAACCCGCTGGACGTGGACAAAAGATTCACCAAAGTGCTGTAAAGGAATATGCCGTTGACAACAACCTTGTTGTCCTTCAACCTACCAATTTGAAAGACGAAGGATTTATTGCTCAAATGAAGGATTTGAATGCCGACCTTTTCGTTGTTGTCGCATTTAGAATGTTACCTGAAGTAATATGGAACATGCCGAGATGCGGTACAATTAACCTTCACGCTTCTCTTCTTCCAAATTATAGAGGAGCTGCTCCTATCAATTGGGCCTTAATAAATGGAGAAACGGAAACAGGTGTAACAACTTTCTTTATTGAAAAGGAAATAGACACTGGAAAAATCATAGAGCAGTCTAAAGTAACAATTGGAGAGAACGAAGACATAGGTACTTTATACGAACGCTTAATGATGCTAGGAGCAGAAGTAATACTTTCTACCGTAAATAAAATAGAACAAGGAAATGTAACAGCGATATCACAAAACGATTTTGATTTATCCATTACTAAACCAGCACCAAAGATTTTTAAACCCGATTGTAAAATCAACTTTAACAATTCTGTTCAAGAAGTACACAACTTTTGCAGAGGGCTTTCTCCCTATCCGACCGCTTGGTGTCAATTGACAAACACGCTAAAAAAAGAAACTAAAACATATAAGATCTTCACAACGAAAAAAACAGAAATTAAATCTTCAGGAATTGGATTAGGATCAAATGAAGACGGTATACTAATTCCTTGTGGTGATTTCTATTTATCCGTCGGCGAAATTCAATCAGAAGGAAAACGAAAAATGAATTTCAAAGATTTTTTAGCAGGAAATTCAGTCACAGAACTAGTAATTAAGGATTAATACAAATCAAGTCACCATATTCTTGAAGTTACTATCCGCAAAGAAGCCTATAAATCAGTCCATTTTAGCCCTTGTTATCAACAAAATGACACATTTATCCACAAAATCGGGCTTTTTTTGTAGGAAACACTTGCACAGCAAGGATATTACAATATATTTGTTTCAATAATTTTTTTACAAACTTAAAAAAACCAAACTATGAACAAAGCAGAATTAATTGATGCAATGGCATCTAATGCTGGATTGTCGAAAGCAGATGCTAAAAGAGCATTAGAGGGATTTGTTGATGCGACTACTGTTGCATTGAAAAAAGGAGATCGTATTTCTTTAGTAGGATTTGGATCATTCTCTGTTTCTAACCGTGCTGCTAGAACAGGTCGTAACCCTCAAACTGGAAAAGAAATCAAAATCGCTGCTAAAAACGTTGTACGTTTCAAAGCTGGATCTGATCTTTCTTCTAAAGTGAACTAAGAAGACCTTAGAGTTTTTAAAAGGGAATCGAGAGGTTCCCTTTTTTTATAACTAAACATTAAACAAAATGACTTTAGACGAGAAAGTCTTAGCATCATTCTACGATATTATTACCGAGAACAAGCAAGAAATGTACGACCGTATCGCATCGGAACGCACAAATCACGTAACTGTTGTGATGGAAAATATCCATAAAGAACATAATGCCTCGGCAGTTTTACGCACGTGCGATTGTTTTGGAATTCAAACATTACACGCCATTGAAAAGAATAATACCTACGAAATTCAGCGTGATATTGCATTGGGCGCAGGAAATTGGGTTGACTTGTACACGCACAGTGAAGGCTTAAATCCAACAACCACATGTTTGGAGGAATTAAAAACAAAAGGATATAAAATTGTTGCGACTTCTCCTCATGCAACTTTAGATATAAATGATTTAGATTTATCTCAACCCGTTGCTTTGGTTTTTGGGACAGAAAAAAAAGGCGTATCATCAACTGTAGAGGATATGGCAGATGAACTTGTCAGCATTCCAATGTATGGATTCACTGAAAGTTTTAATATAAGTGTTTCAGCTGCAATCGCTTTAAACATTATAAGAAGAAATCTAAAACACTCTTCTATTGATTGGAAAATGTCCTATGAAGAACAAGTACAACTAAAAATTCAATGGTGTACAAAAATAATTCGTGATGGTGAAATCGTTGAGAATGAAATAAGACGACGTCATTTTGAAAACTATTAATATATTTGTAGTACCAAAATAATAACTAACAGAAAAAAAATAAAATTATGGGGAGAGGAGATAAAAAAACGAAAAAAGGTAAAATTGCTCGCGGTTCTTACGGAAAAACGAGAAAACGTAAAACATCTGCCCCGATAATTGCGAGTACAAAACCAAAAAAGAAAGCGGCACCTAAAAAGGCAGAAGATGCTGAAGCAGTTGTTAAGCCAGTTGTAAAGAAAGCAGCGGCAGCTAAAAAACCAGCGGCGGAGAAAAAACCTGCAGCAGTCAAAAAAACAGTAGCAGAGAAAAAACCTGCAGCGGCAAAAAAACCTGCGGCAGAGAAAAAGCCAGCAGCGAAAAAGGCAACTACAAAAACAACCTCGAAAAAAGAGGCTTAAAATAGTTCGGCTGTCAATATTGACAGCCTTTTTTATAACATATTATTTATCAACTCATTTCTGAATTATTATGAAACACAATTTTGGAGCTGGACCATGTATCTTACCACAAGAAGTATTTAAACAAGCTGCAGACGCAGTGCTTGATTTTAATGGATTATCAATTTTAGAAGTATCTCATAGAAGCGGTGACTTCGTTAAAGTAATGGATGAAGCTCAAGAGCTTGTTAAAAAAGCTTTAAACGTTCCTGCAGGTTATTCTGTAGCGTTCTTACAAGGTGGAGCAAGTTTAGGTTTTACTATTACAGCATTGAACATGATGCGCGATACTAAAAAAGCAGGTTATATCAATACTGGAACTTGGGCAAAGGGAGCAATCAAGGAAGCAAAAGCTGTTGGCGTTGATGCCAATGTATTTGCATCTTCTGAAGATAAAAACTTTAGCTACATTCCAAAAGGAGATACAGTTCCAAGCGATGTGGATTATATTCATTATACATCGAACAATACAATCGTTGGTACGCAATTCAAATCTATTGTTGATACGAATCGTCCATTGGTTTGTGATATGTCATCCGATATTTTCTCTCAAGTGATTGATGTTTCAAAATTTGACATTATTTATGCTGGAGCACAAAAAAATCTTGGACCAGCTGGTGCAACATTGTACATCGTGAAAGATGAGATTTTAGGAAAATCAACGTCTCCTTTTATGCCTTCATATTTGAATTTAAAAAATCACGTAGAAAAGGAATCAATGCTAAATACACCTCCAGTATTTTCTGTTTTCACTGCAATGCTAAACTTGCGTAACTTAATGGCTAACGGTGGCGTTTCAGCAGCTGAGGCGAAAAACATTGCGAAAGCAGAATTGTTGTATAATGAAATAGATAGCAATCCACTTTTTACTGCTGCTGTTGCAACTGAAGATCGTTCTTTAATGAATGCTACTTTCCTGCTTAACAAAGAAGAGTTAAAAGAAGAGTTTGATAAAATGTGGAACGATGCTGGAGTTGTTGGAATCAAAGGTCACCGTTCAGTTGGTGGATACCGAGCTTCAATGTACAATGCTTTAAAAATCGATAGCGTAAAAGTATTGGTTGACACAATGAATGAATTTACACGTACAAAAGGATAAAAATGAAAGTATTAGCTAATGATGGAATTTCAGCTTCTGGAATTTCAGCTTTAAAAAACGCAGGGTATACAGTTATTACTGATAACGTAAAACAAGAAGATCTAATTGATTATATCAATAAGGAGGATATTGGAGTTTTATTGGTAAGAAGTGCAACAACTGCTCGCCAAGATATGATTGATGCTTGTCCTGGTTTAAAATTACTTGGTCGTGGTGGCGTTGGAATGGATAATATTGATGTTCAATACGCACGTGACAATGGAAGAACAGTCGTGAATACTCCTGCAGCCTCTTCTCAATCTGTTGCCGAATTGGTAATGGGACATTTGTTTGCGATTTCTCGTTTCTTGAATGATTCGTATAAAAACATGGAGTCTGGTGATTTTAGTACGCTAAAAAAGAAATACGGAAAAGGTGTTGAACTAAAAGGTAAAAATTTGACAATTGTTGGATTTGGACGTATTGGTCAAAGCTTAGCAGAATATGCAATTGGCTGTGGAATGAATGTTACAGCGGTTGATACAACGACTGAACCACGCTCTATTTCAATTCAACTTGGAAATGGACTTTCTGCAAATACAACGATTACACCAATCCCTTCTTTGGAAGAAGGAATTAAAAATGCTGATTATATTTCATTGCATATTCCTAAACAAACTGACGGCTCCGCTGTTATTACTAAAAAGGAATTTGCGATGATGAAAGACGGAGTTCGCATCGCAAATGCTGCACGTGGTGGAGTTATCAATGAAGACGATTTACTGGAATCATTGAATTCGAATAAAGTTGCTGGAATAGCATTGGATGTTTTTGAAAACGAACCAAATCCAAGAAAAGACTTATTAAATCACCCGAAAATTGCGTGTACTCCACATATTGGAGCTGCAACGGGAGAAGCACAAGACCGAATTGGAACAGAGTTAGCATCTTTGATTATCGAGAAATTCGGAACGTTTTAAGTTCTAAAAAATAAATGGCTAAAATTCATCCGTTTAAAGCGATTCGTCCAACGCGCGATAAAGTGCACTTGGTCGCTACACGTCCGTATTATACGTACAAGAAGAAAGTGTTACACGCCAAATTGGAGGATAATCCTTTTACATTCTTGCACATTATAAACCCTGAATTTGGTAGTTTAATTACGACAGAGCCGAATTCGGTAGAACGTTTTGCGCTTGTGGAGGAATCGTTTAACTTTTTTAGAGAAAATGGCGTTTTAATACAGGAAAAAGTTCCATCGATTTATATTTACCGCCAAACAGCAGGAAATAACGAGTACATCGGGATTATTGCTGGAGCGAGCATCGAAGAATACGAAAATGATAGCATAAAGAAACATGAAGCAACGATTACAAGTCGTGAAAAAATGTTTACCGATTACTTAAACGTTGTTGGTTTTAATGCAGAACCAGTGCTTCTCTCCTATTCCGGTCTAAAAGAAATTGATGACTTTATTGAACAAAAATCGTGCGAACGTGCTGAATATGAATTCTCCACAACAGATTTAAAAAAACATGAACTTTGGGTGTTATCTCCAGAAGAAACAACTAAAATTCAAGAAGATTTCGATGCGCTTGATGCTGTATACATTGCAGACGGTCATCATCGTTCTGCTTCCTCTGTTGGATTAAAAAAATACCGCACTGAAAATAATTTACCTCAATTCCCAAATGAAGATTTCTTTTTAGCCTTTTTCATCAATGAAAAAAAAGTAAATATCCTTGAGTTCAATCGATTAGCGAAAACTTTAAATAATCATACTGAAGAAGAGATTGTCACTTCTTTAAAACCGCTTTTTGAAGTTTCTTCGCTTCCATCTGCTCAAAAACCTTCACAAGCGCATGAAATAACAATGTGCATTGAAGGAAACTGGTATTTATTAAAGTGTAAAGCTGAAATTATCGATGAAAATCACCCAGTAAAATGCTTGGATGCTGAGATTCTAACACAATTTGTGCTGGATCCAATATTAGGGATTTGTGATTTAAAAACGGACGATAGAATTGAATTTGCGAGCGGAGAATATCCTTTGGCTAAATTCGAAAAGAAAATTACGCAAGGCGATTTTAAAATTGGCTTTGTGCTGCATCCTCTTTCTATCGATGAAGTAAAACGAGTTGCAAACAATCAAATGATTATGCCACCTAAATCGACTTGGGTTGAACCTAAATTGAGAAGTGGTTTAACAATTTACCCTATCAACGAATGATTTCCGAAAATTTAAAAGAAATACAATCAACAATTCCTGACGACGTAACTTTGGTTGCTGTTTCAAAAACAAAACCTTCAAGTGCAGTTTTAGAAGCATATGAATGTGGACAACGCATTTTCGGTGAAAACAAAGTTCAGGAATTAGTAGATAAAGCTGAAGAACTTCCAAAAGACATTGAATGGCACATGATTGGTCATTTACAAAGCAATAAAGTAAAATACATTGCGCCATTTGTGTCAATGATTCACTCTGTAGACGGAATGAAATTATTGAGTGAAATCAATAAACAAGGCAAGAAAAACGACCGAGTAATCAATTGTTTACTTCAATTTCACATTGCGCAAGAAGAAACGAAGTTTGGTTTGTCGTTTGAAGAAGCTCAGGACCTATTGACCTCTGATGAATTTATTAGAATGGAAAATATTTCAATCGTTGGTGTGATGGGAATGGCAACATTTACCGAGAATGAAGATCAATTGAGACACGAATTCACGACACTTGAAAATTACTTTCATGTTTTAAAAAGTCATTTCTTTAAGTTTAACCCAGCTTTTCAGCACATTTCTATGGGAATGAGTGGCGATTATCAAATTGCAATTGAAGAAGGAAGTAACATGGTGCGTGTTGGAAGCTCAATCTTTGGTTCACGATGAAAAATCTAACAATCCTCTTCTTATTCTTCTGTTCTTTTTCGTTTGGACAATTGATGCCCTCGGAAATTGAAACGAAACGCAAAGAGCACATCAAAGAGTTAAGCGATACTTCCAAAGGAATTCTGAACAGTGAAGAAGTTGAACACTTAGGAGAAATAGCATATTTTGATTACGATGAAAACTACCTAATTACTGGAACTTTCACCAAAAGCATCGGGAAAAAATTCAAAATGCCCACATCGACTGAGCGAACGCCAATTTATCGTCGCTACGGTTATGTTGATTTTATATACAAAAGCGATACAGTGCGCTTAGAGGTCTATCAAAACATTGCTTTACGAAAGCAAGAAGAATACAAAAACTACCTTTTTATCCCATTCAAGGATGCGACATCAGCAAAGGAAACATACGGTGGCGGGCGATACATCGATCTACAAATTCCAAATAACGCCAAAATGATTCTTGATTTTAATACAGCGTACAATCCTTATTGTGCTTATTCTTACCGTTATTCATGTCCTATACCTCCAAAAGTAAATCACATAATAATTGAGATTAATGCAGGAGAAAAAACACCAACAGGACAGTGATTACTTCATTTTTTCGTTTATATTTGGTAAAAGCAATTCGTTTATGTTAAAAGGAATCCTAACTATTTCCTGTGTTTTTATTATCTCTATTCTGTATGCGCAGCCCTACAAGACTGTCAAGATATTTAAACCGTACAAGTGGATGTTTGGGGTAAGTTGGTCCGCAATTGATGATAATGGACACATGCTCGAACGAATTTTTGATTTAGGAACTAGTTGGAACATTGCTCCTTTTCCTTCAAAAATTACTGTAGACCGTTATTTTAGATACGGCTGGAGTGCTGAAGCTAGTGCAACCTATGGAATTTTAAAAAGCAACCGAATAATCAATGATACAATTGGTATACGCAGTGAATTGTACAATATTGATGTTAGCGGAAAATACAGCTTTTACAATGCGTACGCTCCACGTCACCGTTGGATTGATCCTTACTTCACTTTTGGTGGAGGTTACACGTATCGACCAAGTGCAAATACTACTCAACACGCTCCGACTGTTAATTTGGGATTTGGATTAAATTTTTGGATTATCAATAACCTCGGAATTCAATTACATTCTACTGG
This sequence comes from uncultured Flavobacteriales bacterium, assembly GCA_963925035.1. Classification (GTDB taxonomy): domain Bacteria; phylum Bacteroidota; class Bacteroidia; order Flavobacteriales_D; family Crocinitomicaceae; genus UBA4466. The sequence continues at coordinate 109,690 of CAWUSK010000006.1, forward strand.
AAAAATAGGATTTAGCAAGCATGCCAGTTACTTCCAACATTCCGCTGGCATTGTCTTTAGAACAACCGAAAGAAAACATTCAAATGGGAATTTCGGTGTTCGTAAGAACAAATGGGTTCACGGAAAGAGCAAGTTCAAGCAAAAAGGTGGACACTAAGATTTGTGTATCTGCACGAACAACTCACTTCCCATTCTCGGCGCAACGGAATTGTAACAATCTTCCATATTTACATCAGTAAATTCAGTTAAAAACAAATTTTCGTATTCTTCCATGTTTCCTCCAAACGGAGGTCCACCTTCAAAATTTCGATTAAATAACAATCCGACTAACTTCCCTTTTGGTGCTAACAGGTCTTTAACTGAATTCACATAATCCCCTCTCAATTGAGGGACAATCGCACAGAAAAGTGTTTGTTCGATTATCAAATCATATTGACCCTTATGTACAAAAAAATCGTCTTGATGTAAATGGTTTACAGGAAAATCAGGTACCCGATTTATTAAATCACGTAAAGGTTCACTTGCAAAATCAAGTACATGAATATTTGTAAAACCCAATTGATGCAAATATTCTGCTTCGTAAGCATTTCCACAACCTGGAATTAAAATTCTAATAGATTTATCCTCGATTTGATCAATGTATTCTTTGATTGGTGGTGAAATAACTCCCAAGTCCCAACCTGTGTTTGAGGTTTTATAGCGTTCACTCCAAAATTCTGGTGAAAGGTTTTCCATTACAATTTATTCAACCGTTCTAAATAAATTTCCGAACCATTATTTACTTGCAATATATATATTCCTTTCGGGAATTTGGATAAGTCTACATTGAAATCATTTGAATACACCGAAGTCAAAATTAATTGTCCAGCAGAACTAGTGATTGAATAACTTCCGTTTCCTTGACTTTGAACAGTAAATATACTATTTGAGGGATTTGGATATATTGCCAAATTTGAAATTGAATACTCATTTAACCTTTGCGTTCCTTCATGAATTACAGCTACAGCATCCAAATCAAATCCACCAGATGAAAAAACCGTTGGGTATGGGTCATTGATGTAGTTTCCTTGACTGTCTTGCGTTCCATACGTCGGATCTACAAATCCAACGACATCAATCAACTTTACATGTGTTATTGCATTCACATCCAGCCCAACTTCGCCGCTCAACTCTTCCAGATCGAAAGGTGTTCCATAGTTCGCTCGGTATTTTCCTGCGAGATTATTGAAAAAGCGGCAATCTGAATAGCTACCGTTCCAATATTGCGGACTTTCATGCGCTTCGCTTATGGAAGGAAATCTAAAATAATTAATACCGTCTGAGCTTACCTCAACAAATGCCAATTCAATGTAATTATCAGCAAAACCATTTTCAAAAACAGCGAAATCAGGACCTGCCCCATTAAGTATTGGGGTAGCAAAGGTAACAATTGCACTACCACCATCTCCAAAAGAAACTACGTTTCCATTTGCCATCCCAATTGCATCGGTATCTGTTCCAAAATTAGCATTTCCGTTTCCAGGTTGTGCAATATCCAATGGTCCACGCTGCACTGCTACTCCGGTCGCCCAAGTTAGAATGATGGACGAATCTTTGTGTATCGCAGTGGAACCAAATTCACCAGGAAGTGGTGCATAGGATTGAGCAGAAGCGAATCCACTCATTGCAAGTAAAATAAATCCTAAATTTCTCATTTAAATATAATTTTTGTTGGATTCAATCCAACATGATAATTTGTCAATTCAACGCCAGAAGCACTGTATTCACGGACATATCCAGTGTTTGTGTAATTCATTGCGTCAAGAATGAAAATGGTATTTTTCACAGCGTTGTATTTCATTCCATACAAAGTTGTAATTCCCGCTGTACTTATATAGTTGGGAGAGATTAATGTTTCTGTCAGTGGATCGAATAATCCAATCGAACTGGTTTCATTAGAATAGTTGTAGAATGAAATTAAAAATTGATTATTCATTGGATACATTCCAGTAGCATCAAACGAAAATGTTTCTGCTAAAATATCATTCTGGGTATCAATGCGAACCATTCGCGAAGGAACTCCAGCATAATCACCACGTACAATAGCATAAACATCGCCCTGACTATCGGTAATCACTCCACCAGGATTCATTCCAATGGTTATTTTTTTTATCTCTGCGTAGGTGTTTAAATCGATAACTGAAATAGTTGAATCCGGAACAGGGAAATTTAATCCACCTGAATTTGCAACGTATAATTTATTATTTGATACGGAAAGTCCTTCTGGGTTTGATCCAACTTGAATCCGTTGTGTTACAGCTAAACTCGTTGTGTCAATGACATCAACATATCCATCGTAACAAGTAACGTAAACTTTACCGCCATGAAATGTAAGACTACGAGGTTGCTTGGCCGTTCCGTTAGCAATCATTGAAATTTGTTGAATCGGTTTGAATGTACTAGCATCCATTACTTCAATTGTACTTGAAACATTCACTACAATGTAAATTTTACCACCGTATTGTTTCATGTCATTTCCTGTATCTCCCAATTGGCGACCAGTTTTTGACACAAATAAATCATTTGAAATTGCTCCATTCTCAAAATCTACCCATGAAACAGAAGAGTTATTGTATTGAAACAGTCCTTCACATAAGACAATCATTCCATTGTCCAACGTTTCCGCTACAGGCGAAATTTCAGGATCGTCTTTTTTACACGAAACGACTAAAAACACTATAAAAAGAGTACTAATTAAACGCATAACTCAATGAGATTAAATAATTAATTCCTGGCATCGCATACGATCGAATATATGCATATGAATTGTTGAACACATTTTTTACATTGACTTGCAATTGAAGCGAATGCACATTTTTGATTTTAAATTGATGGAATACACTAAAGTCTGCTGTGACAAAACCATCAATTTTATTGGCCTCCACGTTTTCATTCAAAGCATAGCGCTCTGAAACAAAATTTGAACTGATTCTAAGTCCAGTTTTTTGAAAGTAAACCGCAACATCTAAATTCGCAGTATGCAAAGGAATGTAAGCAATTTGATCGCCGTAAGTAGGACTGTTTCTGTCTGTAACATCTACCGTTTTTTGAAAAGAGTAATTTCCATCTGAACTTAATTTCCATTTCGCATGAAATTTCCAATCTACTGACAAAACTCCTTCAACTCCAAAAACATCCGTTTTACCAACATTTTGCATTGACCAAACAAATAAGTTCTTCGTTGGAATAGCTACAATTTTATTGTCCACTCGGTTGTAGAAAGCATTCGCCTTAAGCTTTATTATTAGCTTTCGAATTCTTGGAGCGTATCCAAGTCCAACATTGAATTGATGAGCATCTTCTGGTTCTAGTAAATTATTCCCAATGTTGTTGTAATACAATTCATTGAACGTCGGCATACGAAACGAGTTTCTGTACCAAATTTCATAAATCAATTTATTATCAAATGGATTTCCTGTTATACAGACAAACGGATTCAATCGAAAGCGATTTTTCGCACGAATTCCATTGTTATTTTTCTCGTGCACATATTGCGATGAAGCAGAGATTTCAAACTTAATTTTGTTCAATTTAATTCGTGTTCCAAGCAACGCAAAATTATGAACTCGAACTGGTAAAGCGAATGTAGAATCGTTCGTTTTTAAATCGCTAATCGCTATTTCAATGCCACCAAACAACTCCCAGATTCCTTTAAGTTCGTGATTTAGTGATAATCCACCTGTGACATTTCGATTGTGATAATCGACATCAATCTTCCCAGCTGAATTAAAATAAGTTGGATCTAGATAATTCATTGAGTTTGCAGATGCACTTGCATATCCTCTTAGCTTGAATTTATTTCGAACGTGAACAATATCACCAAAAATTAAATCACTAATTGTAGTCAGTCGTTCATCTTGTGTTTGATTGTAAAAAATAACTGCTCCCGGAAGTCCTTGATTGATGTTTGTCTTTTTATAGCCTAAGCGAGCTGAAATTTTAGAATTTTTATAGCCAATAGTTCCACCAAAATTATAATCTTGGTAATCGTTGTTCTGTCGTATTTCGTTCACATTTAAATTTCCATTTTGAAAGGAGTATGGATATTTCCCATCTGCTGCCCTATATGTTCCAAAAGCACTGCATGAAAATTTATTTGGCGTATACTTCACTCCTAAATAGCCGTTTTTCTGATTGAAAGAACCGTATTTAACACTTGAACGAATTTTCAGCTTCTTATCTGAGAAAGAATTTTCAAACGTTTCAATAATAAAACTACTTCCTCCAATTTGAGCCGAAATAGGTTGAATAAAGCTAGAAGAAGTGCCAACTACACTAACAAAATTAGTAATGTTTTCTGCTTGAATCTGTCCAAGATTCACTTGTCCAGTTTGATTATTTGTCAATGAAAAACCGTCCGAGACAATGGCACTGTGATTCGCTCCAAGTCCACGCATAGAAACGGTTTTTAATCCTCCTAATCCTCCGTAAGATTTCAAACTAACTCCAGCGAATTTTCGTATCAATTCTCCTGCATCCTCTGCTGCCATTTCCTGAATTTCCTTCGATTTCAATTCATTTGAATTAACTTTAAGAACAGGTATATACGACACTTCCATCAGCTCAATCAATTGAGTTGAATCCTGCTGTGCAATGCAATTGACAGAGATGAGAAGCGCTATAAATAAACGGTAGAACATAAAACGGGGAGCGAACTCCCCTTTTTATTACTTAATGATTTTTTGTGTATAAGATCCTTGATCGTTGCGAAGTTCTAGAAAGTAAACTCCGGAATTTAGATCAGAACAATCAATAGTTGAATATGAGTTATGCTCAAATGAACTTAACATTCTTCCGTTCATGTCTTTCAGTGTCAACGTTCCATGTTCTCCTTGAACAGTTAACTTCTTAGTAACTGGATTGGGAAAAACCTTAACATTAGCCAATTGATTCTCTGCCAATCCTACAACATAAGAATACTGTATATCATCTATTGCAAAATAAGATGGAGTATTCATTCCCCATGCTCCAACATCAGATGATTCAAAACGGAAGCTCACGCGCGCTGTAGAAAACCCAAAAGCAGCAAAATCAATGTAGTTCCAATCATTTACAATGTAATCTTGTGAGTTATCTAAAAAACGATAATCCGCCAAATAAAATTCAACTGAATCTTTTACTGCCCCAGCATAATCTTCCGCAATAATCCAAACTTTAAAAAAGTCCTCTCCATTCGTTCCGTCAGGATTTCCATTTGCATCGTTAACTGATCCAAACTGTTTTGCATAAGCATCACCATTCAGCATTGAAAGCGCTGCGTAAGTTGTATTTGTAATGTAAAACCCTTCAACTTGCAATTGATCATTTTCTGTAACAATGTCACCTGTTGAATAATAAACGGCGTAATTGTCTGAATTTCTTCCTGAACCAGTATAAGAACTTGATTCATTACCAAAGCCTTCGGTCGTAACATCAGTTGTATTTGAAATAGAAAACCCCGACCAATAACCACCTGAATAATTATTTGATAATGTTAATTGGGTATTTGTAAAATTAGCTGTACCTCCTGAACCATTGTCATAGGTTTCGGGTGCTAAAACAATACTTTCAAAATCAAACACAAGTTGTGCGTTACTGTTTGCTCCTAATAAAAGAGCTGTTGCTAATACGTAAATTTTCTTCATCGTAAAAAATTAATAATTAATAATTAATAAAATAGTTAACGAGAAAAAATCAGTTAAGAGAAATGGCATATGCCTGCAGACAAATACTAAATCCGACTTTAATCTGAAGTCTTCTTTAAAATGACTGAGGCAAGTATTCTGACTTGTACCTTATCCGATTCGCCTTCCCACCTCGTAAATCGAGACAGTGGCATTTTTGAAACGGACTTTTAGTACTTACAGCTGCAGTTACAGTTTTGGATTTACACCAAATTCCTTATTATTCACAATGTGAACCAAAGTCAACGCAAAAGTAATAGAATTAATTCAATAATTAATTTCTATCTAATTTATAAGTGTATTGCAGCATAACCGTGCGAGGCTGCTCAATTTTCAATGGTCGCAATGAATATGTCTTGTTCGCAATATTTGCACTAATAATCGCCAACTTGTGCTTTTCATTTATATTAACCGAAATTCGCGCATCAAAAATCCAATTTCCGTGACGGTGTGAATTATAAAAGTCCATGTATTCAATATTTTGAACATAGCTTAATCCTTCCGTAAACTCTTCGAAATCTTGAATTACGACATCCATATTTTCAATCTTACTAAAATATTTAACGCTCGCCCCAACACTAAACTTCTTGAAAAATGTAAATTCAACATCTCCTTTTACATTGTGTAAAAAACGGTATTTTAATATACGCTTGTTTGGACTTAAAGAAGTTGTGTTATAACTATATTCTTTTCCATAATAAACTGAATCTACGCCATAAATATAATCTGGAGTTAATGTTGTTGGTAAAATGTAATTGTAACCTGACATAAATAACACATCAATTTTTTTACCAATCTTCGCCTTTCCTGAGAATGAAGCATCGATCCCTAAAACTCTTGATTTTCCAGTATTAATAAACTTAAAACCCGCAAAATTAGTTGGACTAGATCCATCTCCCCAAAAACCAAAGACATACTCAATTGTATTTTGATATTCTTGCCAAAAACCAGCCAGATCTAAATAGCCAAATATTTTACCAAACTTCAAGCCTTGTTTAATTCCAACCTCTCCATTCCAACTAGACTCAGGTTGAATATCGTTGTTTGGAAATACACCAAAATTGCCAACTCCAGTTCTAATAAATCGTTCGGTAATTGTAGGAAAACGATAACCCTGTCCATAAGAAGCTCTAACATACGTTTCTTGGTACACTTTAATACTTGTTCCCGCTCTGAATATAGGTTTCAACGCAGTAATTGTATCATTCAATTGGAAATATTCAAGTCGACCACCGATCGACAAATTTAAAACTTCTTTAAATTTCTTCTCAAGTTGTGTATATGCAGAAACATTTAATATTTGATTATTTCTACTTCCTGATCCAATATACATGTTAGCAAAAGAATTAGTAAAGATCCCTGTTATTCCCCCGATAAAATCTAGGTTTGCCAGATTCACATACTTTTTACTAAACATATAATCACCATAGTAACTCGTAGCTTCATTTGATTGATTGGCTGTCATATCATTTTTAGAATACAACAAGCGTCCCCTCAAAGAGTGTTTTCCATTTGCTTGAGAATTAAATGAAATATATGGGTCTAAATTAAAAATAGTTTGATTTTGCAAAAAGGCAGCTCCTGGATATGCTCTAAACAAATCTGTTGAATCGCCTAACCAAGCAAAGACCATATTTGTTTCAGAAAGCATTACATTCCCATTAATCCCATAGCTTAATCCTCTAATTTTCTTAGAACGATGGCGGGTATTAAAATTAATACGGGCACGCTTTGAAGCCATTTGCTTATTCGTGAAATTTGAAACCGTATCTGCAAACTGAGAAGCCATAATTACGGAATCTTCAATCCCAGGTCCCATGTAACCATGGTCGTAATTAAAATTCCCTCCGATAACTAAGTCAAAATTCTTTATCATTCGAGAATGTAGGAAATTCACTCCTGTAATTAAAGGGAAATCATTCCACCAAGTTGCTCCTGCCTCTGAAGGTTTTGAGTAAAATCCACCATAAACATTCACTTTTGTCAATGGTTTAGCTTTAGGATAAGCTGTTCTAATATGAATTGAACCAGAAAGTGCTGAGCTACCTGATAATACAGAAGCCGCACCTTTTGTCACTTCAATTTGGCTAATATTTTCAACAGGAATAAAACCCCATTCTGGACGACCTGCATCACCAGATAACATAGGCATATCATCAACAATCACTGCTACTTTCGAGCCAACACCAAATGTAAATCCTGAACCACCCCGAATTTGTGGTTCTCCATCTAATATGTTTAAACCTGGTGTTTGGTCTAATGCAGTTTCAATACTACGTGTATTTTTGTTTTCAATTATTTCAGGTCGAATTATTTCCATTGAAACGGTTTGATCTTCAAGTGGCTTGTCAAATTTACCTACCCTTACATCTACTCCTTCAATTTCTTGTATATATGATTTAAGGGTAACATTATGCGTTACGGTTTCATCATTCTTAATAAATAAAGTTGCTGTATCAGTAATTAATGAGGTATATCTATAAATAATCGTACAAACTTTTGAAGGTAATTCAATTAAATAATTACCATTATCATCTGTTAAAATTCCGATTGTAATATCACCTCTGTAAATTACTGAAGCTCCCATAACTGGTTCTCCCTTTTCATCAGTCACTTTACCTACTAACGTTCCTTTTTGAGCAAACAAGGATGTTCCAGTAATTAATACTGAGATAAAAATCAATACGTATTTCATAGTAAATAATTAAAAAAGCCGTTCACAGACGTGAACGGCTTCAAATTTAATCTTTTTTTTGAATTATTAATTTTTCAAAAATTCGAATGAATATGCCTTATTATTTGCATTCAAGTGAATAAAGTAAACACCAGGTGCTCCG
>CAWUSK010000007.1:0-178974 GCA_963925035.1 uncultured Flavobacteriales bacterium
TAACTGATTATCAGTAACTAAGATACTAATAATCAGCAATAAAAACAAGTTAAAATATTGAAAATCAATCGATTATATCAACAAGGAAGTGTTCGTAAAACGAAAAATGGTCGGAAGAAAAATCTTCCGACCATGACTGGCTTACATGCCGCTTTTTTATTGCACTAATTTTTTGTTTTGGCGAATTTAAAATTATGTACGCATAATAAATTAAGAAATATTAGCGTTTACCATTTGAACCAATAAACAAACTAATCAATGAAACTATTAATCATCTCCATGCTGCTAATTCCATGGATTGGATTTAGTCAGCCTTTAAAAATCAAAAAGAACCAAAGTGGCCTTTTCTCTTTGGGTGTTCGAACCACTGTAAGTGCTTTTAATGACGGAAACGCCAAGAACCCAGGAATGGGAGTAGGTGGACAGTTTAGAATACAGGCCTCAAATCGATTAAACACGGAATGGTTTTTTGACTACATTACCTCGCCGATAGATGACGTTGGAACAAGAGTGGATTATCACATCGGATGGAGTGTGATGTATTACATATTAAAAAATCCTGCGCCTAAAGTTCGGCCATACATTATTGCAGGACATTGTTTTGATTATTCAGAGCTGAAAGAAACACGAAATCCAAGTAATAAGATGAGTAGAGGTAGTTCGGCTGTTCAAGCCGGAATGGGCTGTCATTTTAATCTTTCTGAGCGTTTGGATTTATCACTAACGGCGCAATACATGATGCACCTTGGGAAAGATGTTCACGGACATATAAACGATGATGGTGCGCTTGAGTTTGAAAAACACAAAGGTTCTTTGTTGGAAGGACATCTTTTAGTTCACGTGGGTATTAACTATAAAATTGCTGACTTATGGGGAAAACAAAAATAATAGTGCTGATCGCAATATTATCATCGACGATGGTAAGCGCACAAGGGGATGCTTCGACAGGATCAGCATCCAGCGTAGAGAAATATTATGTTCGACCAGGATTAATTACGGCAACGGCAACTATTTCTCCTTCAATAATGTTGAATAGAAATCAAATCAATTATTACGTTACTGGTTTTTGGCAAATCCGTTTTCATAAAAACTTGACTTTTAGAGGGGAAGGTCACTATTTAACTGGTGGAAATAAAGATATTCCTTATTTAAGAAATAATTTCCGTGCACATTTTGGGGTTGAGTACCACAAATCGGTTAAAAACTTCGATTCATACATTGGATTTATACCTGGCTTTTCATTGCTTCAATTAACCGATGATAGGTCTTTGGCTGATGAGCAAATGATGCGATTTGTCCCTACATTTAGCGCCAATATTGGGTTAACTTATTATGTATGGAAGTACTTTAACTTTTTCGCCAATTTCACTTATTTGAACACAACGGTTCGAGGTGTTACGCAAACGAACAACAGAGCTGATGAGATTATGTTTTCAGCCGGTCTTGGGTTTAATATTAATGCTAAGAAATAAAAATTTAATAATTATCACTATTTATAATGGCTGCGCAGGATTTCAAATCCTGCGTTTGCTGTTTAACGGTTAGTATATGAAACGCAGCAACCCGCAGGGTGTTATGATTTCATATTGTTGTGTTGCGTTTTTTACCTTCCTCTTTCAGTTCTTGATAGAAAAACTTTCTAATACCAATGAAAACAAAAACCATAACTGTATAAACAGAAAAGAAAGGTAGAATAATTGCTTTTAAGCCTAATATAAGCATAGTTGCAATAATGAGTAGTTGGAAACCCAAACCAAACGTAGAAACACTTGTCATCAACCAATTTGGCAATACTTTTCCTTTATCGGCATTACTGTCTAAGGCATAAATGGTTTTATCAAAAGCACCATAAAACAGCTTATACAAACCAAAAAGAATATTCACATGCTTTTGTATTTCGCCATCTAATGCTATTGGTGTTTTGTTTTCAAACACACGACTGGTAGTATCGCCATCAAATTTATTTCTTAAAATAACATAGTAGTAATTATAAAGCGTGCCTTGTAATTGCAAGCCTATGAATGCTAACAGGCATATCCAAATTGTAGTATTAGTAATATACCAGATAGACATAAAAAATAAAGCGTTTAATATTATGTCTGATACAGAATCTAAATAACGACCAGTATACGATGGTTTTTGTTTTACGCGCGCCAATTCACCATCTGAAGCATCTAAAATTGACTTAATAATAAGAAAGAATGCAGCTAGCCAATAGTAACCCTGGATAATACAATAAATGGCAATTAGGCCAGATATTATAAATCCAATAGTAAGGTGAATAGGAGTTACAGCAGTATTCTTTAATGCGTTCGCGATAACTTTAGCTATTGGTCTTCCATAGTCTGAAAGATCAATAAATTTATTCTCTTTGGGTAATTTGGACATATGATATATTAGAAATGGTATAGTGAATAAACCAAGAATAGTTTAACAATAAGGTTAATTCATAGCTTTTGAATTGGTTTTAGGAATTAAATATGTTGAATAAGAAGTGTTTCATTTTGATGTTTTTCTGACGACGAATTATTTTGTCAAATGCAACGTAACAAGTAACTAATAGTAACGTTCCTATTATCCCCTTAGTGTATAGGAATTAATTCACACAAAATCTACTGCTTAAAAACAATCTTTCGATAAACAATCGTCACAAAAATACTATTCAGTGTTCCAAGTATTAATAGTGCCAACATGGTAATCGTCATAGTGAATGAAGCTTTGAAAACTGTCCGAGGAGTTTGAACCATCAAATCATAAATCTGATCACGCGTCATTACTTCGAAGTCAGGATTCGATGCTTTGATTTCAGCGAAAGACTTTGGATCATCTAATTTCTTCGCGATTAATGCTTCTGCTTCTGCAATTTGATGTTGGTTGTATGCTGGATCAATTGTTTCGTAATAGAAATACAAGAAAACACTTACTAAAATTGCGTAAGGAAATCCAGCTGTCATACCGTTTTTTATGTCTTGCAACATACTACCTGGTTCTGTTTCCGTTCTTTTTTGTTGGTACAATCCAACAGCAACTGCTAGTAAAACGCAAAGAATGTTTATCAATACACTTGGAAGAAGGTTTTGTCCTAAAATTCCTGTAAAATAGAACATCATCTTAATCAGCATGTAGATTCCTGCAAAAATTAATCCTGTCTTTAGTGTAACTCTCATAAGTGAAATATAATAGAAAAGGGAAGAACTAAATTCTTCCCTTTAAAGATTTTAGCTATTCATTGTGACTAAGAACTCTTCGTTGGACATTGTATTTTCCATTCGAGACTTCATAAACTCCATTGCTTCAACTGGGTTCATATCAGCAATAAACTTTCGCATCAACCAAATTCGTTGCAATACATCTTTATCAATTAACAAGTCTTCACGACGAGTACCAGACGATGTAATATCAATGGCTGGATAAATGCGGCGATTTGAAATCTTACGATCCAATTGTAACTCCATATTACCAGTTCCTTTAAATTCTTCAAAGATTACTTCGTCCATTTTAGAACCTGTTTCTGTCAATGCCGTTGCGATTATAGAAAGCGAACCTCCATTTTCAATCTTACGTGCAGAACCGAAGAAACGTTTTGGTTTGTGCAATGCATTTGCATCGACACCACCAGAAAGTACTTTTCCAGATGCAGGAGAAACAGTATTGTACGCTCTTGCCAAACGTGTGATAGAATCTAAAAGTATACACACATCGTGTCCACATTCTACCATTCGTTTTGCTTTCTCCAATACCATGTTTGCCACTTTTACGTGACGGTCAGCTGGCTCATCAAACGTAGAAGCAATAACTTCTGCATTTACCGAACGTGCCATATCAGTAACCTCCTCAGGACGTTCATCAATAAGCAATACAATTAAATATGTTTCAGGATGATTGGCAGCAATTGCATTTGCAACATCTTTCAATAACATCGTTTTACCAGTTTTTGGCTGCGCGACAATCATTCCACGTTGTCCTTTTCCAATTGGAGCAAACAAATCCATTACTCGAGTCGACAATGTTTCTTGTGCATGTCCTGTCAATTTGAACTTTTCACTTGGAAAAAGTGGTGTTAAATATTGAAAAGGAACTCTGTCGCGAATATAAGAAGGATGGCGACCATTGATTGATTCAACTTTTACCAATGGGAAGTATTTTTCACCTTCACGCGGTGGACGAATCGTTCCAACAACTGTATCTCCAGATTTAAGCCCAAATAATTTGACTTGACTTTGAGATACATAAACGTCATCAGGAGAAGACAGGTAATTGTAATCCGAAGATCTCAAGAAACCGTAACCATCTTGCATAACTTCCAAAACACCTTCTGCAGAAACAATTCCAACAAGGTTGTACATTTCTTCTTCCTGTTTCGTAGGCTTCGAATCGTTTTGTTGGTTTTTGTGACGTTGGTTCGGATTGTTATTGTTTGCGTTTTGGTTATTCGCAGCTTTATTTTGATTCGGATTCTTTGGGTGATTATGCACCGGAACCTTTTTCGCTGGTTTTTGAGTTTTCTCTTCTTCATCCTCAGTCGATCCTTCAGCTTTTATTTCTGCAGAAGTTTCTGTAGCAGTGTCATTTGGTTCAGTAGAAGTATTTTTTGCGATTTCTTGCAGTTTTCTACCAGCAGGTTTAGCGTGAACAGGCTTTTTCTTTGGATTTGGAGCAGTCTTTTCAGCTTTCTCAATTTCCTCAACACTCTCAGTTTCCGCCTTAGGTTCTACTTTTTTAGTTTTATCAGCTGAGTCAGTAAACAAACTTGTTTGAGGTTTAACTTCTTCCTTAACAGTTTCTTTGCTATCGGTCATTACCTTTTTGCGTGTTCTTTTTCGCTTTGGTGAATCGTCACTGTCATTCGAGTTTGAATCACCTGCTATTGCTTCTATAAGCTCTGGTTTTTTATAGGTTTCAGTACCTTCGATACCTAACATTTTAGCTAAATCTCTTAGCTCAGGAAGCTTCTTGCTTTCTAAATCGTTTTTATCCATTGATAAAGTTGTAAATCGATATTAATATGGGAGTTGTAATTTTCTTTTGGAATAATTGCGTTTAAGCTGATGAAAATAGAATTTCAAGCATGCAATGATACAAATATAATTAATTTATTGAATAAAAAGCGGAAAATTCTTCTCAACATAATGGTGTTAGTGAAGTTGATGAGTTAGAAAGCTATGGTTGATTTCTTTTACCGCTATGGGCACAAAGAAAGAATGGAAGTGCGCTGCTGAAATTTTAAGCACACAAACTTTATAACATCGATGAAATCGATGTCTTAGCGTCCTTTCTTTCAAACTTATCGAAAGCAGTGCTTTCTATTCTTAATCTTAGCGCCTTTACCTTCGGTGCTACTTCGGAGTGTGGTATAAATGAAATCTATTATTATCTTCACACAATGAAAAAAATGGCTTTGCACTGGAAAATTTTAATTGCCATGGCTCTTGGAGTCGCTTGGGCACTTATCTCAGGGAAATTTGGATGGAATGATTTTACTTCTGATTGGATTGATCCATTTGGAATGATCTTCATTAACTGTTTAAAATTTATTGCAGTGCCACTCGTTTTATTCTCTATAATTACGGGAGTTGCGGGAATGGGAGATCCAACAAAATTAGGTCGAATAGGAGGAAAAACACTCGGGCTTTATCTTGTTACAACTGTTTTTTCGATTTCGATGGGATTGATCCTTGTCAACTTATTTTCACCAGGAACACAAACCAATGAGAAGACGCGATTGAAAAACCGTTTGCAATATGAATTGTGGGCGCAAGGAATGGGAATTCCAGTAAAAGACGGACGACACGAATTGAAAACTGCAACGCCTGCCCAAATTGCTAATGCCAGTTCTGAATTAAATGCTTCGAAAGAAACGAAGGAATATAAAGCGGCTGAATCAAAACGTCAAAAAGCAGAAGCAGCTGCATCTGGCGAAGGTCCATTGCAACCATTGGTTGATATTGTTCCAGAAAACTTAATCATGTCGATGAGCGACGGCCGTTTTATGCTACAAGTGATTTTCTTTGCGCTGTTGTTCGGTATTTCCCTCGCTTTTCTGCCAAAAGAGAAAACAAAAACAGTAAGTAAGTTTTTCGACGGAATGAATGAGGTGTTTGTGAAAATGGTGCACATTATCATGCGAGCAGCTCCTTTCTTCGTCTTCTGTTTGATGGCTGGAGTTTTAGCGAAATCAGCCGATAATTTGGACGAGTTACTCGGGATATTTGTAAAACTATTAGGGTATTCATTGGTTGTGTTAATAGGATTATCTGTTATGCTTTTTGCATTCTATCCTTTGTTTATGCGTTTGTTTGGTGTGAAGATTGGTTATCGAAAATTCTTCCAAGGATTGAGTCCAGCTCAGTTTTTGGCATTTTCAACGAGTTCAAGTGCTGCAACGCTTCCTGTAACGATTGAATGCGCAAACGAAAACCTTGGTATTCCAGAAGAATCTACTGATTTTGTTTTGCCGATTGGTGCAACAGTCAACATGGATGGAACTTCTCTTTATCAAGCTGTAGCAGTTATATTCTTGGCTCAGTTTTTTGATGTGGATCTTTCAATAACGCAACAATTGGGAATCGTTCTTACCGCAACTTTAGCTTCTATTGGAGCAGCGGCAGTTCCAGGAGCTGGTTTGATTATGTTGATGGTTGTACTTGAATCTGTAGGATTGAATCCAATGTGGGTGGCAATCGTTCTTCCAATGGATCGTATTTTGGATATGTGTAGAACAGTTGTGAACGTAACAAGTGATGTATCTGTTTCTGCAATCATTGCAAAGTCCGAAAAGATGATGGATTGATTTTTCTTTCTTAATTTTGCGGACATCTTTGTAAAACATGAGTGAACAGGAATTAACGCGCATCAATAAGTATCTAAGTGAAGTAGGGTATTGCTCCCGACGTGCTGCAGATAAATTGATTGAAGAAGGAAGAGTAACAATCAACGGGAAAGTACCAGAAATGGGAACCAAGGTCGCGGCAAACGATGAAGTTTGTGTGGATGGAAAGTCTGTCATTGATACTTCTAAAAAACGCGTTTACATTGCTTTCAATAAACCTGTTGGAATCGTTTGTACAACGGATGGAAGAGTCGAAAAAGACAACATTATTGACTTTATCAATTACCCAACACGTATTTTTCCAATTGGTCGACTTGACAAACCAAGTGAAGGCTTGATTTTACTGACAGATGACGGAGATATCGTGAATAAAATTCTGCGTTCTAGAAACAACCATGGAAAGGAGTACATTGTTTCGGTGAACAGACCGGTAACAAGAAGTTTTATCCAGAAAATGGCTGGCGGAATTCCAATTTTAGAGACGGTTACAAAGAAATGTGAAGTCGAACAAACAGGCAAATTTGAATTTAGAATTGTGTTAACACAAGGATTGAATCGTCAAATTCGAAGAATGTGTGAGTTTTGTGGGTACGATGTAACTGCCTTGAAACGCATTCGAATTATGAATATTAAATTGGATGTTCCAGTAGGAGAGTGGCGCTATATCACTGATGAGGAGATGGCTGAATTGAATGTTTTAGTATCCACTTCTGCGAATAGATACGACGATGAAATCTAATTATTCAAAGATAAATCAGCTTAAATCCTTTAAATTTAACTACCTTCAACCTCGATGAAATTTACAGAACTCAACCTTGAAGAAGGATTATTGGAGGCAATCTCATACATGGGATTTGAAAATGCGACTCCAATTCAAGAAAAAGCAATCCCATTTATTTTAGATAACAAAGATTTAATAGCTTGTGCCCAAACGGGAACAGGAAAGACTGGTGCATTCGTGCTTCCAATCCTTAATAAATTAGTTGGAAATACTAAAACAGAGACAAATACGCTGATTATCGTTCCTACACGAGAATTGGCAATACAAATTGAACAACAAATTCAAGGACTTTCGTACTTCGTTTCTGTGAGTTCACTCGCCGTTTACGGTGGTGGAGGCGGAAAAGATTGGCAGATTGAGAAAGAAGCGTTGGTTTCAGGAACAGATATCATTGTTGCTACACCAGGGAAATTACTTTCGCATTTGAAATTAGGATATGTGAAGTTTGATAAAGTCAAGCACCTTGTGTTGGATGAAGCGGATCGTATGTTGGACATGGGATTTATTGATGATTTGACGAAAATCATTTCTTATCTACCGGAAAAGCACCAAACGTTATTGTTTAGCGCAACGATGGCGCCTAGTATGCGTCAATTGGCTCAGAAAATATTAAAAAACCCAGAAGAAATTTCATTATCGATTTCGAAACCGGCTGCTGGAGTTGATCAAAAAGTATACATGTCGCACGATGATCAGAAAGTGAAAATCGTAGCGCATTTGTTGAAAGAAAGAAAAGATTTTGACAGTATCATTATTTTTACTTCGACAAAAAGCAAAGTCTCTGAAATCGTGAAATCGTTGAAGAGAGCAGGATTTCCAGCGCATGGTATTTCTTCCAATTTGGAGCAAGATATGCGTGAAGAAGTGTTAAGAGGATTTCGTTCGAAACGTATTCGAATTTTAGTTGCAACAGATGTAATGAGCCGTGGAATTGATGTCAAGGAGATCAACATGGTGATCAATTACGACGTACCACACGATGCTGAAGATTATGTGCACAGAGTTGGACGTACAGCTAGAGCAAACACGAAAGGTGAAGCGGTAACTTTAGTCAATGATAAGGACATGCAACGCATGCAGAAAATAGAAAGTTTGATTGAAATGGCTGTTCCTAAGTATAGTCCACCTGAAGAATTTGGCGAAGGTCCAGCTTGGAGAGAAAAATCTGCTCATTCTGGAGGAGGAAAGAAAAAACCTTTCTACAATAAGAAAAAGAAATTTAATAAGCCGAAGAGCTAGAAGGGAAAAAGGAGTTGTTGTGAAGATGTGAGTTTTTTACAAGTCCTCCCCCTTTATAATCAAAACGGAACTCACAAAAAAAGAGAAGTGTAAACTTCTCTTTTTTTTATTTTTTATTTTCCGTAAACCTACTTCTTCGTGTATTCTGTCAATATAACAATCGTCTGTCCGTCCACTTTACCTTCAATGTGTAAATGATTGTCGTGTACCAAACGAATGTTTCGAACGGCAGTCCCACGTTTAGCCGTAAATCCACCTCCTTTGACTTTTAAGTCCTTTATCAGTACAATTGAATCTCCCGTGAGTAGTTCAACTCCGTTGCTATCAACATGTTTTAATTGGTCGTCATTTTGTCCTTCTTGTGCCCATTTTATCGTTTCATCTTCTATGTACATCATTTCCAATAAATCGTTCGGCCAACCTTCAGCTTTCAAATGGTTCAACATTCTCCAAGCAACAACTTTTACACCTTCAACTTCGCTCCACATGCTATCGTTCAAGCATCTCCAGTGATTTGGAACAATCTGTTCTTCATCGTTGAGTTGTGTATTACAAGTAGGGCAGATGTGAATAGAATTGTCCATCGTGGAATTCGTGCGAGGCGGGACAATGTAGTCTGTTAATGATTCAGTTGATCCACAGATTTCACATACTCCGTTGCTTCTTTTCGCTAGTTCTTTTTCCATTGTTGCTCTTGTTTGTTTACAAAGATATGAATTGGTGGCGTTGACACGACGTCTCCCTAATATTCATATAGATTCTAAATAGTAAGTCTTAATATCTTTTGTCTTAAAATCTTGAAGTCTATTTTACTCGAAATAATACGTAATTCGATCAATTATAATTGGTCCTTTTTTTACCAATGGATTAGAAGTGTTCAATGCTTGGTCACCGTATAAACCTTCTGCCACATCTAAATCTCCATGGTTCTAAGTCCAAGTTTAACTGTAACGGGACAAGTGCTTAAGCTTGATTTTCATAATCTAATTGCCAAATGGCTTTTTGCATTAAGTTGGCGCCAATTATTCCATCAATATTTAAACACGCTATTACGCTTGATCGATTCAAATCCGCAACGGCTGCTCCTGTATTGAGAAAGTCAACGGAACCGATTCTTACACTTGGAAGAAGTAAATATTCTAATTCTTCTTTTTTGCCTTGTGAATCGACTGTTTTATTTAAGACATATGGTTTTATGTTCAATTCCTGAGCAAGTTCTGTTGAAATGACATTTGGGGCTCCAGTATCGCAGAGAAAGTCATATTCTTTGCCTTCAATCGTAACTTTAATAATGATTAATCCCATGCCGCACTCAAACGGAATTTCACTGATAAATTGTTGTTGTTCGATTTCACCTTTCGTCATTAATTTGACCATTTTCAAACTTTTACAACTGGTAAGTAATAGAATTGAAAAGATAATAAGAGAAGTAGTTTTCATGTTGTGACTGGGTTTAATAAATTCTGTTGGCTAAATGTACAAATCCCATTTGATTATACTTCTCTAAAATAGCACACCAGTCGTTTTAATGACTAGTTTCACGCACCTTTTTTAGACACCATGAATTTTTTTTCAGATGAAACGTATATCAGCTGGCTAGATCAATTAGCGGAAAATGATTATGTCATAATCGACGATTTCATTTCAGAAGAATTGTTTGGAATTGTTTCTATCTATTTCTCTGCACGTTTAGCTGAAGATGACCTGGCGAAGGCGGGAATTGGCGCTCTTGGCACCTATACAGTTGACAAGCAGATACGAGGAGATTATGTCTATTGGTTAGATGAATCGAGAGATATGGCACTTCAACCTTTCTTTGCTCAAATGAACGAGTTTGTTTCAAAGGTAAAACGCTTTTGTTTTTTAAGTATTTCGGACGTAGAATGTCATTTAGCGTATTATCCAACGGGTTCATTTTATAAGCGACATGTGGATCAATTCAAAGAAAGAAATAATCGTATTTTATCATTTGTGCTTTACTTGAATCCAAACTGGAAAGAAGAACACGAAGGTGAATTGGTTATTTACAAGGATGAAAAAACGATTAAAGTGGCTCCAATAAAGTCGCGATTGATATTGTTTAAAAGTGCAGGTTTGGAACACGAAGTTGCGTTGACACATAATGAACGTTTCAGCTTGACAGGTTGGATGCTGAACAATCCAGTAGGACTTGGGTTTTTATAATTAAAAACAACTAAAATTTAGGATGAATTTCGAACCTGAAAGAATCTAAATGATTAAATTTATAGCAGTAGTTAGCTTATTCATTTTCACGTAATGTGAAGCATTTTTCTTGGAGCATGAACATTCCAGAATTTGACCTCCCAAGAATCGTTGTCATCGGTTGTGGTTTTGCAGGTCTTAAATTTTCAAATAAAATTGACAGTTCAAAATATCAAATTGTTTTGATCGATAGAAACAACTATCACAGCTTCCAACCTTTGTAATCAGTTCAAATAGTTCAAAGTGCTGTTTCTTCCTCAATTTTTTTTTCTTTGATTCTTTGTGGTGAAAAAGTTGATTAACTCTTCGTTTTCAAATTCTTTAAAGCACTTCTAAAGAACATAAAACTGATAACGGCAGTTAAGAAATCTGCTATTCCGAAAGAGTACCAAATTCCATCCAATCCGAAAAAGTAGGATAGGATCAGCAACAAAGGAATTAAGGTGAAAACTTGTTTCGATAAAGCCAACATCATAGCTGGGAAAGGTTTTCCAATCGCTTGGTAGTAACCACTCACGATTAAATTAATGGCAATTAGTGGTGTCGCAATAAACACCATACGCAATGCTGGAACGGTGAGTTTTATCAGTTCAACGTCATTGGTGAATAGTTCCACAATTTCTTGAGCAAATGATAGGATGAGGATAAAAATAGCAATCGCAATATAAGTGGCATATTTTACTGCCATCGTCACTAAATCCTTTACTCGTGAGAATTTCTTTGCACCATAGTTGTAGCCCGCAATCGGCAGAAAGCCTTGCGTAATTCCGAAAACAGGGAAATTGGCGAACATCATTACACGTACGATAATTCCGAAGGCTGAAAGCGCTATTTCACCTCCGAAAATCACTAAACTATTGTTCAAAACGATGGATAAAATACTAATTGCTCCTTGTCGCGCTAATGTTACAGAACCAATTCCCGATATTTCAGAAACTATTTTTCGATCAATTGAAAATAGGTTGAATCCTTTTATATTGAGTTGTGATTTTCCAGACAGGAAAAAATAAGAAGTGTATCCTGCACTGGCAATAAAAGAAATTGTTGTAGCCCAAGCAACCCCCTCAATTCCCCAATCAAAAACAAGAATAAAAATGGGATCTAAAACGAGGTTGAAGAATGCCGGAACCATCATCGCTTTCATGGCAATTTTTGGATGACCTTCTGCACGAATAACGTTGTTCGTCATCATTGCCCAAGAAAGAAATGGAAGACCAATTAAGATGATATTAAAATAGGCGAGGGCAGGTTTTAAAATTCCGCCTTTCGCACCAAAAATGCGTAATATTTCTTCGGAAAAGATTAAACCAAAAATTAGAAATAAACTAGACAATCCAACAACAAGTGTAATTTGATTGGCGAATGTCTTATTTGCTTTTTTCGTATTCCCTTCTCCAAGAGAACGAGATATTACTGAAGATCCACCAACACCAATTGCCATTCCTATGCTCGAAATGAGGAACTGGATAGGTAGCACAACTGTGACTGCACCAATCGCGAGTGTACTTACCCATTTCCCAACAAATATCGTATCTACAATTCCGTAAATAGACATCACTAAAATTCCAATTGATGCTGGAATTGCCTGTTTTCGTAATAAGTATTTTAGTGGTTGGTCTCCGAATTCTGTTGATTTGTTTGCCATGAAATGCAAAAGTAACATTTTAACTATATACCACGGTAAATAGTTAACTATATTTAACTAAAATGACTTTAATTGATCGGAAGAGAAATCCCATTCAGGTGTGTTTAAATATTTCATTTTAGTTATTGAATACCAAGGACTTAATTCTGGTTTATTTAAGTTTTTTAATACTTGTATTTCTTGCGCCGGCATATAACTTTGCGCAAGCATAAATAATTTTTCTCCCGTCGTTATGTTAACTGCCATATCAACGACAATAACAGCGTGACCTGGAGAGCCACCTTTGATAAAAACATCCCCAATTTTCATGTTTTCTATAGAAGCTGATTTCAATTCTTTGTCTAAGGATAAAGTTCCAGCGTATGTAAAAATCAATTCCATATACTTCCAGAATGAATCATACGTATTGGAGGCAGATGCTCCAGTTTTCCAGTAAGTTCTGTTGCCATCAAATCCAACGCGTTGACCTTGCATCCATTTGGAATAATCTACACGGAATCCGTTGGTGAAATTAAAATGAATTTTGTCGTATTGTTTGCTATTCCAGAGGTATTCACCACGCAACCGCATAATAGCATCAGCGCATTGATGTAAATCTCGTTTTCCAATTTCTAAATCAACAACTGCCGAAAAAACTAAATTGGATTTCTTTCGTCCATCGTAATATAAAACGTCTGAACCATCTTCTTTTAAAGGTAAGTTACGCAAATAGTATTGAAAACTATTCTCAGTTTCTGCCGTTCGTTCAAATCCATTAGGAACATTAAAGCGTGTTGAAATTGTTGTTCCAATTGGATTTAAAATTGCAATTGAGTTTGTAGCTTCATCTGATGCCAACATTTCGTCAGTAGTACTTTGAGAGGTACAAGAAGTCGAAATTAATAGAAAGAGTGTAAAGGTGTTCAGTAGTCTGGTCATCTTGAAAAAGTTTACTTGTTAAAGGTGCGTTGTTGAAAGCTAATCGTGCCGTTTGTATCAAAATAGATGCCATTTAGTACATTTACTATCTAAATTGGTTCAATGTCAACAACACTAATAGTAATCGTTCTAATTGCATATTTTGCAGTATTGGTTGGGATATCTTTTTTAACGTCGAGAAAAGCAGATAACTCAAGTTTCTTTTTGGGAGAACGCAAATCACCTTGGTATATAGTTTCTTATGGAATGATTGGCGCTTCTTTGAGTGGAGTAACGTTTATATCTATCCCAGGATGGGTAGGAAGCGAAACCAATCAATTCAGCTATATGCAGGCTGTTTTCGGGTATTTGTTTGGATACTTTATCGTTGCATACATCTTACTTCCCTTGTATTATAAGATGAATTTGACCTCGATTTATGAGTACTTAAAAGACAGATTCGGGGTTTGGACCTACAAAACAGGCGCTTCATTTTTCTTGGTTTCTCGTTTATTGGGATCCTCAGTTCGATTGTTGCTTGTCGCTAATGTTTTACAGTCTATCTTATTTAATGATTGGGGAATTCGGTTTGAAATCACAGTCGTAATTTCTGTGCTATTAATTTGGATTTACACGAGCAGAGGGGGAATTAAAACAATTGTTTGGACGGATACTTTGCAAACGACATTTATGTTGGCATCTGTAATATTGACTGTTTGGTTTATTAGTGATGCATTGAACTTGCCAGACAACGCTTCCATTATTTCGACAGTGAATCAAAGTAATTATTCTAAGATTTTCTTCTTCGATGATTTTATGGGAAGCAATCATTTTCTAAAACACTTTTTTGGAGGAATGTTCATCACGATTGGTATGACTGGATTAGACCAAGATATGATGCAGAAGAATTTGACTTGTAAAAACATAAAAGACGCACAAAAGAACATGATTTCAATGGCATTTTTATTGACCGCTGTGAACTTCGTGTTTTTGTTTTTAGGAGCTTTATTGTACATGTACGCAGACATGCATCCAGAAATTACATACGCGAATTCAGATTTACTTTTCTCCTCAATCGCATTGAGTGATGGCGTCGGACCGCTGGTTGGAATCCTCTTTTTACTTGGGTTAATTGCAGCGGCTTATTCAAGTGCAGATTCAGCCTTAACATCACTTACGACTTCCTTTTCTGTTGATTTTTTAGGCGTAAACGAAAAGAAGGATGAATTAATGGAAAACGTTTCTAAGACGAAAAGAAATCCTGAAAAAACACGAAAAATTGTGCATGTCGGAATGTCAATCGCTACCATTTTAACTGTGATATTATTGAATTATACTACAAACGAATCTGCCATTGGTTTACTCATGAAATTTGCAGGGTTCACATACGGTCCATTGATTGGAATGTTCTTTTTTGGCATCTTGACTAAAAGAGAAGTGAAGGATAAATTAATTCCAATACTTTGTGCGGCTTCAATTGCATTGACATTTATCGCTTGGTATTTTTCGGCAGGTGCACCAGGAATTCCAACTGGAGAAAATGGAATATTTGGCGCATATAAATTTGGATTTGAAATCATTATTTTAAATGCATTCATTACCTTTAGTGGGATATATATATTCTCTACGAAACAACCATCATAACTCATGAAAATTCAATTACACGATAACGAAAAACATTTAGAGTTTGCTCCAATCACATTAACAAGACCTGTTGGTGATATTCGAATAGGGATTTTCACCAATGCTGAGCGTTGGAAGTTTTGGGTGAAAGATGCGACGATTTCTTTTGAGACAGAAGATTACTTGGCTGAAAAATTTCCACTTCAAGCAAATGCAATTGTCGTAAATGCTTGTATGATTCCAAATGTAGATGTTGTAGCGGCGGTTATAGCACTTAGAGGAAACGAAGAGTTGATCATGGATGGAGCCTGGATTGCCAAAAGTGGTACGGGAGAAGTTATTATCAACTTTAAAGGTGAAAAGCCATTGTTTCTAAAACATAGATGGGATATTTTTCAGAAAAACGATATTGTTTTAAAAGCAGATTTTGATTTAATTACAAAAGGACGAACTTCTGTTCAGCTTTCTTCAACAAATACAATTATTGGAGATCATCAGCATATATTTTTAGAGGAAGGAGCGAAAGTTGAAGCCTCCATATTAAACACAACCAACGGTCCAATTTACATCGGCAAAAACGCTGAAATAATGGAAGGTTCTACGGTGCGTGGAGGCTTGGCCATGTGCGAAGAAAGTGCATTGAAAATGGGGTCGAAAATCTATGGAGCAACAACGCTTGGCCCTCACTGTAAAGTTGGAGGTGAATTGAACAACGTGATTTTTCAAGCTTATTCTAATAAAGGACATGACGGCTTCCTTGGGAATTCGGTGATTGGTGAATGGTGTAATTTAGGAGCTGACACGAATACGTCAAACCTTAAAAATAACTATGGAAAGGTGAAGACCTATTCCTACCGAACAAAAAAACAAGTACAAACAGATATTCAATTCATGGGATTGGTAATGGGCGATCATTCCAAATCAGGTATAAACACAATGTTTAACACCGCGACGGTTGTAGGCGTATCATCTAATTTATTTGGAGCTGAATTTCCAAACAAATATATCCCTTCGTTTCAATGGGGCGCATCTGGCGAACACTATAATTTTGATAAAGCAGTTGAAAGTGCAAACAATATGATGGAGCGTAGAGGATTGCAATTGTCCAATTCAGAAGTTTCCATATTAAAGCATATTGCTGACACCACGAATTAGCACCGAAGCAAATAAGTAAGACAAAATTGCAGTCTTATCGGACATGGCATAACCTTTGCCAATTACCTGGTACCACAGAATTAAGTTATTTTGATAAATGCGTAGTGCGTTTGTATGACACTTTGACGGTAGAAAATAAAGTATATGAGTGATTTTTTTGACGATAGATTTTTAGAAATGTCCAACGGATCGGAACAAGAAGCCGAGTTTATTCCATTGATTACAGCAGAAGAAGAGGAAAGTATGAATAATCAGGAGTATCCTGATGAATTGTCGATTTTACCTTTGAGGAATAATGTCCTTTTTCCAGGTGTTGTAATTCCAATCACAGTTGGAAGAGACAAATCCATTAAATTGATTCAAGACGCAAATAAAGGAAATAAAATCATCGGGGTTGTTTCTCAAAAGAACCAAGAGATCGAAGCTCCAGAATTTGTTGATTTACATAAAGTAGGAACCGTTGCACAAATTTTGCGTTTGCTGAAAATGCCAGACGGAAGCTCAACGGTAATTATTCAAGGGAAAAGAAGATTTGAAGTACTTCAACCAACAGAAACTGAACCTTACATGAAGGCGAAAGTGAAAATGTTGAGCGAAACGAAGGTTAAAGCGACGGATAAGGAGTTGAAAGTAATGTTCAAGACGATCAAAGACTTGGCGCTTCAAATCATTAAAGAAAGTCCAAACATTCCTTCTGAAGCTTCGTTTGCCATTGGTAATATTGATAGTCCAACGTTTTTAGTGAATTTCATATCATCGAATATGAATGCTGACGTTTCCAAAAAACAGGAAATGTTGAACGAGTTGGACATTAAGAAAAGAGTAGAAATGGTATTGGAGCATTTAACACTTGAAGTTCAAGTATTGGAAATGCGTAATGAAATCCAAACGAAAGTTCGCAAGGATATAGACAAACAACAACGTGAGTACTTCTTGCACCAACAAATGCGTACGATACAAGACGAGCTGGGTGATAATCCACAAGAACAGGACGTGATGGATATGCGTGAACGCGCAAGTGCAAAGAAATGGAATAAGGTTGTCGAAAAATTGTTCTACAAAGAATTGGACAAGTTAAGTCGAATGAATCCACAAGGTGCTGAATATACAGTGCAAATGAATTATTTAGACTTAATGTTAGACTTGCCGTGGGATGAATTTTCTAAGGATAAATTGGACTTAAATCGTGCGTCTAAAATATTGGAACGCGATCATTACGGTTTAGAGAAAGTAAAAGAGCGTATTTTAGAATACTTAGCTGTTTTAAAGCTTAAAGGAAACATGAAGTCACCGATTTTATGTTTTTACGGACCTCCAGGAGTTGGTAAAACATCACTTGGAAAATCGATTGCTGAAGCCTTAGGAAGAAAGTACATTCGTATGTCTTTAGGCGGATTGCATGATGAATCAGAGATTCGAGGACATAGAAAAACATACATTGGTGCTATGCCAGGACGTATTATTCAGAACATCAAAAAAGCGGAGATTAGTAATCCTGTTTTTGTACTGGATGAGATAGATAAATTGGGTAGAAGTAATCACGGTGATCCTTCTTCGGCACTTTTAGAGGTGTTAGATCCTGAGCAAAATAAGACTTTTTACGACAATTACATTGAAACAGAATATGATTTATCGCGTGTCATGTTTATTGCCACAGCGAATAATATAGGAAACATTCAAGCTCCGTTAAGAGATAGAATGGAGATCATTGAAGTGAACGGTTACACAATCGAAGAGAAAATTGAAATTGCGAAACGTCACTTACTTCCAAAACAAATTAAAGAGCACGGAATTACAGCGAAAAACATCACAATTGATAAGAAAACGCTTGAAAAATTGGTGGAAGAATACACCAATGAGTCTGGAGTTCGTGGATTGGATAAAATGATTGCTAAAGTAGTTCGTAACCGAGCGCGTCAAATTGCAATGGAACAAGAATACGTTGTGAAAGTTGGAGTAGAAGACTTATTTCCAATTCTTGGCGCTGGTCGCGGTAGAACAAAATACGACAACAATGAGGTTGCTGGAGTTGTAACTGGTTTGGCATGGACAAGTGTCGGTGGTGATATTTTATTCATTGAATCTTCCATTACACAAGGAAAAGGAAAGTTGACATTGACTGGAAACTTGGGAGATGTCATGAAAGAGTCTGCTGTAATTGCATTAGAGTATTTAAAAGCACACAGCAACTTAATTGGTTTGGAACAAGGTGTTTTTGATACAAATAATATACATGTGCACGTTCCTGAAGGAGCGACACCAAAAGATGGACCAAGTGCTGGAGTTACGATGCTAACGTCCTTGGCTTCTGTATTTAGTCAACGAAAAGTAAAGAAGAATCTTGCAATGACAGGTGAGATAACTTTAAGAGGTGATGTTTTACCTGTTGGTGGTATCAAAGAGAAAATTCTTGCAGCTAAACGTGCGGAAATTAAGGAGATCATCTTGTGTGAAAAGAATAGAAAAGATATTGATGAAATCAAACAAGACTATTTAAAAGGATTGAAGTTTCATTATGTCACAAAAATGGACGAAGTGCTGGAATTAGCTTTGACGAATGTGAAAGTTAAAAACCCACAAGAAGTGAAATAGGAATAAAGCTTAAGTTTTAATATTTATTAATCCCGTAAATTCATTCAAATTCACGGGATTTTTTCGTGTAACTTTTTTTAAAAAATTCGGTATACTATTTTAGGTATGAAATTTGAAGTTCTCCACATAGAAAAATAAGTATCGTTGCTGATGAAAAAAATCTACGCTTCCCTATTTCTGATTCCATTTTGCTTGACTTGCTTCGCACAAGAAGAGTCTGAAGCATGTGTCGACCCATCCAAAAAAATAATGAAAATGATCGAAACAGCTGTAAATGCTAAAGACGCACGTACGGCAGTTTTAAGTTTTAATGAAGCCATTGAAGCAGATGAGAGCAATGCTACTGTTTATTATGAATACGGAATGTATGCGTATCAAAGTGGATTGAATTACTACGAAACTTATCCAAACCCTTCCATGGGAGACAAAAGCTTCCAAAAAGCAGCGGAAATGTTTGCAATAGCATTGGATAAATGTTCAAATTACCACGCCAATTGCGCGTATTACTTAGGTGTAATTTATTACACGCAAAAAGACATGCCAACAGCCATTAAATGGTTTAAGGCATTCAAAGCATTCGTAAATCCAAATGCGGATAGATATCCAGAAGATTATACAAAGAAACTTAGTGATGTAAATCAAGTCTTAGCTGATTTAGAAAGAGATGTTGCGGTAAAATCGAATCAAGTGCCTTTTGAGCCGAAGATTGTTAGAAATGTGAGTAGTGATAAAGACGAGTATTTTCCAATGATTTCTCCAGACAATGAGTTGATATTTTACACACGTAAATTAGACCGTGCAAATTTGGGAGATATTAGATCCAATGTAGTTGAAGAGTTTACATTTTCAAAACGGCCCAACATGGTAACCGATTTTGACAGTGGCTCACCATTTAAGAACCCTTTCAACGATGGTTCGTTTCAGAGTTACGGAGCGGCAACATTGTCAGTGGATAATAAGGAAATCATTATTTGTGCTTGCAAAAAAGAAGAAGTTTACAGTCAGCCTTACATGAATTGCGATTTGTACAGCGCAACTTACGAGCGCTCAGGGAATGGTGGAAATGATTTTTCTTGGACTCCATTGCAAAATATGGGAACTAAAATCAATACTCCTGACGGCTGGGAGGCGCAACCTTCTTTGTCTGCTGATGGAAACACATTGTTTTATACGGTAAATCGCCCAACTTCTCAAGACAATGATATTTATATCGTCGAACGAGATAATAAGGGTGAATGGGGCACAGCGAGACCATTCAATGAAATAAACACACCAGGAAAGGATAAAAGTCCATTTTTACACCAAGATTCTGAAACACTTTACTTTGTTTCTGGTAGCACAAAAGAACGACCGGGTGTTGGTGGTTTGGATATCTTTTACATGAGAAGAGAAAATGGAAAATGGGGTGAAGCTAAAAACATTGGTTATCCGATCAACACAGAGGATGATGAATTGGGACTTTTTGTCGCGTTAGATGGAAAATTGGCATATTACTCTTCTCGTGTTGGAGGTAAATGGAATATTTATTCATTCGAATTATACGAAGAAGCTCGTCCGCAGTCAGTAGCAATATTGAAAGGTGAATTGAAGTCTGAAGACGGGCAACCGGTAAAAGATGCCAAGATTGAAATTGCTTACGAAGGTTCTGACGAAGTAACCGAAGTAAAAGTGAATGGTGATGATGGAAAGTACGCTGCTATTGTAAAGACGAACAAGGAACAAGATATCATGGTTACTGTTAAGAAAGAAGGTTATGCCTTTGATTCGAAAGTGATTACAAAGGAAACAATCAAGGCTCAAACGGTAACAGCTGACCTTGCGATTCGTGGAAATGACTTAAACATTAAAGAAATTAAAGTAGGAGAAGCATATACAATTAACGATATTCTTTACACTACAAATTCAGCGGTATTGAATGCAAAATCTAAACTTATTTTAAAAGGATTTGCGCGATTCTTAATAGAGAATCCAACTATCTCTGCAGCAATACAGGGACATACAGATGATATTGGAGACGATAATCAAAACTTGGAGCTATCAGAAGATCGTGCTCAAGTTGTAGAAGAGTACTTGGTAAGTTTGGGAGTTAAAAAAGACCGATTATCTTCAAAAGGATACGGTGAAACGATGCCTAAAGTGGAGAATTCTTCTGACGCGAATAGAGCGAAAAATAGACGTACAGATTTCGTGATTGAAGGAATGTAAACTACTTTTGCCTTTTTAATAACAACCTCAAAGAACAATACCTTTTTTAAAAATGAATCCAATATTTGTATTAGATATATGTGGAACGCTTGCCTTTGCAGTTTCTAGAGTGCTGGCAGCTGTTGATCGAAAGTTTGATGTTTTCGGTGTCATCATTTTAGCATTTGTCACAGCACTTGGAAGTAGAATATTGCGCGACATTTTAATTGGTGCAACTCCAGTTGGATCGATGAATAGCGATATTCACATTTATGTAATCCTCCTTACAATTCCCTTGGTCTATTTCTTTATGAATGTATTGGTGAAATTAAGAAGAACGTTTTTGATACGATAGGAATAGGCGTGTTTACATTGCTAGGATTGGAAAAAGCAATTGAGGTCAGACTATCACTGTTAGTTGCAATTATGATGGGAGTTGTTACTGCTGTTTTTGGTGGAGTCATTCGTGATGTACTTTCGAATCAAGTACCACTGATTTTCCAAAAATAAATTTATACTTTTGCCTGTTTATCTGGAGCAATCGCCTATTCGGGGTTAAATTATTTTGGAATTTCCCTTGAATTCAACCCTATGTTCTCGATTGCTTTGGTAATCTCAATAAGACTATTGGCAATTAGAAATAAATGGTCAATTCCATTCAAGCCTTTAGCGAGAAGAAGTTAGAAGTCGATTTTCGAATAATTCAAATCAACGAATCCTTTAATTCCTGGAACTTCTCCGGTTTCACTAAATTGCCAATGAATAATTTGTTCATCAACGAATCGGTGGCTACTATTGCTGTAGTTTGCAACCCAAAATTTATACCTGTCAAAGTGATGTTTAAATTTTTCTGAATAGAAATTATATGAAGTATAAATCACAGGTCTTTTGCCAGTAGCTTTTTCAACGATATTCAGCCAGGTTTTCATGTTTGAGATAAGTACTTTGTCTGAAACACCTTCTGTTTCAACATCTAGTGCTGGAGGTAAACTTGCTTCTGTGTGCTTGTAGTGTTTAAGAAAGTGTTTCGCTTGAATTGTTGGATCAATGGAAGGACGAAAGAAATGATATCCTCCATGCGGTATTTTTTCGTGCGATAAACGTGCATGATTCGTTGGCCATTGCCTATCTTCTAGTAATTCACCTTCCGTAACTTTGCAATAAATAAAGCGAATGGTTGAATCACTTTGCTGGAAGAACGTATCCCAATCAATTTCACCTTGATGATGAGATATATCAATGCCATAGCTTTTAAATCCTTCAGGTAAAGTAGGAAGTTTTGAAATTGAAATTGGAGCGGTTTCCTTTTTTAAGAAATAGTGATAGGTGAAGTAGCCGCCGATTACTATAAACAGAACGAGCAGAAGAGTAGTGAATCGGAGCGCAGTCTTCTTTTTTCTTCGTTTTGCCATAGTATAGATTAAATATATATAAAAAGCCCTTTGTTAAATAACAAAAGGCTTTTTATATATATTTTTTTGGAGACTTATGGTTTAACGTAAGCTCTTTTTTCTTTAATACGAGCAGATTTTCCAGTTCTTTCTCTGAAGTAGAAAATACGAGCACGGCGCACATAACCTTTCTTGTTAATTACGATTCCCTCAATAAATGGTGAGTTCAATGGGAAGATACGCTCAACACCAACGCTTCCGGACATTTTACGAACTGTAAAAGTTTCGCTTGTTCCTGTACCTTTGCGTTGTAATACAACACCTTGATATTGCTGAGTACGCTCTTTGTTACCCTCTTTAATTTTGTATGAAACTGTAATAGTATCTCCGCTTTTAAATGCTGGAAGATTATTAATCTCAACTAATTCTTTTTGAAGTTCTTGTATAAAATCCATGTCGCTTAATTTCTTGTTCTACCGTTTAAAACGGGGTGCAATATTACGAATTAAATCCGATATACATACCCGATTTCAATCTTTTTTTGACAAAATTACAATTATTTTTTCCAAACAAGATTTTTCCATGAAAGAACTTTAATGAAAGAATTCGAAAAATTGCGAAAGAATATATGTTTTAGTTAGTTTTGATTAAAATTTTACAATTATGTCTGTTCATACAAATGTCAAAAAAGTAACAACACACGTTCTCCAACAAATGAAAAATGATGGAGAGAAAATCAGCATGCTTACGGGGTACGATTATACAATGGCGCGTATTATTGATACTGCTGGTATTGATGTGATTTTAGTCGGAGACTCTGCTTCAAATGTTATGGCTGGTCATGAAACTACACTTCCAATAACCTTGGATCAGATGATTTATCATGCTTCTTCAGTTGTGCGTGGAGTTTCTCGCGCATTGGTTGTCGTTGATATGCCTTTTGGTTCTTACCAGGGGAACTCTAAAGAGGCGTTATCAAGTGCAATTCGAATTATGAAAGAATCGGGTGGACATGCAGTAAAGTTGGAAGGTGGACAAGAAATATTGGAATCTGTTTCACGAATTTTGACAGCTGGAATTCCAGTAATGGGTCATTTAGGTTTAACACCACAATCGATATATAAGTTTGGAACGTATGTAGTACGCGCCAAAGAAAAAGACGAGGCTCAGCGCTTAATTGAAGATGCACGAGCATTGGAAGAAGCTGGTTGTTTCGCAATAGTGTTAGAAAAAATACCGGCTGATTTAGCAGCTAAAGTTGCTAAAGAAGTAACGATTCCAATTATCGGAATTGGTGCAGGAAATGGAGTAGACGGTCAAGTATTAGTGGTACATGATATGTTAGGAATCAACAATGAGTTTAGTCCTCGATTCTTGCGTAAATACCACAATTTATTTCAAGAAATGTTGGGTTCATTCCAACGATATATTGCAGATGTAAAGTCTGGAGATTTCCCGAACGAAGACGAGCAATACTAATCGGATGCCGATCCAAGTGCTCCACATAGATAATCATACGATTGTTATCAATAAACAACCTTCTGATATTGTTCAGGGCGACAAAACGGGGGATGAGACATTGGCTGAAAAGGTGAAGCAGTATTTGCGAGTTGAGTTTAACAAAGAAGGAAATGTATTTTGCGGTGTTGTGCATCGTTTAGATCGTCCAACAAGTGGTGCTTTGGTTTTTGCAAGAACAAGTAAAGGTCTTTCACGCTTAAATCAACAATTCAGAGATAAATCTACACGAAAAGTTTATTGGGCAGTCGTTGAAAAATCACCTGAACATAAAACAGGTCGATTGGAGCATTTCTTGAAAAAGAACGAGAAACAAAATAAATCGTACGCGCATACTTCTGAAGTAGGCGGTTCCAAGAAAGCAGTGCTGTCCTATAAATTATTACTTTCTTCAGACAAATACCATTTATTAGAAATTGAGTTGGAAACTGGGCGTCATCATCAAATTAGATGTCAATTGGCAACGATAGGCTGTTTAATTAAGGGTGATTTGAAATACGGTGCAAAACGATCGAATAAAGACGGTTCAATTCACTTACATGCACGGAAATTGGAATACAATCATCCGACTTCTCAGGAATTGATTAAAATATTAGCTCCAGTTCCAAACGACCCATTGTGGCAGTTTTTTGAAGAGAAGTGTAACTAAGGCTACATTTAGATCTATTGAGATTAGTTAATTTTGAATAAAAAAGAAGATATGGAATATACAATCGTTGACGTTAGAACACGTGAAGAGTTTATTGGAGGGAATGTTGTGGGATCAATCAATATCCCATTGCAGGAAGTTGTTGAACGCGAAACAGAGATAATGGAATTGAAACAACCGGTACTTTTCTGTTGTTTAAGTGGTGGAAGAAGCGGTCAAGCTACTCAATACTTTAAAGCAAAAGGATTAGAATGTGAAAATGGAGGAGGATGGCTAGAAGTCAAAGCGAAGATGAATTCATAATTCTTCAATCATAATTTTGAAAGCGTTATCAGAAGTGATGGCGCTTTTTTTATGCCGTTTTGGCTAAGTTCTTGTCGTACTTACCTGTTCCTAAATGATGCAGTAAGGTAAAGTGACTTTTCAAAGCACCATAGAATGTTTTGTATTCGTAATAAGGTACATCAAATTCCTTCGCTGTACGTTTTACAATTTTTGAAATGTCCTTGTAGTGGACATGACAAATATTTGGGAAAAGGTGGTGTTCGATTTGATAATTTAGTGCTCCAATGAACCATGAGAAAATGACACTTCCGTTTGCGAAATTCGCTGTTGTTTTCATTTGATGAACAGCCCAATTGTTTTCTACACAGCCGTTTTCATCCACTTTGAAAAACTCTGTTGATTCTATAACATGGGCTGATTGAAAGATTAGAGCTAGAATCATTCCGCAAATAAATTGCATGATTAAAAATCCAATAATGATTGTCCACCAAGGAGCACTTATCATATAAATAGGCAATAAAATTGTCAATCCAAAATACCAGATTTTATGAAAAAAAATTCTAATCAAGGCCTTACGTATAGTTAAACCTTGAGTTTTAAGTAAATCTTTTTTATGGTAGCGAAATGTTTGTTCAATGTCCTTAAAAACGAACCAGTACAATGTCAAAATACCGTAAAGCAATGGCGCATAAAATATTTGAAAACGAAATATTTTCTTTCTTTCTTGATTTGGTGAAAAACGCACAATTCCTTGTTTTTCGATGTCTTCGTCATAGCCTTCCACGTTTGTGAAAGAATGATGTAAAACGTTGTGTTGAATTCTCCAATTCAGATGATAGCCGCCAATAAAGTTCAATACAAATCCAACTGTGTCATTGACCGATTTATGTTTTGAATAAGCCCCGTGATTCGCATCGTGCATAATGGCTAATCCAATTCCGGCCATGCCAAATCCCATTATTGTCCACATCAATAGAATCATCCAAAATGAGGTGATCACACCTGTAACAATAAGAATAAGTGGAAGAAAATAAACTGTTAGCA
This sequence comes from uncultured Flavobacteriales bacterium, assembly GCA_963925035.1. Lineage (GTDB taxonomy): Bacteria > Bacteroidota > Bacteroidia > Flavobacteriales_D > Crocinitomicaceae > UBA4466. Next base: position 26,056 of record CAWUSK010000007.1, read on the forward strand.
TGAATATCGTTTTGATTTTCATGTTGAAATTTGCGTGCACAGATATATTATTTTCACGAAAATGAGCATTTACCCTTTTTCTTAATGTTTTATAAAAATCTGGTCTATCATTGTCATTAAACTTGACAGTTTGTATGTCCATTTATTCTCTTTAAACGAACACTTTATCATGGACGTCGTCGCCAAGATACACTAAATTTTGAATTAATCGGAATGAAAGATGTTAAATACATTTCGCATCTTTTCAATATATTACATTTCCAGGTTATACTTACAGTTTAAAAATAAACATCATAGACATTGCTGTGAATTCATATCAAGTAAGACCACAATCAATAAATGCGGGTGCTCTTTTACTTTTCAACAATGATTCTGTGAAGGAAGCTGAGTTGAAAATTCACAATGCACAAGGGTTGCTGGTATTGCAAAAAGTCACGAATACATCCAAATTTGAATTGAGAGAGCTTTCCAGTTCTCCATCCGGCCCTTATCTTTTTAAGTTGAAATTAAATGATAAGGAAATAAAGGGTAAGATTGAAGTCCCGTAATCTGGATGAAGCCTTATTTTATTTAGGACTGTGAGCATTAAGTCGCTTTATGTACATAACTTCAATTGCCATTCTCACAAAAATAATTAGCACTATTGGAAACATTTTATTTTCAAATGTAAAAAGAGTAGTGTTAGTTCCAATTTGCTCTGAAGGATAAAAGTTATTCATATCTTCAATCCATTCGACACACGCAATTCCAACAAAGCCAACAGCAAATAATAACATACTAACGCGAATTACTTCTGAAGAAATAAATTGACCAATTGCGTTGTTCCGTAAAGTCTTAAAATCAATTAAATAACCCATACTTAAACTTACTCCCATAACAAGTAATTGCCACTTGTAATCAACAAATGGTTGAAGGTAACCATAGATTGCTGGAAATGTAAATTCACGAAATGCAATTCCAATCATGTATGTAAGTGGGTAAATAAAAAACACACAAGCTAATAATGCATAAAAGGCACCGGAAACGCCAACATAGTCATTATTCTGAATTGCTCTTTTCTTCAAAATTAAAGCCCCAATGAATAAGAGGATTAATTCCATGAAGATAGAAATCATTAAAACAAAAATTGAGGAGTCGCCATTGAAGTAGTAGGCAATTAAGATAGTGTAAATACCAAGTATAATATATGACTTCAAGCTTCTTAAGTTTTTTATGAAAATTAGTATTTATTCTAATGAAATCGAATAAGTACAATAAAAAAAGGATTGTTATTTCTAACAATCCTTTCTGGGTGGAAGATGGGGCTCGAACCCACGACCCTCGGTACCACAAACCGATGCTCTAACCAGCTGAGCTACAACCACCATGTAATTACTTTAACAATTGTTTGTTTTGTAATTGAAGCGCAAAGATATGTAAATCTTGAAATAATTTAAACATCTTAGATTTTTTTTTTTAAATTTAAATAATAACCTATTCGAGTTGAATACATTATGATTTCAAAAAAACACATAGTAGATGAGTTTCAAGTACGCGTTTTTAATGAATCGTATGTTCGAATCTATAAATGCTTATCCTTATTAAATGAAGAGCAGTTGTGGGAGTTGCCGCATTCTAGTATCCCTTCTATTGGTTCGTTAATCCTTCACCTTTCAGGAAATGCTCGTCAATGGATCCTTTCAGGATTGGGCAAGGAGCCAGACAATAGAAGCAGAGATGAAGAATTTCAAGAACATCGAAATATTCGAAAAGCAGATTTCATTTTCCTATTGGAAAATTTAAAGACTCAATTGATAGCTTGCTTGAACGAACTAAGCGACGATGTTTTTAAAACGGAAATTGAAATTCAAGGTTTTAAAGTGAATGGTTTCTCCACGATTGTGCATGTAATAGAACATTTCTCTTACCATACAGGACAAATCACGACATTAACAAAGCTTTTTACAAATAAACAAACAGGTTATTACGCAGACCTTAATTTAAACGCGACTAACCGATTAAATTAATAATCATTCATCATCAATGTTCTGTTGATAAACAATGAAACCATTTAGCACTAATAAAGGGAATCTCTATTATTTTTGTAACAAATAAAAGATTAATGTTAAAGATTGGTGTTGTTGGTGCAGGTCATTTAGGGAAAATTCACATTCGATTGATTTTGGAGTTGAAGGAACGTTTTCAGCTAATTGGATTTTTTGATACAAATAAAGAAAATGCAGCATCAGTTGCTAGTACTTATGGTATTACAAGTTTTGACTCGTATGACGCAATGTTAGAAGAAATTGATTGTGTTGTCATTGTAACACCTACACTTTCTCATTACGATTGCACTTCTAAAGCACTTCGGAAAAGCACCCATGTTTTTATTGAAAAACCGTTAACTGAAACGATCGATGAGGCGAAAAGCTTAATTGACCTGGCGCATGAAGCTGGTGTAATTGGGCAAGTTGGACATGTAGAACGTTTTAATCCTGCATTTCAAGCTGCAGTGCCTTATTTTAATAACCCAATGTTCATCGAATCTCACCGGTTGGCTGAATTTAACCCTAGAGGAACAGATGTTTCTGTAGTTTTAGACCTAATGATTCACGATTTGGATGTTATTTTGAGTGTTGTAAAATCTGGAATTAAACGAATCTCGGCCTCTGGCGTTGCTGTTGTAAGTGAAACACCAGATATCGCAAATGCGAGAATAGAATTTGACAATGGTTGTGTTGCCAACCTAACTGCAAGTCGAATTTCATTGAAAAACATGCGTAAATCACGTTTCTTCCAGAAAGAGGCATACATCAGTGTGGATTTTTTAGAGAAGCAAATGGAAGTCGTCAGAATGAAGGATGTAGAAGGTGAGCCAGATCCTTTTGACATTGTTTTTGACCTTGGTGAAGGGAAACCAACCAAGAAAATTTTATTCGATAAGCCAACAATTACAGAGACTAACGCGATTAAGGAAGAGCTAATTAATTTTCATGAATCGATTTTAAGTGATTCAAGACCAATTGTTTCTATTGAAGATGGTTATACTGCCTTAGATGTTGCGCAAAGAATTATCGAAAAATTAAAAGGAACTGCGCAATTAACAAACAATATTTAAGACTTTTACTCGTTTTGTATAAACTAAGAACTGCGTATGAAAAGTATATTTTCACTTTTACTCGTCTCCCTATTATTGATGGGGTGTATAAAAAACAATGAAGCTCCTTCCTGGGTTGAAATTTCTGAATGGGATTTACAGGAGAATCCTAATTCTGCAAATGAGACCGGGCAATTGACAAGTAATCTCTCTGAAGCTTGGGTTTATTTAGATGGAGATTTAGTTGGAGTATTCGAACTTCCAGTTAAACTACCGATCCTAAAAGATGGTGCTCATACCTTTAAAATTTATCCAGCAATTCTAAACAATGGAATTTCTGCAACAAAAAAGATTTACCCATTTGTGGAGCCTTATGAATTAATTGTTGATTTAGAGAAAAATGAAGTAACTAAAATTAATCCAACTACACGCTATTATTCAAATGTGAAGTTTTGGATAGAAGATTTTGAGGATCCTACTGTAGATATAGCACAGGGACCAAGCTCCTTAGCTACGTTAGAAAGAATTTCTGGGGGATCCATTTTAGATCTAACAATTAACGAAGGAAGTTATGGCAGGATTAGGTTAGACGCAACTAATTATTTTTATGTTGGATCAACTATAGCAAATAACAACGGTCAGTTAAACATGAACTTACCCCGTGGTCGAGAGGTGTATTTGGAGATGGATTACCACAATACAAATCAACTAACAACAGGCGTATTAGCTATTAACAATGACGGTAGTGCCACCGATAATGTGAACATCCGCCTTAACGCGCAAACAGGTACTGTGAAATGGAAGAAAATTTACATTGACGTGCGAGAAATTGTTTCAGGCTCAACAAGTGCGAATTATTTTGAATTTTCATTTCAATCGTTTTTAGACGCAGATGAATCAATAGGCGAAGTAAATATCGACAATATAAAAGCGGTTTACTTTTAATGAACTCAAGACTCCTTACATTTTATTTAATTATTTTCGATTGGCTCGCGTCCTCATTGGCGTGGGGAGGTTTTTATTACATACGAAAACTTAAAATTGAACAGGCCGAATTCACAGTAAATTCTACATTTTATCTTGGGATAATAATCATTCCAGTGGTTTGGGTTTTCTTGTACATGTTGCAAGGAACTTATCAAGATGTACGCAGATTGCACCGTCTTAAAATATTCAATCTAACATTTCTAGGGACACTTTTAGGAACCCTTTGTATCTTCTTTTTGTTCCTAATCGATGATGAGATAAAAGGTTACCGCCAATATTATTCGGCAATTGGATTATTGTTTATTATTCAATTTATTTTAGTGTTTATTCCACGTTTGATTATCGTTAGTAGCGTTGTAATGAAAATTCATGATCGTAAAGCTGGTTTCAAAACTTTATTGATTGGGGGAAGTGATAAGGCTGTAGATATTTACAATGAAATCAACGATTTACCTAAAGGAATTGGGCATCAGTTTGTCGGATTTATTAATTTGAATGGTGTGGATAAACAACTTTCAAACCAGTTAGAATATCTTGGACATATTGATGACGTCGAACGAATACTTAAGGAATATGAGATAGAAGAGGTTATTGTTGCCTTAGAAAGTGTTGAACACGATCGATTAAAAACAATTATTTCGCGCGTTGATGGTGCAAATGTTCGCATTAAAATATTACCTGATATGTACGATATACTGTCAGGAACGGTAGAGATGAGTAATATTTTTGGCGCGCTATTGATCAATGTTTCAACAGAAGTAATGCCGATTTGGCAAGTAACTGTAAAGCGCTTAGTCGATGTTTTCGTTTCATTAATTGCCGTTGTATTATTGACACCACTCTATATGATTTTGGCACTATTAGTCAAGTTTTCTTCACCTGGCTCAATCTTCTTTTTACAAGAAAGAATAGGGAAAAATGGTGGGACATTTAAAATTATTAAGTTTAGAACAATGTACGTTGACTCCGAGAAAGAAGGACCACAATTATCATCGTCCAATGATTCGCGGATCACCAAAACAGGGCGTTTTATGCGCAAGTCAAGGCTGGATGAATTCCCTCAATTTATCAATGTTTTGAAAGGAGACATGTCGCTTGTTGGACCACGACCAGAACGCCAATTTTATATTGATCAAATCGTTAAGTTGGAGCCTCAGTTTTTAGAATTAACCAAAGTAAGACCAGGAATTACATCTTGGGGACAAGTGAAGTATGGTTATGCAGAAAACGTACAACAAATGTTAGATAGAATGAAATTTGATTTGCTGTATTTGAAAAATAGAAGTTTGTCATTGGATTTTAAAATCATGCTTTACACGGTTCTGATTATCTTTAAAGGAAAAGGAAAATAGGTGACTATTTAATTTTCAAGTCAAACATTTTTGTTTCTCCTATAAAACCGATTAGTTCATCTCCAATCTGAACAGAACCAACACCTTTTGGAGTTCCAGTGTAGATCAAGTCGCCCTTTTTAAGTGTCATAAATTGCGAAACATATGCGATGATCGTATCAATAGAGAAGAGCATGTATGAAGAATTTCCATTTTGTACTTCAACTGAATTTTGAGTCATTGAAAATTGAATAGAATCAAGATCTAATTTTGTTTTATCAATAAATTCACCAGAAATTGCAGCACTTCCTTCAAACGATTTTGCAATTTCCCATGGATGACCTTTGTCCTTGCACTTTTGTTGTAAATCTCGCGCAGTAAAGTCAATTCCCAAACCAATCTCTGAATAATATTTGTGGGCGAACTTCTTTGCAATATTCTTTCCTACGCGGTCAATTTTTACAACGATTTCACATTCGTAATGAATGTCCTTCGAGAAGTTAGGGTAAAAAAAAGGTGTTCCCGGACGAAGTAATGCAATATCCGATTTCATGAAAAACATTGGTTCGCCTGGAGCTTCAGCATTCATCTCCTTTGCATGATCAGCATAATTTCTACCAATACAAATGATTTTCATATTACTTGAATTTATTTTTTAGTGCGTTTAGCTTATCTTGGATGTCTTTACCATCATTTAATCCGCTATTTTTGTCTTTAATTCGTTCCATTTCTTTTTTAAGGCAGGCTTTTGTGTACAAAGGAAAGTCAGCGTCCATCATCCAACCATAATATCCTGGTTCGTTCTGTGCAACTTGTTCAACCGTTTTTCCTTTCTGCTTTCCAAAATTATAAACGATTTCTTTTTTACTATTCATTGCAAGTCTTCCTGCAAAATCTACTCTTTCTAGATCACCGTATTGTGAGAAGTCAGATAGAAACTCGACATCACTTGAAATTTCCTCATATTTACTGATTTGTGCATCTAGTACTTCCCATGTTGCATTAGCATCTGCTAGTGCTGAATGTGCATTGACTAATTCCTTCCCACAATAAAATTTGTAAGCTGCAACTAATGTACGCTGCTCCATTTTATGAAATATATTTTGAACATCAATGTGTTTTTTTGCTGACAAATCAAATGTACTTCCTGCTCTAAGCATTTCTTCGGCTAACATTGGCAGGTCAAATTTATTTGAATTATAACCTGCAAAATCGGCATCAGTTAAAAACAATTCCAATTCTGGAAGAATTCCTTTGAAGTTTGGTTCGTCTTTAATGTCTTCATCGTAGATTCCGTGAATTTCACTTACTTCTTTTGGGATTGGAATTTCTGGATTCACACGTTTCAAAAAATCTGTCTGCGTTCCATCAGGATGTATTTTAACAATTGCAATTTCTACAATTCGATCGTTAGTGATACTTAAACCTGTGGCTTCAATATCGAAAATCGCAAGGGATTTTTTTAAAGATATATTCATAGTTTCAAATATAACAATAGGGGAGATATAGAACAAAAAAAAGTCCGGATGAACCGGACTTTTTTTAATTCTATTGAATTTTAGTTTGTTTTCAAGCCAACATATTGAAATGGCTTGTATTTGTCTCTGTTTCCAGCATCTTTTTCGTATGCTGGACCTTGAACAAGTTCTGAACCAACAATCACAGTAACCTTTCCTTGAAGGTTTGGATTATTATCAAAATACTTCGTAAGTTCTTTCTTAATATTCTCAGCACGCACGTGAGCCAAATTTTGATTTGTTACGAACGTTGAAGTAGGAACATTAGAAGCTGAAGAGTATATAGTTACTACTACAGACTCTCGTCCATCAGCAATTTGTTTTGCAATTCCTTCAACAAATACTTTCAAGTCTCCTTCTGAAGTAGATATAACGTTTTTGTTGTAAGTAAAATAGTTCATGAATTCTAGCGGTTGGAATTCTGGTGTTTCTGTTGGATCTTTTTCGTCTGAAGGAATCAAGATAGTTCGCTTGTCAACATCAAGAATCAGTTCTTTGAATACTTCTTGGTATTCTTGTGTACATTCCGTTGTGAATCCATCTTGACCCATTATTTTTTCATCAGTAACGTTCATGTATTCCAACTTGTACGTTTTACATGGCTGCAATGCCGTCATGAAAAGACCATCTCTAAGTCTTGGATAGATCAAACGCGGTGAATCAGCATCGTCACAATTGACACATATTAAACGAATGTTAATTGCGAAATCTTCAGGAATTGGCTTGTCATCGACAGTTTTAATTCTACCTTTTAAAACAGCGATATTATTCACCCCTAAGTATTCATTTTGAATTTCATAGATATCTTTATCACCTTGTCCACCATTACGAAAAGAAGTCATATATCCTTTCAATCCATCAATTGTAGTCGTATAGAATATATCGTCGTTAGTAGAATTAAATGGAAATCCAATGTTTTTTGATTCTTGCCAGGTTCCATCTGAATTCATTGAACTATATAAGATATCAAATCCTCCAATACTTTTTGCACCATTGGAAGCATAGTACAAGGTTTTATTATCTATAGAAATAAATGGTGCGTCTTCATCATTTGGTCCGTTAATTCCAGGTCCAAGATTTACAGGCTTTGACCATTGGTCTCCTTCGAGTTTCATCATGTAAATATCACGACCACCAAAACCACCTTTGCGATCTGACGTAAAAATGAACATTTGTTTATCGTGAGACATCATTGCGTGAGTTTCCCAATCGTCTGTATTTACACCTTCTAATTCTAGTTTCTTAATGTCTTCAAATTTCGCGTGGTAAAAATCTGTATAATAAATATCTCCGAAACCAGTCGTATCTTCATATAAATAGATTGTACGTTCATCACTACTAACCGCAGATGTTGCTTCATTTCTAGTTGGCAAACAAAATTCTAGTCGAACTGGTTCTGTCCAACTAGAATCAAAATCCAAGTAACTTACATAAACGTCTTCTGGGTATTGATTTATTGTTTCATCTTTGTACGCCTCTGTTTCACCATTAGCCCATGGGCGTCTTGATGTGAAGTATAACGCTGAACCATCGAGTGATACAACTGGACTATATTCAGCATATTCTGTATTGACTATATTACCTATGTTTCTTAAGAATACTTTTACTGGAGCAGCTATTTGCTGCTTTGCTATTTGACATTGAGTCAATTTAAGTTTCGTAACAGGAATTAATTCAGAATTTTTCTTTGATTCTGAAATGAATTTGGTGTAGTATTCTTCTGCTTTGTCAATTTGTTGGTTTAAGTGATAGCATGAAGCCAAATGATACAAGGCATCGATTGGAGCATCTTGTTCTCTCGTGGAGTACATGTCATAGTTCGCTGAAATACTTTTAACCGCTATTTCCAAGTAATGAATCGCGGAAACATAGTCTTTACGAATTTCAAGTGACAAGTAACCTTTTCTATAATTATAATTTGGGCTTTCCGGTTTGAAAGTAATTAGTCTATCTGTTAAAATTTCAGCAAAGTATAGAAAGCCCCCTTGAGTGTACATTGAAGCTTCAGTAAGCAATTGCATTTCTGTCATGCTAAGTGCTTTACTACGTACGTCTAATGCTGTTTCTTGGCCAAAAGATAATGTCGCAATAAATAAACAAGTCGTGAGCGTAATCAGAAATTGTGGTTTCATGAGCCTGGTTTTTTTTTAGAATTGTAAGTTACGTTTATTCAATAATTTATATACAAACTTAGTGAATTATTGAAAAATAAGAAAATTAGCAATAATTAGTTATTAACGTCTACTTCTTGATAATCTTGAATTCAGTTCTTCTATTAGCCTGGTGCTGCTCTTCCGAACAATCAGTAATAATTTCACCTTCACACCCACAACCATTAACCAATTGAGACTCTCCATAGCCCTTCCCTTTAATTCGTTTACCGCTGATAATACGGGACTTAATGTAATTCGCTGAGGAAATAGCTCTTCGATTAGATAACGCCTTATTATACGCTTCTGATGCTCTGCAATCCGTATGAGAACCAAGTTCAATCAAAACAGTAGGATTTTCATTCATGAACTTCACAATTTTATCAAGTTCAAGTGCTGCGTCAGGTCTAATGTTCGATTTATCAATGTCAAAGTAGATTGGGTTCAATGCTAACTCAACACCAATTTCCACGCCAATTTCCATTTGTTTTATCTTGTATTCAATTTCAATAAGCGGCTCCATGCCTAATGTTTTGCTCAGCACATCGTCCTGCGAGATGTAATCGTTCGCTTTGATTGTTATTTTGTAATTAAGCTTCTCTTGATAATCTTTTCCATCGGCAGCATTGGAAACAAATTTCCCCTGTGCGTCTGTTGTGTAAGTCTCAAATAATTGACTTGTCGTATTGTCGAAAAACTCAACTTTTGCACCTTGAATTGGTTTGTTTGTCGTTTTATTCAATACTACACCAGCAATCGTGTACTTCCCAATAATGTGATCCATTTTAAGTGCGTCGTTTATTTGGTCGCAACTTGTTTTGATTGGATTCTTAGCAAGAACTTCAGCACCTTCTAGGAAGATTACATTGTAGTTTTTGCAACGAGACAATAAACTAAAATACCTTCCATTTATCAATCGAGGATAAATAGGGTTGGTGTCATCACAATCTAAGCATTCAATTCTAACAGATATTCTATCGGAAGGAGCTGAACCATCAGTTACAATGACTTTTCCGCCAATACTGCTGATTGCTTGATTGTCTATGTAATCATTTTTGATTTCATAGATGTCTTTTTCACCGTGACCATTTTTACGGAAAGAAGATAAATAACCTCTTTGTCCATCAAAAGTTGTTGTATAGAAAATGTCATCACCTGTAGAGTTTACAGGGTATCCCATATTTATCGGCGCAGACCAATTGTTCATATCATCACGAATTGCAACAAATACGTCAAATCCCCCCATACTTTTAATACTATTTGATGAAAAGTAAAGTGTTTTGTTGTCAACAGCAATAAATGGTGCGTCTTCGTCTTGAGGAGAATTGATTTCTGGCCCTAGATTTTGAGGTTCACTCCAACTTCCGTTCGGTAATTTAACAATTCTGTAGATATCACGACCACCGTATCCACCTGGTCGATTAGATACAAAATAAAGGTCACGTCCATCTGGTGTTAAAGAACAATGCGTTTCCCAATCTTTTGAATTAACTCCTTTGTTCGTAAATTCTTTAATGTCTTCAAATTTATTGGTAGCAAATTCTGAATAATAAATATCTCCACCACCTGAACCATCATTGTATATGTAAATTCGTCTTTCATCAGAACTTACAGAAATGGTTGCTTCGTTCAAATTACTTTTACAGAATTCTAATTTTTCCGGAGATGTCCACGCAATATCAGCATCTAAATAAGTTACATAAATATCCTCTGGATAATTATGTAACCTTGGGTCACGAAACGGTTCAGAACTATCATCAGCCCATTTACGTCTAGATGTAAAATACAAAGATCCACCGTCCAAAGATACAGCTGGAGCATATTCAGGCATATCAGTATTAACTATCTTGCCTAGATTATTTACTTCTATAGATTTTGGATTGTCCATTTCTTGCTTTGCAACATCACACTGAGCTATGTTCATTTGTGCTACAGCAATCAGTTCAGATTTTTTTAAACTATTGTCAATAAATAACTGATATGTTAACTTTGCTTTGTCAAGGTTTTCATCCAAGTGATAGCAAGCTGCTAAGTGATAATATGCATCTGGAGGTGAACTATTCTCTTTAGTTGAGTACATGTCATAGTTTTTACTCACATCTTTAATTGCTTTTTCTAAATATGGAATAGCTGCGATGTAATCTTTTCTAGAATTAATTATCAAATATCCTTTTCGGTAATTGTAATTAGAATTTTCTGGTTGAATTGTTAATAATTTATCTGTTATTTTTTCAGCATTATAATAATAGTAATCCTGAATCATACTTGAGCATTCAATAAGCATTTCTTGCTCTGAAGCTGAGTTTAAAAACTCTGTCATTTCTTCTTTTGTCATTTGACCAAAAGAAATTAACTGACTCAAAGAGAAGATAAGAAATACATACGTCTTTTTCATATTCTTGATTATAATGAGGTAGTGGTTGGTTTTTTTGTTAAAATTTAAAATTCACGATTTTCATCAAATTGTTCTAGGTAATCGGCTACTCGTTTAACAAACATCCCCCCTAAAGCTCCATCAACCACGCGGTGATCGTATGAATGTGACAAGAACATTTTATGTCTAATCCCAATAAAATCTCCGTCTGGAGTTTCAATTACTGCAGGAACTTTTCTAATTGCTCCCAAGGCTAATATTGCAACTTGCGGTTGATTGATAATTGGCGTTCCCATTACATTCCCAAATGTACCAACATTTGTTACAGTATAGGTTCCTCCTTGAGTATCATCTGGTTTTAATGAATTTGTTCTAGCACTGTTTGCTAATTCATTAACCGATTTTGTTATTCCAGTTAAGTTCAAGCGATCTGCATTTTTAATTACCGGAACGATTAGGTTTCCAGATGGCAAAGCCGTCGCCATTCCAATATTAATATTGTTTCGTTTGATGATTTGAGTCCCTGAAACAGAAACGTTCACCATTGGAAAGTCTTTTATTGCTTTTACAATTGCCTCTATGAAGATAGGAGTGAAAGTAATTTTTTCACCTTCTCTTTTTTGGAATACATCTTTTACTTTATTTCTCCAATTAACAATTTTCGTTACATCTGCTTCAACATAACTTGTCACGTGCGGAGAAACATGTGTTGACATAACCATGTGATCAGCAATAAGCTTGCGCATACGGTCCATTTCAATGATTTCATCATTTGGTCCAACAGTAACTACAGGTTCTTTAATGTTAGATAAAAATCCGCTACCGATTGCCGCTGCTACCGGTGCCGGAGTAGTTCCATTAGTGGATGGCGCTATTACCTCAAAAGTTGCTGGCGTTGTTTTTGCCCCACCATTTTCAATGAATGAAATAATGTCTTTTTTGGTTACTCTACCACCTTGACCTGAACCTGAAATCGTGTCGAGTTGATTGTATGTAATCCCTTCCTTTTCAGCAATACTTTTAACAAGTGGGGAATAGAATTTATCTGAATTTGAATTGTTTTCTAATTTGATTGGAGTAGTACTGTTGTTCGATTGAACCCGAGCAACTACTTCTTTAATTTCTGTTTCAATCTTAGCCGCTGGTGCAGCTGCAGATGCATCTGTAGAAATAATAGCAATTACATCACCAACTTGGGCAACTTGGTCTACTTCAAAAAATCGTTGTATCAACGTTCCTTCAGCTTCCGATGGAAGTTCATTATCAACTTTATCGGTAGCAACTTCAACCAAAGGTTCATCAAGAGCTACTGAATCACCTACATTTTTTAACCAGTTAGTGATTGTAGCTTCTGTAACGCTTTCTCCCATTTTAGGAAGTCTAATTTCAATTTGTGACATACTATATATATTCTAAGACTTTTTCTGAGTACAAAAATAACCCAAATTTCGTTTTTTTCAACTAAGTCGAAGATGAATTATTGATCTAATTTTTTCCATGACTGCAGCACAATGGCTAAATCTTTTCTTAATGAGTAATCTCTAGCGTACAATAAGTTTAATTTTTCATCAATTGAAGGTGAACTCATTTTATTGATATCACTAGGAAACAGGAGACTCTGTTTAATTTTCGGAAGTCTTACATCTTGCTGAACAGCGATTTCTGAAAACCCTATAAAAGATATTTTACCTATGAAAATAGAGCTGATATTTTTAAGAAATAAAACCTTATTCGAATAAAAGAAAATTAATAAGGGGGATATTAAAAACAAAAATGTTGAAGCACATAAATCAAACAAGCGTTTTTTCCGTTTGTTTTCCAAAGAAGTCAAGGTGTTAATATTCAAAACATAAAAATCTCCGGCTGTATCAATAGAGTTGCTACCTATAATGTGGTTGGCGTTTTTAGGTGCTATTTTGAAATCAATTTGCACACCTTTTAATTGTGACATCGTCTGAATTATCTCACTATACGCAACTGTTTTTGAGCAAAAAACAATTTCATCTGTTTCGTAGTTGCCTTTTTGAATTTCTTCAATTGTAATTGATTCAATAGACTCTACATGTTCGTTTGTTTCGTTGATTAAATTAATTATATGCTCTCTAGTTTTCGCTTCACCAACAATTGCAAATCTCTTTCTACTTCTCAGTTTTAGATTGTATCTTTTGCCAATGGCAAAGTGTAAAAATATACGTGAGATCAGGTAATAGACAATTACCCATAGTGCTCCAGTAAAAATGAATAAGCGTGAAAACTGCAATGATTTTGGCAGAATAGCATATGCTAGAAGTATAAAAACTGTTCCCCAAAACACTCCTTTAAGAAATTTAAAAACTCTATAAGGCGAATCGTATCCACCATTAAACAGAGTGGTAGCAAGCCATGTTAGAGCGTAGATTGGTATTGAATAAGCGATAAGCTCTCTGGGAAATTCAATGTTCGATATTTCCCAGTAATTGGTCAAGGCATACAATCCAAAAACGAGATATGTTAAATCAATTAATGGTAAAAATAACTGCTTGATTACGCGGACGATAATAGCGAAAGATGCCCTTAAGTAGATAGCTAAGTTGATAAGGAAAGAATACAATTGAGCATTTTTTCCACTGAAATGTTTTTTCGCAAAAATGATCATCGCACGGTAGAAAACGAAAACGTAATTCACTGAACTTTTCTTTGTACTTTCTCCTTTGTAATGAATAATCGTTGTGTCTGGATAGTAGTAATTATCGTATCCTCCAAGTGTTATTCTGTATGATAAATCGATATCTTCTCCGTACATGAAAAAATCTTCATCCAGCATTCCAACTTTATCTAGCGCATTTTTACGTATCATCATAAATGCACCACTTAAAACGTCTATTTCATTTATTTCAAATTCTGGGAGATGGCCCAAGTGATATTGACCAAAGCGCTTTGCCTTAGGAAACAAGGCGGAAAGTCCAAAAATCTTGTAAAATGCGACCATCGGAGTTGGAAGTCCTCTTTTTGATTCTGGAAGAAAACATCCTTTTCCATCAATCATTCGAACACCAAGTCCTCCACTTGATGGAGTTTTGTCCATGAAGTCAATCGTTTTGATAAACGTATCTTCTTCAACTACGGTGTCGGGATTTAACAGTAAAACATATTCTCCCTTCGATTCTTTTATTGCCTGATTATTGGCCTTAGAAAATCCACCATTAAATTTATTTGCAATTAACCTGAATTGAGGGTATTTCTTCTCAAGCATTTTTAGTGAGCCATCAACGGAATTATTGTCCACAATAATTACTTCAGCAGATACGTTTTTAGTCGCTTTTACAATTGAATCAAGACATTGGTCTAGGAAGTATTCAACGTTATAGTTAACGATGATAATACTGATTTTGTATGTGTATTTTTCTACCAAATTATAAAACAGCGATGCACGAAATTTCAATTGCTACGTCCAAAGGTAATTTAGACACTTGGACTGTTTCTCTTGCTGGTGGCAAAGAACGAAAATATTGGCTGTAAATTTCATTTACTTTTGAGAAATTATTTAGATCTTTTAGAAAAATGCTGCATTTTACAATGTTGTCCATTGTCATTCCTGCTTCAGTCACTAATACATTAATGTTTTGCATTACTTGATTTGTAGCATTTTCAATTGAGTCTTCGACCAATACATTCGTTTTTGGATTCAACGGAATTTGGCCTGAAACGTACAATGTACCTGATTTTAATATAGCTTGACTGTAAGGTCCAATTGGGGCAGGAGCGCCAGGAATTTGTATTGCCTTCTTCATTTGTTATTTTTGTGCAAGTTTAATGAAAAAAAAGAGATTTTTGAAGCACGTATTACTTCTTGATAATTACGATTCGTTCACGTACAACTTGAAACATTACATTTCAAGTTTAGGCTGTATCGTTACCGTGGTTAGAAATGATGAATTCGAGATGGATTTCTCGTCATTCACTCACATCATTCTATCGCCTGGACCTGGTTTACCAAAAAATGCGGGAGTGCTTATGGATGTTTTGAAAAATATAAATGGTGATATTCCCGTGTTAGGAATTTGTTTAGGGATGCAAGCGATAGGGGAGTTTTTAAATGGAAATTTATATAATCAGCTTGAAGTAAAACATGGTGTTTCAGAAATCATTAAGACGAAAAATTCACTACTTTTTGATAATATTAAAAGTGAGTTTGAAGTTGGCTTATATCATTCTTGGGCATTAGACGATAGCGGCGATTATTTAATTACGGCTAAATCAATTTCAGGAGTTGTTATGGCTATAGAAAATAGTGATTTAAAAATGTTTGGGGTCCAATTTCATCCAGAATCTGTATTGACAGAATGTGGAAAAGATATATTGAGTAACTTTTTAAAATATTAAAAGGATCAATTAATCCTTCATGCAATTTTCATAGAGTTTATCCCAGTATGCGTCAACTTTTTCTTGATTTTTACTCTCGTTTTCTAACGTTTTGTTATAGTCTTGTGCATTCGGAAAATATTCAATAGTAGACTTTATAAAACAATCACAGTCGAATAACTCGCTATCGCACTTGTCTTTAACGATTTGTTTACGCTCGTCATTCCATTCGTTTGGATTACCGCAAGATACCAGTGTAATTGTCAATAAACCAAGATAAGTGTAAATAGTTTTCATTTTTTAAGTAATTTAGTTGCTCGCTAAAATAATTAAAACAAATTAGATGAAAAAGTTTACAATAGTATTATTTTTCCTTTTGGGGTTGGGTGTAACTTCTGCTTTTGCCCAGAAAAGGACAGTTGCAGGAATTACCTTTCCACCGAAAACAACAGTTAATGGTAAAAACGTAATTTATAATGGTTCAGGTTTAAGAGAGAAATATACATTCGATTTATATGTTGCAGCGCTATATTTAACTCGTCCTTCTATGGATGCCGGAAAGATTATAACGGATGATAATGAATTGGCATTGCATATTGAAATTGTTTCTGGTAAAGTTACAAAGGATAAATTCGTTGAAACAGTCAAAGAAGGTTTCGGTAAGGCGAGTCATGGAAAAGCAACTTCAGATGAAATCAGTAAGTTTATGGCGTTCTTCACTGGTCAGTTCAAAGTAGGGGATAAGATACATTTAGAGTATTCTCCAGGCATTGGTGTTACAGTGTTAAAGAATGATGTAAAGATAGGAGTAATGAAAGGCTTAGAGTTTAAAAAAGCGTTGTTTTCTATTTGGTTAGGGACATCTCCTGCCGATAAAAATTTAAAAAGTGGACTCTTAGGAAAGGTGTAAGATTTTTAAATGAATTTAAAATCAACTCTTCGATTACGCTGTTTTCCTTCGGGGGTATTATTGGAATCGATGGGTTGTTTTTCACCTTTAAAATCAAATTCTAAGCGGTCTGCGTTCAATCCGCGTTGCGCGAAATAGTTTATTATTACTTCAGCTCTTCTTTTAGAAAGACCATCATTATAAGTATCGGTTCCATCAGCGTCAGTATGTCCAATTACGTTTACTCGTAAGTCAGAATGACCCTTAACAACCTTGATTAATCGGTTTAAGAAGTCAAAATGTTCTGGACGTATCTCAGCTTTGTCAAAATCAAAAAAAACAGGCTCAAACTTAAAATTTTCTCGTTCCTTTTTTCTTATTTCTGGTGCGAATAGTCCTTCTTTTAAATCCTTAACTATTTGAGTAAACCAATGTTGACTAATTTCATTTTTTTCACCTTGAGCAAACGCATAAGTTGCACGGTAAAGTTTGATCGTTCCGATTAATCTTTTGCAGTCATTACTTATGAAATCACCTTCTAAAAAACCAGTAGTTGCGTTATACTTTAATGATGCATCAAAACGACACCATTTTATTTTAGGGTTTCTTTTACTCTTGCTGATTACAGTTTGCTGAAACTTGAGGGCGTTATTTTCAATTTCACCTTTGATCTGTTTTACTGCATAATCGTCGGTGTCATATACTTCTTCCCTCGTAAATCCAGAAAATGTAGTTTCACTTCCTTCAATTGTTAAATAAAATGGAGCAGCTCCATTCAATGATTGTCCTGCGCGTTGAAGAACACCTAACCAATTCCCATTCAATTTTTCTTGAGCTTGAATTTGCACAATGAGAAAAAGTGAAATGATTAACGATAAAATTACTCTCATGATTGTTTATTCGTAATTGAGCAAATAATGTTCCAAAAACAGTGGTTTATTTTAAACAAATCGAAATTAAAAGTACAGAAGTTATACGAATGAATAGTTTATCTCCCCTTAATTAACAATTTAACCGCAATTTTGTTGATAAGTTACCGATTCTTTTGTCCGTACGAATTTTAATTGCGAGAAGTGTTCGTTATTTTTGTGTGTTATTGAAATTTTGGATTTAGGCCCTATTTTGAATATGAAATTATGAGTGAAGAAAAGAGAAGAGATGAGTACGCAGCGGATAATATTCAGGTATTAGAAGGATTAGAAGCGGTTAGAAAAAGACCTGCAATGTACATTGGTGACATTGGGACAAAAGGACTTCATCATTTAGTATATGAGGTTATTGACAACTCCATCGATGAGGCATTAGCGGGACATTGCGATAAAATTGATGTAATCATCAATGAAGACAATTCAATAACTGTAACCGATAATGGGCGAGGTATTCCAACTGCGATACACACAAAGGAGAAAAGATCAGCTTTAGAGGTTGTAATGACTGTTCTTCATGCTGGTGGAAAGTTTGATAAAGATACGTACAAAGTTTCTGGAGGACTTCACGGAGTTGGAGTTTCTTGTGTAAATGCTTTGTCTTCAGACTTATCTGCTATTGTTCACAGAGATGGTAAAATTTTCCAGCAAGAATATAAAATTGGAAAGCCTCAATACGATGTAAAGGAAATCGGCGTATCGGATAAAACTGGTACAATTGTTACGTTTACTCCTGATTCTTCAATTTTTGAAGCCACAATTTATAGCTATGACACCTTAGCAGCTAGAATTCGCGAGTTAGCATTCTTGAATAAAGGAATTACGTTGACGCTTAAAGATTCGCGTCACCAAGATGAAGATGGAAATTCCCCAACCGAAACATTTCATTCAGAAGGTGGTTTAAGAGAATTTGCTGCGTATTTGGATAGAAATCGTGAAGGTTTGATTTCTGAAGTCATTTATTTTGAAGGTGAGAAAGACGGTATTCCAGTTGAAGTTGCTTTGACTTACAACACTTCTTATACAGAGAACATACAAGCGTATGTGAATAATATTAATACTCATGAAGGTGGAACTCACTTATCAGGATTTAGAAGAGGCTTAACAAATACCTTGAAAAAATATGCGACAGACTCAGGTTTGTTGGCAAAAGAGAAGGTGGAAATTGAAGGAGATGATTTCCGTGAAGGATTAACAGCTGTAGTTTCTGTAAAAGTACAGGAACCACAATTTGAAGGTCAAACTAAAACGAAATTAGGAAATAGAGAAGTTACTGCGCCAGTAAGCCAAGGAGTAAGTGAAATGCTTACAATTTACTTGGAGGAGCACCCAAATGACGCTCGAACAATCGTTCAAAAAGTAATTTTAGCTGCAAAAGCAAGGCAAGCTGCGAAGAAAGCGAGAGAAATGGTTCAACGCAAGAGTGTTCTTACGGGAAGTGGTTTGCCAGGTAAATTGGCAGATTGCTCTTCTAAAGATCCTGCTGAATGTGAAGTATACCTTGTCGAGGGAGATTCGGCTGGTGGAACAGCAAAACAAGGGAGAGATCGTCACTTTCAGGCTATTATGCCATTGAGAGGTAAGATTTTGAATGTGGAGAAAGCTATGCAACATAAAATCTTCGAAAACGAAGAGATTAAAAATATTTACACCGCATTAGGTGTTCGTGTTGGGACAGAAGAGGATTCAAAAGCATTGAATATAGAAAAATTAAGATATCACAAGGTAATTATCATGTGTGATGCCGATGTCGATGGTTCTCACATTGAGACGCTAATTCTAACATTCTTCTTTCGTTACATGAAGGAGTTAATTGAAAACGGCTATATCTATATTGCAACGCCACCATTGTACCAAGTGAAAAAAGGAGCGAAATCTGATTATGCTTGGAACGACGACCAGCGCGATGTGTTGATTCAACAAATGAAAGGTTCAGGTACTGAATCTTCAGTTGGAGTTCAACGTTACAAAGGTCTTGGAGAGATGAACGCAGAACAACTTTGGGAAACAACAATGGACCCATCGGAAAGAACGTTACGTCAAGTTACAATTGATAATGCTGCAGAGTGTGATCAAGTATTCTCAATGTTAATGGGAGACGAAGTCCCACCACGTAGAGAGTTTATTGAGAAAAACGCGAAATACGCTAATATCGATATCTAAATATCAGCTATTATGTTATTAAGCCTCGACAGTTTGTGTCGGGGCTTTTTTGTTGAATGCAATGAAGCTGAATGTTAAATTGCATAAGTATCGATTGATTAGATATGAATATTCAATTGAGTTTACGATTGTTCAGTCATTATTTTGAGCTCAATTTTGCACGTGGTGATTGTTCTTAATGAAAAAAGGTGCACTCAATTGAGCGCACCTTTTAGGATTTTGATGAGAGTGAATTAATTCTTCACTACTCTTATTGTAGCATTAACTGTTTCAGAAACTAACTTCACGAAGTAAACTCCTGAACTGTAATTTGAAGTATTAACAGTCGCGGAATTATTTCCATTTCCTCTTTCTGTAATTCGACCCTTAGTATCTGTAATCTCATATGTGAAATCACCTGATAATTCAATTGTCAATTTATTTTCGGTTGGATTTGGATATACTTTTAAATTGTCAAGATTATTCTCTCCAATCGCTGCACAACCATCAACAATGATGTCAGCAGTTGCAGTTCCAATACAAGAATTACCATCTGTATAAGTATAAGTAATTGTATGTGTTCCAATTCCCGCAGTTGTTGGGTTGAATGCACCTGCAGTTACTCCAGTTCCTGAATAGGTTCCTGACGCAGGCGATCCTCCTGATAATGTTACAGGTGAATTATATACGCAAACTGTCGATAACGCTGACTGCGTAACTGTTGGTAATGCATTAACTGTGATAACAGTAGGAGCAGATGTAGCAGAACACCCTGAGCCGTCAGTATAAGTAACAGTATAACTTCCTGCACTTGCAACTGATACGCCTTGAGTTGTCGCACTACTTGCATTAGCTGACCAAACGTTCCCAGTTGCCTGAGAAGAGGTTAACGTTACAGTTTCTCCGGCACAAATTGTCGTTGAACCTGACGCTGAAATTGTTGGCGTGGCTGGCGGAGTAGGATCGGATAAACTCGAAGTTAATACTGTCGAAGAACATCCATTACCATTTACAAAAGTAATACTGTAAGAGCCAGCTGCAAGAGATGGAATTATATATGGTAACGAAACTCCAGTTGCAGAACTTGAAGAGGTTCCTGTCCATGATACATCACCAGTACCTGAACCTGTCACTTGAATTGAACCTGTTGCTGAACCGCATGAAGATGGCGAAGTTAACGTTCCTTCAGAAATAACTGGTAAAGGATTAACAGTTACTACAGTCGCAGATGATACTGCTGAACATCCATTTCCATTTGTGAACGTAACAGTGTAGCTTCCTGAAGTATTAACAGGAACAGTTTGAGTTACCGCTGAACCAGTATTTGCAGACCAAACATTTCCTGTTCCTTGCGAAGAAGTAAGGTTGACACTTCCGCCTGCGCAGAAAGTAGTCGCTCCACTGGGTGTAATTGTTGGTGCTACTGGGTTATTATTAACAGTTACAAGAACCGAAGCAGATGTTGCCGAACAACCCGAACCATCCGTATAAGTTACTGAATAGTTACCTGAAGTTGTTGCTGTGACTTGCTGAGCTGTTACACTTCCAGCACTTGCAGACCAAACATTTCCAGACGCTTGCGAAGAAGTTAATGAAACACTTCCTCCTGCACAGAATGTAGTTGGACCGCCTGCAGTAATTGTTGGAGTAGCAGGTGGTGTTGGGTCAGAAAGTGAAATACTTAATGTATTTGAAGTACATCCTATTCCATCTTGGAAAGTGATATCATAAGAGCCAGCCGGTAGCGTCGGAATCACATATGGCAATGTTACACCAGTGACAGAACCAGCAGCTGTTCCTGTCCATGAAATATTTCCAGTTCCTGAACCAGTTACTTGAATCGATCCAGTAGCTGTTGAACATGCGGAAGGATTTGTGGCAGTTCCTGAAGTAATCACTGGAATTGGATTAATTGTGATTGAAACTGGTGTAGACGAAGATGAAACACATCCAAATGCGTCTGTGTGCGTTACAGAAAAAGGTCCTGCTGTTGACACCGTAATTGTGGATGAAGTTTCCAAAGTTGACCATTCGTTACCAGTGGCATATGAAGAAGTTAAATCAACATTTTGGCCAGCGCAAATAGTTGTTGATCCAGATGCTGTGACGGCAGGAGGTGTAGGAGGTGTTCTAACCGTTACAGTCGTGTACACAGTTGCGGAGCATCCACCGCTTGTTACTAAGCAAGAATATTGAGTTGTAACTGGGGGGGTAACTAATGTTGATGCAGTTGAAGCTATCAACGTTGCTCCATTGTACCAACTATAACCTGTTCCACCAGAAGCAGTGACTGTTGCCGAACTACTAGGACAAATAGATGAATTGGCACTTACAGCCTGTGTAATAGGTGACGATGCATTAATAGTAATTGGATAAGTTGTAATGCAACCAGATCCCAAGGTGTTACCCGTAACGGCATCTAATGTTCCGACTGAAATTGTATATGATCCAGCAGCAAGATTATTGAATATTGGCGATGTTTGATAATTAACGCCATCAATACTGTAATAATATGTTCCGCCACCTCCAGTCGGGGAAGTAATTGTAATTACGCCATTATTGTTTCCGCAAGAAGTTGATGTCGGTGTTACAGTTGCAGTTGGAGCTGCAAATACTGTCACGGGCATATATACGCCGCGGTTAACACATGATCCACTTCCAAATAAATAAATATTATAATTCCCAGGAGCATAAGGGAAGTTAAATGTATTGCTGGAGCTTGTAGATGTTTCTAAATCAGTAAGCCAAGGATCATCTGTTAAATACCATCTGTAATCTAAATTATCTATTGAAATAGATCCATCAACTAATATATCACCACCAACACAAATTTCATTTGAAGTTGATGTAAAATCCATTACAGGAGGAGTTCCATTTGAAAGTAATACATCAATGGCTATAGACCCTGTAACACCCAATAGTCCTGCGTCTAGCCAGCCATAAGTATCCATTTCCATAAAAAACGCATCATTTCCGCCTAATATTGTTACTCCACTCATACCAATCAACATGGTATCCTGAGTTGGTGTGTAATTCAATTGGTATCCAGCGAAAAAGGTTCCTGTTACACTGGCTGGAGTTGTAAATTCAATGTTATTCCAAGCACCAACAGTTAAATCGTCTAAATTTACTGTTTCCGTTGCTAAGATTGTACCAGGTTCTGTTCCGTTATCATTATCATAAATAATGAAATCTACCGATCCAGTTCCACTGTTGTTTTCCAAAATAAAGACAGGAAATTCTAATGCTCTCACTTCAGCTGTTCCAGAATATGTGAATTGTTCAGCATATTGCAAAGTGCTTTCTAATGAAGAACCATTGCCGTACAAGTCTATTTGATTGTGTCCAGGAATATAACCCCATGCACCATTTGTTGGGTTTACGTTATAATATGTGAAGTTATTCGTTGCAACATCCACTGGATCCCAATTTCTCAATGTATCACAGCTGTTTCCTGTTGCAGCGCCAACAACTTGAATATACATTGTTTCAACAGCAGGTGTTAAATCAGGTCCGTATGCATTTGACGCAGTTAATGTTACATCATAAGTACCTATAGAGTAAAATTCTGCTACCGGATTCTGGGTGTTTTGGTTTGTTGTATTGATCCAAGCCCAATCCACTCCTTGCGTTCCTGAAATAGTCCACGCCCAACCTGTTGGTACATTTGTGGATGCATCGTAAAAACTAACACTCGCATTTTGAGGAATTATAACTGGATTAGGTCCACTTGGGTTCGATGCAAATGCAGAGTTTGGAGGAGTATTTGTTGGATCGCAACCTGGAGATAGTAATAGTGAGCTTCTGAGGCCTTGAAGAATTAGAAGCATATAATCAGCTTGTTCTTGAGTATACATAGCAGAACAACCTGTTGCATAGTCCATGAAGTTCTCATATTGTACTTCAGGTCCACATGTCTGAAAGTTAGCCATTCCGCAAAAGAAACCAGGCTGGTTATCAGCAGGTCCAATTGTATTTGGTGTATCAGTAAATCCATCATCGCTTGAACAGCTACCTGAACCTCCCCAAACGTGGTCTAATCCCAAATAGTGACCAATTTCATGAGTAAGGACGTTGCCGCCCATACCAATATTGTAGTCAATTACAATTCCGTCGATTGAAGCACCTGGCAATAAAGTTGGAGTAGGACGATAGGCGTAACCCGCTGTTCCAAATCCTGCGCCATTAGTAATGTCACAAATCCAAACATTTAAATAGTTGCTTCTGTTCCAAATTTGAGAACCACCAGTAGCGGAACTTTTCATTTTGTTTTCTTCACCATTATTAGAATCATAAAAATCTTCAGTTGTCGAAACTCTTACAACACCAATTTCTGCTAATGGAGCTCCTGCTGGTGTTTGAGTAGCAAGACAGAAGTTTATATTTGCATCAGCAGGTGTAAATCCAAAACCAGCTCTAACAGTGCCTAAATTTAACGCTTGATAATCATCAACTATATCATTATATAGTGCCATGATTTGTGCATTTGAAACGTTTTCAGCTGGGTTATTTGAGTTGTGAACGACATGGAATATCACAGATATTTCATTTACTCCGGCCGTTTTAGGAGTATTATAATTTGCCATACTTTGGGCAGTAGTGATGTAGTCCTGATTGAACTCATCAAGTATCCCTCTATCCTGGTAATGTTGTTGGTTTAGTTCATACGTTTTACATGAGTGCTGTCCGGGTGTTGCGGATTGCAAGTTGATTGGACTAGCGATTGTTGTGTTGATGTTGGATCCATTGGGAGCGGTTCTTGTTGAGCCAAAAACTCCAGTATTTGCAGGGAAAGTGGTTTGTGTTGCTGGAGTGCTTAGGTTAGGTGATTGGTTGAGTTGTTGGTTTTGCCCGTAAGTAAAATGTGACAAGACCGAGCAAGCAATCAAAGCTAACGAGCTCAGTTTGATTTTTTTCATAGTTAAAGTATTTAAGTTTATAGCATACAATTTACTTAAAACCAAACCTCTGTACAAACTTTGTGAACAACTAAGTCTTTCTTTTCTTCTTCTTTGCTGCTGGAAAAAGAATATTGTTTAAGATTAACCTATACCCAGGGGAATTAGGATGTAGGCCTAAATCAGTTGGAGGATCTCCCACGCGGTGTTCATAATCTTCTGGGTCGTGGCCACCGTAAAAAGTCCAAGTTCCTTGACCTAATTCTCCATGCAAGTAACGCGCAGTTCCTAATGATTCGTCTTCTCCTAATACGAGTACATTTGATTTAATGAGGTCTTTCTTAAAGTCAGTTGTTTGCCCCATAAAACCGTTCACAATGTTTGTGTGACACTGTGTAAGCATTGTTGGAACTATATCCCATTTAGCTGAAAAGTCAAATAAGGTAAATTTATCCGTGTTTTCATTTCGTTTGTGAAGAGATGTTCCGTCAATATCTGAATACTCGTATTGCATTGGATCTCTTACTAATTCAAAGTTTTCAAAAGCAAGCGTTTTTGAAAAATCCAATTTATCCTGACAATCTCGATCTGAAGGATCGTGATCAAAAACCGATTCACAAATATCCGTTTCATAAGCTGCTAGTGCGATGTCAAAACTATCTGTTCCACTGCACATTGTAAAAAGAAAACCACCACCAATTACAAAGTTTTTAATGGTGCTCGCAACGGCAAGTTTCAACTCAGAAACTTTATTGAATCCTAATGCAGCAGCAGAAGCTTCTAAATCTCTCACTTGCTCTTTGTACCACGGGTAAGATCCAAAGGCTGCGTAAAACTTACCGTATTGCCCAGTGAAATCTTCGTGGTGTAAATGCAACCAGTCGTATTGAGGTAGCATTCCATTAATAATGGCGGAGTCATAAATTTTATCGTAAGGAATTTGAGCGTATTCTAACACCAATGTAACAGCGTCATCCCAAGGTTGTTTGCCTCCAGGCGTGTAAACAGCAATTTTTGGTGCTTTTTCCAGCTGAACAATTTCCATATTCACTTCTGGATTACCAATTTGAGTTTTGATTACATTGACTTGACCGTCGGCTAAGATTTCGTAACGAATTCCGCGTAGAATTAACTCTTCTTCAATTGAAGTCAGATGAGGAGTTAAAAATGAACCGCCTCGGTAATTTAATAGCCACTCGATAACAATTTCATTTTCTAGTAAATAGTATGATATTCCATAGGCTTTTAAATGATTCGATTGTGTTTCATCCATAGGGATGAGAATTTGAGACGCATTAATTGAAAAATACGAAAATAAAAAGGCCAATAAAATGATTGTTTTTTTCATATCAAAATTTCTTGCAAAAACCTTACCTAAAATGGATTTTCGTCGTCTCCTGATGAATCAAAGTTCAATCCATCATCTTTTAAACTATTCATTTTACTCGGAATAGTATATGTTCCTTGGTTGTCAAAATCGTTATTTGTTGGAAGGGGAGATTCAGAAGGGAAATTAGGACTTCCACTAAAACCTTCGATATTGTCGAATCGTGCATATTCTTTAACGAAGCGCAAACGGACGTTTTCCAAAGCACCATTTCTGTGTTTTGCGATAATTATTTCTCCAACTCCTGCATTTGAATTTCCATTTTCATCTTGCAAAAATCCGTAATATTCAGGACGGTAAATAAAAGAAACTATGTCGGCATCTTGCTCAATCGCTCCAGATTCACGAAGATCTGAAAGTACTGGTTTTTTATCACCTCCACGTTGCTCAACAGAACGACTTAATTGTGAAAGTGCAATAATAGGTATGTTTAATTCTTTTGCAATTTCCTTAATCGAACGAGAGATGGACGAAATTTCCTGCTCTCTATTTCCTGCGCCTTTTGAACTTCCGGCAGTCATTAATTGTAAATAATCAATAATGACTACTTGAATGTCATATTGCATTTTTAAACGACGACATTTTGCCCGTAAATCAAAGATGCTGATTCCAGGAGTGTCATCAATATAAAGTGGGGCAGTTGAAAGCTTACTTATACGTGTATGTAATTGTTGAAATTCATCGTCGCGTAAATCCCCTTTTCTTAATTTCTCAGCGCTAATTCTAGTTTCAGAGGCAATAAGACGTTTTACCAATTGCACGGAAGACATCTCTAAAGAGAAAATAGCAACTCCTAAATTGTGATCTACTGCGGTATTTCTGGCCATAGACAAAACGAATGCTGTTTTCCCCATTGCTGGTCGCGCTGCAATTACAATCATGTCCGATCGCTGCCAACCGGCGGTAATTTTATCTAAGCCGTAAAAGCCAGTCGGAACACCAGATATCCCATCTTTATTTTGTCGTGCTTTTTCAATTTCGTCAATCGCCTCCCGAACTACATTTTGCATTGTAGACACAGATTTCCCCATGTTGTTTTCTGCAATTTTGAATAGATCTCCTTCAGCTTTATTTAAGACATCGAATACATCATTTGTATCGTCATATGCTTCTTTCATGACTTCATTGCTCATGCGAATTAATTCTCGCTTGATGTGTTTTTCAGAAATGATACGTGCATGATACTCAACGTGTGCAGTTGAAGCGACTTTACTTGTTAGTTGTGAAATATAAACTGCTCCACCTGCAGCTTGCAATTCGCCTTTCTTTTTTAGCAAATCGGTTACCGTTAATAAATCAATCGGCTTAGATGTTCCAAATAAATCGCGTATCGCCTCAAAGATGTATTGATGCTTAGGGTCGTAAAAGCTTTCTTGTTTTAAAATATCAATGGTATCCGTGACAGCATTTTTCTCGAGCATCATTGCTCCAAGAACAGCTTGTTCTAAATCAATAGCTTGAGGCGGTATTCTACCCATATCCAAAGCCGAATTACTCGCTCTCGGTACTCTTGAAACTGCTACTTTTGATTTATCGGAGTTCTTTTCCATTCCCCAAAGATAGGGAATCAATTCAGCTGTTTAGTGATTTGATTTTAAAATTTAAAAAAAGATATAAAGAAAGGTTTTCAACATTTGTTGATAGTTGTTTTATTTTTGACACATGAAGAGAGAAATTATTGTCACGAATGATGGTTCAAACAGTTTGTATATTCCAGAAATGGACGAGACATACCATTCAGTTCACGGTGCCATTCAAGAAGCGAAACACGTGTTTATTGAGAATGGACTAATGCTATTTAACAAACCGGATTTACGTGTATTTGAAGTTGGTTTTGGAACAGGTCTAAATGCTTTTCTTTCAGAGCAATATTCTTTTCAAAATAAGATAAAAATCAACTACCATTCTATAGAAGCATTTCCGGTTGAAATAGAGCTTATTAATAAATTGAATTACAATGATTTAATCGAATACAATTCTCTGATTTTTAATACGATTCACAACCTTAATTGGGAGGAAGAATCTGTTGTTTCTGAAACGTTTAAGTTGAAGAAAATTGAAGCGAAGATACAGGAATTTGAGGTGGAAACGATAGCTTTTGACATCGTGTTTTTCGATGCTTTTGGTCCGCGGGCTCAAGGTGAGATGTGGTCGGTTTTAGTTCTTGAAAAAATGTACGGCTGTCTAATTTCAACAGGCAAATTAGTAACGTATTGCGCACAAGGTCAATTCAAGCGAGATTTAAAATCTATTGGATTTGTGGTGAAAAATGTTCCAGGTCCTCCTGGTAAAAGAGAAATGACTATTGCAACTAAGCCGTAACTATTTCTAGAAGAGTACATTTCATCAATCCATCTCGGTCAATTTCGTCCATTGATATTCTCTGGAAAGTATTTGTTAAAGCTTCGTTGAACGGTGTTTTGATTTTTACATAATTTGCAGTGAAACCGTACATGTAGCCATCGTTGTTTTCGTTTTCAAAAAGAACAGTTTCTGTTTTTCCAACATTTTCTGCGTAGAACGCACGTTTTTTCTTGTTGGAGAGAATGTGTAATTGTTGACTTCGTTGTTTACGAATTCTCATAGGGACAGGGTCGCCTAATTTAATCGCCGTTGTATTAGCACGCTCAGAATAAGTGAAAATATGCAGATAAGAGATCTCTAATTCCTTTAAAAAGTCTACTGTTTCCATAAACTCATCTTCGGTTTCCCCAGGAAAGCCAACTATAACGTCAACTCCAATGCAAGCGTCAGGTCTAATTTGTTTAATGTGTTTAACACGATTTGCAAACAATTCTCGTTTGTATTTCCTACGCATTGCCTGCAAAAGTCTATTACTTCCTGATTGCAATGGAATGTGGAAGTGCGGCACAAATCGTGCGGCATCAGATAAACAGTAGGAAATTATTTCATCTGAAAGTAAGTTTGGTTCTATGGAAGAGATTCTAAATCGATCAATTCCTGTGACTTTATCTAGCTCTTTCACCAAACCAAAGAAGTTTTCATCTCCACCTTGACCAAAATCACCAATATTTACACCCGTTAATACAACTTCTTTGATATCTGTTTCGGCAATTTTCATTGCTTCATTTACGGTGCTTTCTATCGTAGCATTTCTACTTTTTCCTCGCGCAAGTGGAATGGTACAAAATGTACAGAAATAGTCACAACCGTCCTGTACTTTTAAGAAAGAACGCGTTCTGTCGCCCATTGAAAATGCAGGAACGAAGTCCTTCGTTTCCTTAATACTTTCGTTAGAAATAACAGCAGTTTCTTTTTTGTCCAATGAATCTAAGTGATCTAGAATGTTGAATTTTTCATTTGCACCGAGAACGATATCAACTCCTGGAATCTCAGAGATTTCTTTCGGTTTTAATTGAGCAAAGCATCCAATAATTGCAACAAAACCTTCAGGATTAGATTTCATTGCACGTTTCACCAGTTGCCGACATTTTTTATCTGCATTCTCCGTAACAGAACATGTGTTGATAACGAACACGTCTGGGGAAGCGTCAAAATCAACTTTTGCGAAACCTGCTTCTTGCAGAGATCTACCAATTGTTGATGTTTCGGAGAAGTTTAACTTACAACCGAGTGTGTAGAATGCGACTTTTTTATACTGATTCATGGGCTGCAAAATTAGTTAGATTGAATTTATCAAACAAGTCTTTCTGAAATCCATTGTTAATAAGCATTAATTTTCATTTCTTTGACAGTTATGAAAAGAATAAAAACCTTAAAATGGACCAAACAATAACAACAACGTACCAACGATTTAGCCACTGGAATGAATTGAATCCTTTGGATATTGAGTTGGTAGACAAAGCTTATGTGGTATGTAAAAATGCTTACGCACCTTACAGTAAGTTTCATGTTGGTGCTGCGGTTCGCATGGCTTCAGGTGAGATAGTAACTGGGAGTAATCAAGAGAACATTGCGTATCCATCTGGTTTATGTGCAGAACGTGTCGCTTTATTTTATGTAGGAGCAAACTTCCCAAATCAAGAAGTTGAAACAATTTGTATTGTCGCAAAGGGAGATTTAATTCCTAAAGAGACAATTCTTGCGCCATGTGGTGCTTGCAGACAAGTGATGCTAGAGACAGAATCACGTCAAAATAAAGCATATAGAGTGATTTTAGTCAGTCAAAACGGAGTGACTATTCTTTTTAGTTCAGCCGAACACTTACTTCCATTAGCATTTGGCATAGCACAATAACATGAGACTAATTATCTTTTTTTCGATTAGCTTGGTTTTGATACTCGCATCATGCATCACAACAAAAGAGACGGTTGTAAAGCAAGTTATTTCTGAGATCATCAAAGGGAAAGTTCAAAAAACGATTTTCAATGATGAGAAATCTGATTCAACAACTTGTGCAATTGATTACAGTTTTTTCGCACCTAGTAAAATGGTTTACCGAGATTCTGTAAATCAAAAAATCAAGAAACATTTAATACGATTTACTCAGTTTGGAAGTGGTACAATCGGTAATTTGCCTTTGTCTAATTCGTTTTTTCAAACGCAGTTAGATTCATTTGCAAGCTTGTGTTCAAGTGAAGAAGACTATGATGAAGACATGAATCATCTATGGGAACTTGAAAGTGTCATAGAAATTGAAGATTCACACGAGATATTTGTTCAATTGCAGGTTACATCTTGGAGTTATACTGGTGGAGCTCATGGAAATGGGGCAACAAAAACTTGGTTGGTTGATAAAATGACAGCTAAGGACTTATTGTTGGAAGATGTTTTTTCTGAATTAGATTCCGTAACAGCAATTGGTGAGTCCTACTTTCGTAAACTGTATGAATTAGAGCCAGATGCAAATTTGGATGATGCAGGTTTTTGGTTTGAAAACAATCGTTTTCACTTAAATGATAATTTTTCAATTGTCGGTGATAAAATTGTTTTCCTTTACAATAGTTACGAAATTGCCCCTTATTCTGCTGGGGAGACTGTTATTGAAATGCAACTTGAAGAAATTAGAAACTATTTAAAAATCAAGATTTAAATTAACAATTGGTCATGCAAATCTTTTCTAGCTCAAAAAAGCGATTAGAGTTGAGTTTTTTATATATTTGCCTTCTATATTAAATTAGTCAGAATGTCTGCAAACGCACAAAGTAAAGCTGTAAATACAGTGAAAAAAGTAGGAGCCAAAGGGAAGCCGAAGTTTTCAAAAGAAATCTACAAAAAATGGTACAAAGACATGTTGTTGATTCGTAAGTTCGAAGAAAAAACTGGTCAATTGTATATTCAACAGAAATTTGGCGGATTTTGTCACTTGTACATTGGACAAGAGGCGATTGTTGCTGGTACTGCTTCGGCATGTAGAAAAGGAGATAAGCACATGACAGCTTATCGTGATCACGGTCATCCTTTAGCGTTAGGAACTGATCCTCGTGTTTTAATGGCGGAATTGTACGGAAGATCAACGGGTTGTTCTAAAGGAAAAGGTGGTTCAATGCACTTTTTTGACAAAGAAGTTGGTTTTATGGGTGGACACGGTATCGTTGGAGCTCAAATTGCAATGGGAGCAGGTGTTGCTTTTGCAGAGCAGTACAATGAAACTGGAAATATTGCTGTTGTCTCGATGGGAGATGGAGCTGTTCGTCAAGGAGCTTTGCACGAAACATTTAATATGGCGATGTTGTGGAAACTTCCTGTGATTTTTATTATTGAAAATAATAATTACGCAATGGGGACTTCAGTAGAAAGAACTACAAACGTTACAGATTTATCTAAAATTGGTCATTCTTATGAAATGCCTTCGCGTTCAGTAAATGGAATGTCGCCAGAAGCTGTGCACGAAGCAATAGAAGAAGCAGCGGAAAGAGCGAGAAAAGGAGATGGTCCAACTTTATTGGATATCAGAACTTATCGTTACAAAGGACATTCAATGTCTGATCCTCAGAAATATAGAACGAAAGAAGAAGTGGCTGATTGGATGGAACAAGATCCAATTCAACATTGCTTAAATGTGATCCAAGAAAACAAATGGATGACAGCAAAAGAAATAGAAGAAGTTGAAAACTGGGTAAAAACGGAAGTAAAAGAATCAATCGAATTTGCTGAAAACTCTCCTTACCCTGAAGGAAAAGAATTGTACGAGGATGTATACAAAGAAGAGAATTATCCTTACATCATAGAATATTAATTAGAAAGAAAAGAAAATGGCGGAAATAGTTTATATGCCTAAATTGAGTGACACCATGACAGAAGGTGTTGTTGCTGAATGGACAAAAAAAGTAGGTGATGCAGTTTCTTCAGGTGAGATTTTAGCTGAAATCGAAACGGATAAAGCGACGATGGAATTTGAATCTTTCTATGATGGATTTCTACTTCATATTGGAGTTGAAAAAGGAAAGACCGCACCGATTAATGCAATTTTAGCAATCATTGGTGAAAAAGGTGAGGATGTTAAAAAGATTTTAGCTGAAGCCGAAAAAGCTACTCCAGCAGCTGAAGAATCAAAAGAAGAAGTACCAACACCAGAGCCGGTTGCTCAAAAAGCAGCAACTCAAGTTGTTTCTGCACCAGCACCAGTTGTGCAAGTTGCGGAATCAAATGGTAGAATAAATGCTTCTCCGTTGGCTAAGAAAATGGCAAACGATAAAGGAATTGATTTGAATTCTGTTGTTGGAACTGGAGATGGAGGAAGAATTGTAAAACGCGATATTGATCATTATACGCCGTATGTTGGCGGTGGAACTAAAGCTAAGAAAGCTTTTGTTGGAACTGAGTCGTATACAGATGAACCAGTTACTCAAATGCGTAAAACAATCGCGAAGCGTTTGGCTGAAAGTAAATTTACGGCACCTCATTTTTATTTAACATTGGACATTGATATGGACAATGCAATTGCAATGCGAAAATCATTATTTGAATTGGATGGAACAAAAGTTTCATACAACGATATGGTAATTAAAGCATGTGGCTTAGCATTGAGAGAACATCCAACTGTTAATAGTGCTTGGCTTGGAGATGTCATTCGTAGAAATGAACATGTTCATATTGGTGTCGCAGTTGCAGTTCCAGACGGACTTTTAGTTCCTGTTGTGCGTTTTGCAGACGGAAAAGACTTATCGGTAATCAATGCTGAAGTAAAAGATTTTGCTGGTAAAGCGAAAAGTAAAAAATTACAACCTTCAGATTGGGAAGGGAATACATTTACAATTTCAAACCTAGGAATGTTCGGAATTGAAGCGTTTACAGCAATTATAAATCCTCCAGACAGTTGTATTCTAGCTGTTGGTGGAATTAAGGAAGTTCCAGTTGTTAAAAATGGCGCTGTTGTTCCTGGAAACGTAATGAAAGTGACATTGTCTTGCGACCATAGAGTTGTTGATGGTGTAAGTGGTTCTGAATTTTTAAATACAGTTAAAAAATACATAGAAAACCCTGTTGCACTGGTAATGTAGCGGATTAATGATTACCAAATTAACTAAACTATTAAACTATGATTAAGACTCAAACCTTACTTATTTGGGCTGTTTCTCTACTACTTTTGTCTAACCAGAATGTGTTTGGTCAGGCTACTATTAATGTCCGCGTTTTAAATGTGGAAGTTACTGAAAATGTAGACTGTGATGGCTTTCTTACTGGAAACAGCGATTTTGCATGGGAATTTTTGGCTACCGATAACACATTGGGGTACTCCAATAATAATCCGGTACTTTTTGGATTACTAGGCGATTTTAATTACGCTTTTAGAAACGGTGACAATGGGCCATACATTATGAATGCACCTGGCGGAGGTTTTTCGCCAAATAGCGGTTTGTATTTTACGCATGATTATGTTTGCGCATCAGATGTTCCAACACTTATTAATATAGCCTGGCGCGCTTATGAAAATGATGATCTGATATTCAATTATGCACTTGGATTAGGAGGTTCTGATGGTGAAACAGCAAATCAAAATGTTTCGATGGCTGTTCCAGGAGCAGCTGGTGTAAATTGGCAGATTTATACAGCTACAAGCACAGACGGAGGTTGCAACCAAACATATAGAGTGACTTTTGAGGTTGAAAGAATTGATTTAGCGGTAATTGCTGTTCCTGATGATATTTGCAGTGCTCTGCAAGTTCCTCTTAACGTAACTCAATCTTTTGCATTATGTCAAAGTGCTTCATTAGAACTGAATGAACCAGCGGCAGCTGATGTTGCGGCAAATGGTTCTTCATGGTTGTATTTTGTAGCACCTGCAGGAGGGGAAGTTGAAATAACAACTGACTTAGCTGGAACAGAAATAGGAACTTATTTTGAAGTTTATCATGCTGCTGATGGAGTAGGTTGTGCGGCTGGAATTCAACCAATTACTGGTGCTGTTATTAAAAATAAATTTGATTATTTATCTCATTATCAATTTTCAGATGGAATTGATTTATTTGGAATCGATCCAGAAGCTGAAATTGTTCTTGACGCTTGTGATCCTTTGGCACCTTTTAGTTATCAGAAATTAATTCCAGGAGAAGTTTATTATGTCCAATTGACAACTGATAATGCAGGTGAAAGTGGATTTTGCGAGGTGAGAATTAATGATCTTGGCGGAGGTGGCTCATCAAACGTAGAAGATATTCCTTGTTTATCTCCGGCAGTTACATATGGAACTGCGGCGATAAGTTCTGCAGCTGGTTCAGGTGCTTCTGTTAATCTAAATTTTGGTTGTGCATATGACGGAGGAAATAACTTTGGTGAAACAGGGAGCCCTCATACATCGTCTAATCCTAATGAATATCATGCATATGATTACGATGCTAGTGCAAGTAATAACAGCACTATGAATGAAAGCGTTTGGTTAAACTTTGTAGCTCCAAACAGCGGACGTCTTGTATTTGAAACGGATTATCAAAGTGGTATTTATTCAGAGCATTCTGCACTTTTTGGCTTTGACAAAAATTTTGCGCCAGGTATCCCTGCTGATTATAATTGTGCGGATTTAGAAAATATTGCAGCGATAGAAGGTGGCTTGAATGGTTTTTTAGGTGGAGCTACAGAAAGTGCTATAATATCTCAATCTTGTTTAGAGCCGGGTTATACTTATTATGGAATGGTTGACCCTTCTAACAGTTTAACTGCTTTTAGTGCACAAAATATTGATACATGGGTGCATGATCCAAGTGTTACTGATCCGATTAATAACCCTCCAGGAAATGATATTCTTTGTTTAACAATGTTAAATCCGCTTTACGAAGTTGTAGTTACGCCTGCGGGATTAACACCTCCTTTTCAGGCAGTTGCGGGGAATAATGAGCGAGCTTGTCGAGAGTATTTGGCAGGTGAGCCAGAAGTTAATTCGGACCCAACAATGCGAGCAGATCAAACTGTTTGGCATTACTTTACAGTTCCTCCATCTGGTGCTATTGAAATGAACATTCGTGCTTACATTGGTCTTGACACATTGCGCTACTCAGTATATGAACTTTTAAATGGAACAGATTGTTATGGAGGATTAAATCCAGCTACTTATACGACAGATGGAACCCAGTCAACTCCAATAATAGCTCCTGTGTTGCAAGGTTCAGCAGGATTCTCTGGAACTCAAGAGTCCATTTGTTGTATGAATCCAGGTACGATGTACGCCATTCAATTGGATGGTGGCTCTCCAGGGGATGAAGGTCAATATATAATTGAATACATTAAGGAGGTTGAAAGTTATGCAGGTGATACATACATAGAGCTTGTTAATGGAGATATTATTGATAACTCCGGTACAGATACTGCTTTCGTTTGCTTTAATGATATTTATACCCCAGGAAATGCATTGAACGGTATTGGTTTACCAACATTGGATATTCCATCTTGTTTAACTCCTGGTTTTGTAATTCATTCAAATACAGTTATTCCTGATCCAGTTTCAGGTTCAGGATTTACTTATTTGGATACTCTTGTTGGTTTGAACGGTGCGTTTGTAAATAATTCTGACGGTTCTGGTTCATTTGGTAACCCAATTTTTAATACTGTTTATTACGTCTCTTCAATGGCGGATGATTTAGCAACATGGGGAGATTTTTCTTGTAATACTTCAACTGTTGACAATTCTGTCGCTGTTGTATTTCTGGAACCAGTTGTTCCAACTTCTAGTTATGATAATGTCAATTGTGAAATTACATTCTCCGCTACTGGAGGTGTGAGTGGCTTTAACGGGGGCGATTTCACCTATACGATAGAGGATGCTTCAATGAATCTTGTAGAAACAGGGTCATTTGCTGCTGGCGCGAATGTAATATTTGCTGTTACAGCTGCTGAAGTTTATACGATCACAGTGACTGATGGCTCTTGTCCGTATTCATTTACAGTTGATGCGAGTGCATGTGGTAACCCTTGTGTTTTGACGCCGATAATAGAATTTGTAAATGCTTTAATATGCGAAGGTCAAACTATTTTCTTAGAAGGGGCCAATCAAACAACAGCAGGACTTTATACAGATGTGTTTATGGCATCCAACGGATGTGATAGCACTATCTACACTACGGTTGCGATGAATATCCCTTCCACTTTTGAGCAAACCGTTACGATTTGTGAAGGATTGACTTATACGATTGGTTCAAATGTTTATAGCACGCAAGGTGTTTATCAAGATGTCTTCACTGCGGCGAATCTATGTGATAGTATTGTTACAACTAATTTATTCTTCGTTAATACATTAAATACAGTTATTAATGAATCAATTTGTACAGGTACTACTTATTCATTTGCCGGAAATACATTAAATGCAACAGGGGTTTATACAGATAATCTTTCTTCCATAGGAGGATGTGATTCAATTATTACACTTTATTTAAATGTAGAGCCATTGATTTCAATATCAACTACTCAAACAGTTTGTGAGGGTAATTCTTTATTATTTGGAAGTCAAACTTTATCGACCTCTGGAACATATAACGAATTGTTCACGACTTCAGGTGGATGTGATTCTCTAGTAACAATGTATTTCTTTGTTAATCCTTCAATTGAAAGCTCCGCTGGAGTTTCAATTTGTCAAGGACAAACATATGTACTAGGTTCACAAACTTTGACCGTCACTGGAGAATATCAAGAAACATTTGTTACTCCGTCAGGATGTGACTCTATTGTTACTTTGTTCTTGAATGTTTCAAATCAAATTACAAATTCAATTACTGATTCTATTTGTATTGGAGAGTTTTATTCTTTAGGATCTCAGACTTTTACATCTAGTGGGGTTTATTCTGAAGTTTTCCAAAATGGATCAGGTTGTGATTCACTTGTTACACTCGATTTAAGTGTTTTAGATTGTAAAGCATTACTTGAAATCAGCAATGTTTGTACTCCAAATGATGATGGAAGCAACGATACATGGAAAGTCAGCGATTTAACCCAAATTAATGGTTGTAATGTGAAAATATTTAATCGTTGGGGGCAATTGATGTATGATACTGATGATTATCAAAATGACTGGGATGGAACCAAAAATGGCGAGATATTACCCGATGGAGTTTACTACTATGGAATTAGTTGTGATGATGAAAGAGAGTATCAAGGAGTTATTAATCTAATGAGATATAAAAAGTAAGAGTTATGAAGAGAATAATAAAATATGCTCAAATTATATTCGCATTGTTGGTTATAACAAATGCATATAGTCAACAAACAAGGTTGACGAACATGTATGGTTTTAATAAATACTCACTAAATCCAGCTTATGCAGGAGCGAGCGGTTGTACGGAAATTAATTTTTCTCATCTTAATCAGTGGGTAAAGGTAGATGGAGCGCCTATTACGAATTATTTCAGTGCAAATACGAGGTTAGGAAAATCACTTGGGATTGGAGCTAACTTACTTTTGGATAAAATAGGAATGTTGGATTATCTTTCAGCTTCAGGATCCGTTGCTTATGGTTTAACGTTTGCGAAAAATCATGAAATACGCTTAGGACTTTCTGGTGGTTACTTTCAGATGAGATTAGATCCTACAGATGCTATTGCTTTTGATGCTGGTGATGTGATCATTGAGGGTGGAGTTCAATCTTCTAAATCCGTGAGTACAGAAGCTGGAATTTTATATCGCTTTAAAGCATTAGAAGTATCATTTGCAGTAACTCAACTGATTGAAACTAGATCGAAATTCAACTATGCAAATCTTGATGGGTATGGTTTGAAAAGACACTATATCGCTTATGCTGGTTACGGAATAGTACTGAACAAAAGTCTTTCATTAACGCCTTCAGTTTTATACAAAGGCATACCTAAATCTCATCAATTTGATATCAATGCAGATATTAATTACAATGATTTTATTTATGGAGGATTAGGATATAGAACGGGAGTAGGTTTAATCGCAAGAATAGGTATTAACATTAGAAAAATGTTTTTTATTGGATATGCCTACGAAGCTCCAATGCAAAACATCGCTAGATACGGATCAGGTTCGCATGAGATTGCCTTAGGTTTGCGATTATGTAAAAAAGACAAGCAACTGCCAGAGGATCTTACGGATGTTAGTCCTGACAGCCAGATTGTTGATACTATTCGTGTTATTGAAAGAGTAACGGATACTTTGATCGTCGAAAAAATAGATACTGTTTATATTCAGAAGCCAACAAATAATGATGTTAAAAGAGCGATTGTGAATGCGTCGGATAATTTGGAATTTGAAAACGATAAAGCAATAATTTTAAAGAAATCTTATGGTGATTTAGAATCGTTGATAAATATCTTATTAATAAGAGATGAATTAAAAATTACGCTTGCAGGGCACACTGATAATTCCGGTACTGAAGAGTATAATATGAGATTGTCAGAGAACCGTGTTAAGGCGGTAAAAGATTTCATTGTCGCTAATGGAATTGAAGCATCAAGAATTAAAACCTCTTTTTTCGGAGAATCGAAACCAATAGCTGATAACAAAACAGAAGAAGGTCAAGCCAAAAACAGAAGGGTGGAAATGAAAATCATTGAATAATTATTAAAATTGAATATAGCATTGATACCTATCTAAATTAGATAGGTATTTTTGTTTAAAATCAAAATGTAATGCAAGTAGAGACAAATTGTCCTTGTGGAAGAAAAAAGACTTATGCTGAATGCTGCGGAATCACACATAAAAACATAGCGAATGTGAAAACAGCTGAAGATTTAATGCGATCTCGCTATACGGCGTTTACTCAAGCTAATGGTGATTACTTGATGTTAAGTCACCACACAACAACACGTGAATTGGATAGAAAGCAAGAGATTACAGATTGGGCTTGGTCAGTAGAATGGTTGCGCCTAGAAGTTATTAGCGCGTTTGATGGTGGAATAGAAGATGAGGAAGGTACAGTAGAATTCCGAGCACACTTCAAAGAAAATGGTAAGGAAAAATACTTGTACGAAATCTCTCGATTCATAAAGGAAAGAGGGAAGTGGAAGTACTACGGAATTGTAAAATAAATAAGCACCAAATTGATTTACCATAATCTATTTGGTGCTTATTGTATTATTAGTTTAGATGTGAATTCATCTATTTTTACAAAATAAACACCTGCATCCCACAATGAAGAATCGATAGTTACAGACTGATTCATTGAGCCGTTGGCTACTATTTTTCCTTGTATATTAATTACAAAATAACTTGAATTAGAATCGTTGTTGTCAAATAATTCAATTGTGAAAGAGTCATTTGCTGGATTCGGGAATACTTTAATTGTTTTTGGTGTTTCCTCAATTTCTTGAATAGCAGCAGTTGCGTTAGTGTTTATTGCGCCAAACGTTGGATACATAACTTGGTGCGGGCCAGTTCCGTTTGGATATCTGCCGTATGAAAGATCCGTAGTTTGTGATGAAAAAGTTACTTCATCTAAAATGGTCATACTTCCATCAGATAGGTAAATAGATTCTCCACTTGAGCCAAGTTTAAAATCAGCATGA
Source organism: uncultured Flavobacteriales bacterium (assembly GCA_963925035.1). Lineage (GTDB taxonomy): Bacteria > Bacteroidota > Bacteroidia > Flavobacteriales_D > Crocinitomicaceae > UBA4466. Next base: position 65,945 of record CAWUSK010000007.1, read on the forward strand.
AATCCTGATTGACTAAGATCCTTGTCAGCCCAAACCACAATGTAAGAGTTTGCTGGAATAGTTGTGCTAGCAGGGAATGTGAATATATCTAATGTATCAGCGTTGTCACTTAGATGGTATCCCGAAATATCTATCGTTTGATTTCCTTTATTGTAGATTTCAATCCAATCATCAAAATCACCGTTTTGATCTGTAACCATGGTAGCATTAGACGCCATAAACTCATTAATCACAACATCTCCAATCGTAAATGGTGTAGCAATAATAGTATAGAATTCATGTTCTGCATTTGTTGGTGAAAACTTACCGATTGCAGTGTTTTCTGCATATAAATAATATTCAACCAAGGCACTTTCTATCGGTAAATCTGCACCGAAAACATCGTCACCTGCTGCACCATCATTGTGAAATCCATCATCAAACATCTCTACTTTTACAAAAGGAGCATGTGGTTGTGAACGATAACCTAAATAGGCGTAATTTTCATCTAAAATTGTAGCTGTCACATTTATTACTTCACTAATGAATGGAGCGCTATTAGATAATGTAATTGAATTGATACTTGGTTGTATAGCAGTAAATTCACTTTGCCCCATGATGTAGGAATACCTTCCGTTCATTAAATTACCAATTCCTGGAGCACTTGTTCCACCTGGACCACCACCACTTGTAACATCATTATTTAGGTTTGAAGTAAAGTTAGTATAGGTAAAGAACTTATTTACATCTGCTTGTACCGAACTAGAAACAAGAGTTTGCAAAACTTGTCCATCAGCCAAATATTGTGCACTGTTTTCAAAATTGTCTTCTAAAATAGTTTTGCAGTGAGCTAAATACATTTTTTTGTATCTCGGAATACTTAAGATTTGACTAACTAATGGAAATAAAGCATCGCCAGAATGGAGCAGGTAACTCATTTGTTGTTTCGAAGTAGTGCTGGTTAAATTTCCGGAACCAGTCATCGAAAAAGTACCAAATGATTCATTTAGATCCCAAATAACTGGTAGATAACGATTATAATCATCCCGATACAGATAGTAATTTTGCTGAAAACCTCCTATGTAGCTATCTAAGTTTACGGTCATATTGTCAAAAGCAAGCATCCAAATTGCCCTGTCGACATCTAAAATAGTTTCAACATCATTAATGTTATTTTTTAATGTATCGCATAGGTCAATTAATTCCTGCCATCCAAAATCTGATTTAAGCTCGTAGCCCGCATAATAAGCAGTGCTGTCTTGACCTAAATAAACTAAATCCGGTAAATCTGTCGTAGTTGGTCCAGCTCCGGCCGGTGGATTACATTTTACAAATGTGTTGGTTTTGGAACCAAAACGGCTATCTACAAATTTCTTTGAGACCGCCTCAGAACTACAATATAAACCGATTAATGATCCATTGACGTATACATTCGCGTAGTTAGAAAGTGGGGCATCCATATAATTCCGTAATATTTTATACCCTAGAACTTCACGTATAAAAGAAGGATCTTTAGCAACGTTACTAAGTTTAATGTCCGTATAACCTTCGTGATCGTGGTTTTTATACGTATCCAATTCAATGTGAAATGGGTTTTTCACTTGGCCGGCGTTGTAGGTACTATTTCCTTTGTACTTCACACCAACACTGTCATACATAATTCCATTAATTGTAACGCTTTGCGCCATAATGTAATCTTCATTGCCAGCTTTTTCAGCATCTAAAAGGGCGTCCCAATTAGATTCAACAAATGTAATTTGAATAGTTTGAATTGTACTTTCATCGTAAAAGCTTTGCGAAAACACAGAACAGGAAATTGCCGTAATCGCAAGTGAGCTAATAATTTTTTTCATATGGATTGATATAGTTTGTATTGTGTCAACAATTACTTTGACGACAATTAAATCGATATCGCCTCGGCGAAGTGAAATTATTTTTTAAAGTAATTGATTAATTTCAATTGCTCCATTTCAAAGCTCTGCGCTTTTTCCTGTGGTCAGCACTTTTAATGATTCTATATATTTTTGTAACATAAATAATTGAAGATGCAACTCCTCCATAAAACAATATTGCTGTTTTGTCATTGAGTAAAAATCCTAAAGCTGAGATGATTGAAACTGTAGCAAGAATTAGTCCACCAGCAACACTAAACGCCAATCCTTTTTTAGCATTTTTGACTCTACTACTTGCACTAATTTCCTTATTGAAATCATCATTTATTTCAACCAATATCTCATGAATTTCCTCTTCTGATTTCTTTAATTTTTGAAGTCTTCTTCAATATTCAATCCAGCATTTTTAATTTCCTTTTCAAGAATATGTGGATAGTTTAGTTCTGAGGCGACACTTTCACCAATTGTATAAGAATCGCCTAAGGCTAAATAACGAATACTTTTTTGATATGGATGCGACATTTCATACGATTTAGCTTTGTCCGAATGATTTACAAGTAAAGCTGCGAGAATTATAAAGAGTTTCGAAAATGCCATTTGTTTAGTTTGGTAAAATATGCGGATGAAAGTAGATTTTTGGATTCAATGAAAAAAAAAGCCTGCTCATCTCACTGAACAGGCTTTTCAAATTACTTTTATTCTTTAAACGTTTTCAATGACCATTGCTGATGCGCCACCGCCACCGTTACAAATTGCAGCAGCACCATATTTACCACCGTTTTGTTTCAATACGTTAATCAACGTTACAATAATTCTAGAACCGCTATTTCCAAGAGGATGTCCAAGAGCAACCGCTCCACCATTTACATCAACTTTCGAAGGATCCAATCCTAATTTTTTCATATTTACTAATCCGACCACAGCAAATGCCTGGTTTAATTCCCAGTAATCAATATCAGCAACTGTTAAATTTGCTTTTTTCAATGCAACAGGAACTGCTTTAGATGGAGCTGTAGTAAACCATTCTGGTTCATGAGCTGCGTCACCGTAGCCAACAATCTTCGCGATTGGCTTAATTCCTAATTCATCTGCTTTTTCTTTACTCATTAAAATTAATGCAGAAGCACCGTCATTTAATGTAGAAGCGTTTGCAGCTGTAACTGTTCCTTCTTTTGTAAATACTGCACGTAATTCCGGAATTTTTTCCAAACGTACATTACTGTATTCTTCATCTTTAGAAACGATAATTGCATCTCCACGTCTTTGTGGAACTTCAACTGAAACAATTTCATTGTCAAATTTTCCAGCGTCCCAAGCAGCAGCAGCACGTTTGTAAGATTCAATTGCGAAATTATCTTGGTCTTCTCGTGAAATGTTATTTTCAGCTGCACATTTGTCTGCACAAACTCCCATGTGTACTTGGTTGTAAACGTCTGTTAAACCGTCTTTCACCATTCCGTCAACCATTGTTACATCACCTAACTTTGTTGCAAGTCGTGCGTTGTAGTAATGAGGAACCATACTCATGTTTTCCATTCCACCTGCAACAACAACATCGTTATCACCACATAAAATAGATTGAACAGCAAGACTTAAAGACTTCATTCCAGATGCACAAACTTTATTAACTGTTGTACATGGAACATCGTTGGTAATACCAGCAAATATAGCAGCTTGACGCGCAGGCGCCTGTCCTAAATTTGCTTGTAATACGTTACCCATAAATACTTCGTCAATAACTTCTGGCTTAATCCCAGCTTTTGCGATTGCTCCTTTAATTGCAGCTGCACCTAGCATAGTAGCTGGAACAGTAGATAATGCTCCACCGAAGCTCCCGATTGGTGTACGAACTGCAGAAACGATATATACTTCTTTATTCATTTTCTCTAAAATTTGATTTCCACGAAATTAATAAATCCAAATGACTTTTTAGTTGTCGTTAACTGAATATAACATTAAGAGGAAGTTAGCAAAATCACAATCTTAACGGATTCAATGGCAAAAGAAAATAAATATTCTATTTTTGCGGATTAAATAAAAAAAGAATGAAACATTTAATTCTCGTATTATTAGCCGTTACTGCTATAAACACTGCATTTACTCAGGATTCCACTTCCGTTGCTGCCGATACGATCCCGAAAAACTGGAAATTACAGGCTACTTATGGTTTAAATGGAACACAAAGTTCTTTTGTAAACTGGGCTGCAGGTGGTAGAAATAACATTTCGGTACTGGGATACATAGAGGCTTCGGCAAAATATGCTATAGACAGAATTACTTGGGATACAGATTTAGGATTGTCTTTAGGTGGAATGAAATACTTTGGCAAAGGCAATAACGAAGATTTACAGAAAACAGATGATCGAATTGATTTTGCTACCAAAGTAGGATATAAGTTAAAAGAACATTGGTATTTTTCATTGTTAGGAGGATTTAAATCTCAATTTATGAATGGATTTTCGTACCCAAATGATTCTATCCGAGTTTCTAAATTTATGGCTCCAGGATATGTTAACCTGTCTCTAGGTATTGATTACGTTCCAAACAAAAAATTTTCAGCGTTTATTTCACCTTTATCAACTAAGTTAACTTTTGTGCAAGACGAAGTTTTGTCGAATGCAGGTGCTTTTGGAGTCGAAGGAGCCGTTTACGATGAAACTACTGGAGATGTAATTACAAACGGTAAGCGTTTCAGAGGTGAGTTTGGAGCATATATTAAAATACAGTATAATCAAACAATTGCAAAAAACATTGAATTGAAATCTAAGTTGGAATTGTTCTCTAATTACTTAAACAATCCGCAAAATATTGATGTGAATGCCGAGATTATTATGAACTTTAAAGTGAACAGTTGGTTCTCAGCATCTGTTAATTGGCTGTTAATCTACGATGATGATATCGATATTAGAGATAGCAAAGGTGATTTTGGTCCAAGAACTCAATTTAAATCTGTAATTGGATTAGGTGTTTCTTACACTATGAAAAATTTCAAAGAGGCTAAATAATTTGAAACAAGAGTTAATTTGAAGGGATGCGAGAGTGTCCCTTTTTTTATGCGTTAAATTTGAAGGAGTTTGTTAATTTCGTAAGATCAATGAAAATATTTTCTGACATATCACTTTGGTGGTTGCTTCCAATCGTGGCAATTGCAGTTACAGCATCGGTTTTTTATTATAAAAATCAGCAACAATTGGCGGATGCATCAAAAGGGCAGAGGAAGGTTCTGATTGGGTTTCGAGCAGTTATTATTGCGATGTTGCTACTTTTTCTTCTTGGAATTATAATTGAAAACAAAGAGTACAAAACGGAAAAACCTATTTTTATTACATTGGTTGACAATTCTTCTTCAATGCTGAATTACAAAGACAGTTCGGATGTTAATAAAAAACTGAACGCTTTAACGAAAGGAATTAAGGAGAAATACAAAGAACGATTTGATTTTAAGGAGTACATTGTTGGATCAGACGTTACAGATAAGCGTATTGACTTTTCTGAAGGAGAATCGAACTTAGACGCTGGATTTGAATTCATTTACAGTCAGTTTTACAACAGAAACATTGGCGGAATTTGTTTTGTCAGTGACGGAAATTACACAACGGGAAAAAGTCCTGTTTACAGCGCTCGAAAAATAAATTTAACGCCAGTTTTTTCAATTGGAGTAGGAGACACGGTAGTAAAGCGAGATCAATTGGTTCGTGCAGTTTCAGCCAATCAAGTAGCATTTTTCAAAAACGATTTCCCGATTGAGATAGATATTGAAGCACGAAAAATGGGTAAAGGAAAAAGTACCGTTCGTTTATTCAAAGGGGAAAAAGAAATTGCACAACAAACGGTTGATTATATAGATGGGAAATTAGATTTCGCTCATGTTAACTTTTTGGTGAATGCGGATGAAATAGGATTTGTACGCTATTCCGTTCGAATTGAAAACAAACAAAATGAAATCACGTATGAAAACAATGTTCGTAATTTTTACATCGAAGTAATTGATTCGCGTACCAAAGTGTTAATTCTAGCAAAATCGCCGCATCCCGATTTAACTTCAATTCACACCGTTTTTGAGCAAGATGAAAATACAGAAGCCGAAATAAAACTTTTGAGTGATTGGAATGGTTCATTGAAAGATTACGCTTTATTGGTGTGGCACAATCCTGGAGCTGATCAAGCTGTGATAAATCAAATTAATACGCACAAAATTCCAGTACTTTACATGTTGACAAGTCAGTCGAATGGAGGTGATGCAAGTGCATTGAACATTGGAATGAAATTATCTTCGAGAAATGGAATCGATGAAGTGCAAGCAGAGTTGAATACTCAATTTCAATTGTTTGAATTGTCGGACGAATTAAAACGCTCGTTGCAATCGTGGCCTCCATTAAAAGTTCCATTTGGAAAAATAGAAACTAACGCAGGAAATACTCTGCTGTCTCAGCGAATTGGACAAGTGAAGAAAACGGATCCAATTCTTTATTTTGGTGGTGATATGAACCGAAAATATGGTGTAATTATCGGAGAAGGATTGTGGAGATGGAAATTAATGGAATTTGCAAAAACACAAAAAACAACAAGTTATACGGAGTTAATTCAGCGAACAACGCAATATTTGACGGTAAAGAACAATACTGATCCATTCAGAGTGATTTTACCTAAACGCTTCAATAAAAACAATGAAGTACTTCTGAAAGCAGAGTATTACAATGCTTCAATGGAGCGAATTACAACACCAACTGTTAAGTTTGAATTGAAAAACGAAGAGAATAAAGTAATTCCTTATGAATTTGCGAAGTCAACCTCGGACTATACACTTTCGCTAGGGAAGTTGAAACAAGGAAAATATACTTGGAGTGCTTCCGCAGTATCAAATGGGAAAACAACTAAGAAAAGTGGCGTTTTTGTAGTAGAGGATATTTCAATTGAAATACTTTCAACACATGCAAATCATGCACTGTTGAAACAAATCGCAAACGAAACAAATGGAGAGTTTTATACCTTGAGCAAAAGTGAGCAATTATTGAAAGATTTAGATACTAGAAAAGACATTGTGAACATTCAATATGAAGAATCAAATTTCAATGATTTAATTGATTGGAAATGGTTATTTGCACTTATTGTAATGCTTCTTGGTGGTGAGTGGTTCTTACGCCGTTATTGGGGAACTTATTAATGGTTTCTATATAGCGACTCTGCATCCTACTGGTTCAAATATATATATGTAATTCATGTTTTTATTATTTTTTTACATTAGTACAATATTGTAAAAAGAAGGCCGTTATTATAAATAACCAATAACAATAAAATAACAGATTGCCTATGTTGAAAAGCTACCCAAAAACTGCTCCTTGCGAAGAGTTAAAATTCGCGCCAAATTCAGCAACATTAAAAGCCATATTAAATTATAGCAAGTCAATAGAGGTTAAATCCTCAAAAAAGACCAACCGGAAGTTGCTTTTAAACTTAAATTAAATAAAAAAAGACCGCTACAATTAGCGGTCTTTTTTTATGTATGACTTTACTAGGTTTTTCTACCAAATCTTAGAAACTTTCTCTTTAGAGTTTCTCATTTCATCGCCTTCTTTCACGTTAAACGCTTCAAAGAATTCTGGACAGTTCATCAATGGTCCGTTCACACGATACATTCCTGGGGAATGTGAATCGTTTGCAATTCTATTTTTTAACTCAGCTTCGGTATAATTAATTTTCCATAATTGTGCGTAAGCAATAAAGAAACGTTGAGCTGGAGAAAATCCGTTAATGATTTTGTTTGCTTTAAATTCATTTGTTTTAGTGTATGCATAATATGCCATTGTTAAACCTCCTAAATCAGCAATATTTTCTCCCATAGTTAAATCAGGATTTACACAATGTCCATCAACTGGGCAAAACAACTCAAAAGTTTCTCCTAATTTTCCTGTTCGCTCTTCGAATGATTTTCTATCCTCGTCTGACCACCAGTTAGTGAAAGATCCATCTGCAGCAAATTTAGACCCAGTATCGTCAAATCCGTGCGTGAACTCGTGGCCAATCACCATTCCAATGCGTCCGTAGTTAATTGCATCATCGTATTCCTCACTAAAGAAAGGAGCTTGCATAATTCCTGCTGGAAAAACAATTTCATTTAGAAGTGGGTGATAGTAGGCGTTTATCATGTGTGCTGGCATCTCCCATTCTTCTTTGTCTACTTTTTCATTCAATTTATTGATGTTCTTAGTATGTGCAAACCGTTCCAGTTCACGATTGTTTTCAACTAAATTAGTCGAACTGAATTTTAAAGTGCTGAAATCTTGATATTTAGTTGGATACCCCAGTTTACGTCCAATAGCTTTTAATTTTATTAACGCTTCGTTTTTCGTAGTTGGACTCATCCAATCCAATTTATTAATTCGTTCACCAAACACAGAAAGTAAATTATCAACCATTTCATCAACTCTATTTCTTGCAGTTTCTGAGAAATGTCGACCAACAAAAACTTTACCTAAAAGTTCATTCATTGAAGAGTTTGTAATCGCATTTATTGCTTGTTCATTCATTGGTTTCATTTCAGACTTTCCAGTCAAAATTTTGCCATAAAAGATAAAATTTTCTTCAATCATTGCTTTGTCCAATTGATTAGCGTAATGATTCACTACCTTCCAAAGAAGGTAGTTTTTCCAATCTTCTAATTCAACTTTTGTAATCAACTTATCGATTTGGCTAAAGAATAAAGGTTGCTCAACAATAAGTTCCATTCGGCTATCGACAGTAATTCCAGACAATTCGAAATATGATTTTAATTTTAGGGAAGGGTATCTTTTTTCTGTAAGTCCAATTCCGTGCTTGTTATATGTGTTTTCTGGCACTCTTTGCTCTGCTAGCGACATCATAGACTTTGCTAAAAGAGTTTCGAAGTTGGAAACCGAATGTGCTTTTTCTTTTGGATTTGGAATTTTTGCTAGCGTTAATATATTGCTGATATGGTTGGTATATGCGTCAGAAATTTCATGTTTATCATCACTTAAGTAGTAATCTTTATTCGGTAGACCAATTCCACCTTGTGAAATGTATATCATATTAGTTGTTACGTTTTTCATGTCTTGGGTCACATATGAATTGAATAACGACGGTATGCCTACCTGATGATGTTTGACTAGTAAAGGAATAATATCATCTTTGGAAGCTAATTTTAGGACTTCATCTATTTCCTTTTGAATAGGAGAAAGTCCTATCGAATTCCTAGTTTGCAGATTCGTAAAAGATTGGTAGTAATATCCTAATAACTGTAAATCGGAAGTAAAGTTGCGATTAACATTATTTGCAGTAGACCGTATGTCTGCTTCTTTCTTGTAGCTGTTTTTAGCTGCATCCTCTAATATAGCGGTAAGTTTCTTATTGTTAGAAATTTCCAATTCATTAAAACTTCCCCAACGGGATTCTGATGGTGGAACAGGATTTTTGTCTATCCAATTTCCATTTGCAAAACGAAAAAAATCATCCTGTGGACGAACTGTTTGATCCAAATTTTCCATCTCAATTGAAGATGAATTACCATCGATGGTAGTTGACTCAACTATTGTCTCTGGTTCAGTTGATTCTACAACTTTTTTTGTAGAGTCACAGCTTGATAGTCCGATTACAATCGAAATTGGAAGTAAGTAATAACGCATTGATTTAATTTTTTGGTGTAAATCTCATCTCAACATGTGGAATATTGTCTTCTAGATACTCCTTCCCAGTTGAATAAAATTGATGTTGTTCGTAATATTTTTCTAGATGCTTTTGTGCAGAAATTTGAATTGGTGTATTTCCAAATTCAACACCACAGAATTCAACAGACTTGATCATCAAATCATGTCCAACTCCATTTCCGCGGATTGATTCATCAATAACGACGCGACCGATAGAGGTGTCGTCATAAGAAACGCCGGGAGGAAGAATTCGAGCTGTAGCGACAATATCACCGGTTCCATTCCTGCAAATCAAATGATACGCCTTTTTGTCTTTACCATCCAGTTCAAGGTAGGGACAGTTTTGTTCCACTACAAATACTTTTATTCGTAAAGCAATAATATCATGAAACTCATTCAACGACAAGTCGTTGTAATGTTTTACTTGCCAGTTTAATACCATAATTTTATGTTTGAATTACTCCTACGTTATATTGTTTTTCAGCTTTTTTATGACTAGCCATTTCAATTCCTATTGAAATTACTTTACGTGTATCAGCAGGGTCAATAATTGCATCAATCCAAAGTCTGCTTGCCGCGTAATATGGCGATGTTTGCTTGTCATATCTGTTTTTTATCGAATCGAACAATTCTTTTTCACGTTCTGGAGTAATCTCTTCTCCTTTTGACTTTAAAGAAGCGACTTCAATTTGAAGCAAAACTTTTGCTGCAGCAGAACCACCCATAACAGCAAGTTCGGCTGTGGGCCAACTAACAATTAATCGTGGATCATACGCTTTTCCACACATGGCATAATTTCCAGCCCCATAAGAGTTTCCAGTTACAATTGTAAACTTAGGAACAACAGAATTTGCCATCGCGCTAACCATTTTGGCTCCGTCTTTAATAATTCCACCGTGTTCACTTTTTGAACCAACCATAAATCCAGTTACGTCTTGCAAAAATACAAGTGGAATGTTTTTTTGATTGCAATTCATAATGAAGCGAGCAGATTTATCAGCAGAATCTGAATAGATTACACCACCAAACTGCATTTCACCTTTGGCATTTTTTACAATTTCTCGGTTATTCGCTACAATTCCAACAGCCCATCCGTCAATTCGCGCATAAGCACAAACGATAGACTTTCCGTAATCTGATTTATACTCCGTGAAAGCAGAATCATCCACGATACATTTAAGAAGCTCTTTTACACTATATGGTTTAGAGCGATCCGCAGGTAATATTCCGTAGACATCCTTTGGGTCGCGTTTTGGATCAATGGGTTCTTTACGGTCGAAACCGGCAGTTTCCGAATGTCCAACTTTATCCATTAAATCACGAATGGTTTTTAAACATTCTTCGTCATTTTCAACGTTGTAATCACACACACCTGAAATTTCTGTATGTGTTGTAGCTCCGCCTAATGTTTCATTGTCAATTGTTTCTCCAATTGCAGCTTTCACTAAGTAAGAACCAGCTAAGAAAATTGTGCCTGTTTTGTTTACGATCAACGATTCGTCAGACATAATAGGTAAGTATGCACCGCCAGCAACACAGCTTCCCATAACGGCAGAAATTTGAACAATCCCCATTGAACTCATTACTGCATTATTTCTAAAAATTCGTCCAAAATGTTCTTTGTCAGGGAATATTTCATCTTGTAAAGGTAAGAAAACACCTGCCGAATCTACCAAGTAAATAATAGGCAATCTATTTTCCATTGCAATTTCTTGTGCTCTTAAATTCTTCTTTCCTGTAATTGGAAACCAAGCACCTGCTTTCACTGTAGCGTCGTTTGCAACTACGATACACTGCTTACCTTTTACATAACCGATTACAATTACAACGCCAGCAGCAGGACAGCCACCGTGTTCATCATACATTTCGTATCCGGCAATAGCGCCCATTTCAAATCGATTGGTATCTGTATCTAGCAGAAGGTCAATTCGTTCACGAGCAGTTAATTTACCACTTGCGTGTAGTTTATCGACGCGTTGTTTTCCTCCGCCTTCATAAATTGCATTCAATTCGCGTTCAAGCGCAGAAATCTTAAGCCGCATTGCATCATCATTCTTGTTGAATTCCAGTTCTTTATTGGATATACCCATTTTTTTTTAAATTCATTTTGGTTCCCAAATATAATCAATTCTTAAAGTTCAAGCGGTTGTTTTGCGCATTAATGAACATTCAAATGTTAGAAAATCATAAAATACAATACCAACAAATAAGGTATCTTTGCTGCATGCAAGATTCGTTTAAGTACAAAGGAATGCGTAGAAAGTTAATTAATGAACTGCGCGAAAAGGGAATTTCAGATGAAACAATACTAAATGCGTTTGATGTAATTCCTCGTCATTATTTCTTAGACAATGCATTTGCTGAACAAGCATATTCCAATATGCCATTTCAAATTGGAGCAGGGCAGACGATTAGCCACCCATATACTGTTGCATTTCAAACTCAATTGCTCGATATAAAAAAAGGAGAAAAGATACTTGAAATTGGATCTGGTTCTGGGTTTCAGACTTCCGTTTTATGTGAAATGGGTGCTAAGGTTTTTAGCATTGAGCGTCATAAATCGTTGCACCTAAAAGCAAAACAAATTGTGCAGTTTCTCAATTACAATGCGCGACTTTCTTATGGAGATGGCTACAAAGGTCTTCCGTCTTATGCACCATTTGATAAAATTATTATTACGTGTGGAGCACCCGATATTCCTCAGGATTTAGTAGATCAATTGAAAGTAGGAGGGATTATGATTATTCCAATAGGCGAAGGGAAGGAGCAGCAAATGTTGCGCATTACAAAAGTATCAGATATTGAAATTGCGCAAGAAGAATTTGGCGTTTTCAGCTTCGTTCCTATGCTGGAGAGCAAGGTGAAATAGAATTATGAATTGCGGATTTGTTAATTCCGAATTCATAATCCTTAATTAAATTTAATGTCCTTTTGCCGCTAAATATCTTTCAGCATCTAAAGCAGCAATACATCCAGTTCCAGCAGCAGTAACAGCCTGACGGTATGTTTTGTCAGCAGCATCACCAGCAACGAAAACACCTGGTACATTCGTTAAAGAAGTTCCTGGTTTTTCATACTTAATATAACCAACTTCATCCAAGTTAAGGAAATCTTTGAATATATCTGTGTTTGGTTTATGTCCAATAGCCACGAAGAAACCAGTACATGGGATCGTTGTTTCTTCTCCAGTAACGCTGTTTTTCACTAACGCACCTGTTACACCTTGTCCATCACCAAGAACTTCTACTGTATTTGTGCTGTATAAGATTTCAATGTTTGGCGTGTTATTTACACGTTCTGCCATTATTTTTGACGCTCTAAATTCATTTTTACGAACGATCATTGTCACTTTCGTGCATAGTTTAGATAAATAGTGTGCTTCTTCACATGCAGAATCACCAGCGCCTACGATCACAGTTTCTTGCCCGCGGTAAAAGAATCCATCACAAACTGCACATGCAGAAACACCTCCGCCCATTTCCAAATATTTTTGTTCACTTTCTAATCCTAAATATTTTGCAGCTGCACCAGTAGAAATCACAACTGTTTCAGCGTGAATTTCAGTTCCGTCATCGGCCCAGCATTTATGTATATCTCCAGAGAAATCAACCTTCGTGATGAATCCAAAACGTACATCTGTTTCAAATCGCTTTGCTTGCGCCTCTAACTGAACCATCATTTCTGGGCCAGTAACTCCGTCAGGATATCCCGGGAAATTTTCAACTTCATTTGTAGTTGTTAATTGTCCACCTGGCTGCATTCCTTGATACATTACTGGGTGCATATCAGCACGCGCAGCATAAATTGCCGCAGTATATCCTGCAGGACCTGATCCTATGATGAGGCATTTTACATTTTCTATTTTACTCATTATTTTATATTCTAATTTGTTCTGTCGTTAATCATCTACAAAAATAATCGTTTAATGAAGAATAGCCATAAAAATCTAAAAATGTATGCTTTTGATAGGAATCAAAGAATAAAAACATAAATGAACCGCGCTACAATTTGTTATTGACGAAAAAGACAGTAATTTTGTACCCGCTTTTTGCACCAGATTATATGATAGATACAGAACTTTATAAGGCCAAAACACTTTATCCTTTTCAAGAATCGACAGTACACAAGATCTTGAAAGAGTTTGCAGATAATGGACGAGATTTTAATTTATTATTTCAATTGCCAACGGGAGGGGGGAAAACGGTTATTTTTTCTGAAATCGCAAAGAAGTATATTGAAGAGGCAAAAGAAAAGGTGTTGATTTTAACACATAGAATCGAATTATCTGTTCAAACTTCAAAGCAATTAAGTGCTATTGGAGTAGACAATAAAGTCATCAATAGCGAAGTTAAAGACATTCCAGATCAGGATGAATTCCATTGTTTCATCGCAATGGTGGAAACACTGAACAATCGATTAAATGATGATGTGAATTTCATTAAAAATGTTGGTTTAGTAATTGTAGATGAGGCGCATTATAACAGTTTTCGTAAGATTTTCCAATTTTATGAAAATGCAAATATTCTTGGAGTTACAGCAACACCTTTGAGTAGTAATAAAGCATTGCCGTTAAACGATAACTACAATAAATTAATTGTTGGAGAAAGTATTTCTTCATTGATAGAACAAGGTTATTTGGCAGATGCTGATTCATTTACATATGACGTCAACCTGCACGGACTGAAAATAGGCTCGAATGGTGATTTTACTGTTACAAGTTCGGATGTCGTTTATGGAAACTATTTCATGCAGGAAAAATTACTTTTTGCATACGAAGAAGTTGCCGTAGGAGATAAAACACTGATTTTTAACTCAGGTATTGATACCTCTATTCGTGTTGAAGAAACGTTTAAAAAACGTGGATATAAAATTCGCCACTTAGATTCCACTTTTAGTGATAAAGATCGTAAAGATGTTTTGTCATGGTTTAAGGAAACACCAGATGCTATATTGACATCGGTTGGGATTTTGACAACTGGATTTGATGAGCCAACAGTAAATACAATTATACTTAATAGAGCTACGCGTTCATTAACACTTTACCATCAAATGATTGGTCGGGGTTCTCGTAAGCTGCCTCACAAGGATAGATTTAAATTAATTGATTTAGGAAATAACGTCCGTCGTTTTGGACTGTGGCAAGACTATATTAATTGGAACGATGCATTTGCTTTTCCAGATAGATTTTTAGAATCGCGTTTAGGAGAGAATGAAGATATTGAGTTTGAAGTTGAATTTGAATTCCCTAAAGGAGCTGAAGCAGTTATTGACACCGCAAAATTGGATGGGTTTAAAATCAAGGAAATATATTACGATTGTATTGATAACGGATTGAAAGGTAAGGATGCCGTTGAAAAATCTTTGGAGAATCATTTTGACGTAATCCGCGATGCTGCAGAAGATTATTTTCACGGACTTGAAATTATGGGCTTCTTAAAAGACCACATCGAACATCGTTTAAAGCACTATACGAAGTGTATCACGAAAAGTACACCGAATTACTATAAATATATTATTGAAACATACAATCGCCAATTGCAGCAAAAATTGCGTTCTGTCCTTGATGATGAATGATTTCTCGTTCGCTAAATTATTTGTAATAAACTCGATACTATGTAATAATAGTGTCGAGTTTTTTTATAGTCTAACTTTTAAACATTATATCAGAGAAAGTAGAACGGGTCGAAATTAGTAGTTTAGGAAAATTTCAGTAGTATCAAATGCAACAGTTGTTGTAGATTTTATACCGTTATTTGTTGTTCCCTGCACTGAATACTGATACTGATAGATAGTGTTTCCGTCGTTAACACAATAGATAGATGTATCGATTGCACCATACAAATAGTTTACACCAGCAGAACAGCATGATGCGCAATTAATTTTCCCCTTTTGTCTATTGTACTGCAGAACGTCAGTCGTAAGTGGCGAATTATTAATGAATCTCAATCGAACCCAAGACAAAGCTGTTGTTGTAAAGTTTCTGACGTTGTCTTCTTCTATAGTTAATTCCGAGAAGTAAATGGTTTCTTCTAATGGAAAATAATCTGCTTTTGTAGTAGTGATGTAATACGATTCAGCTGAATTCCTTGCGAAGGTGAATGCATATTCACCAAATGAATTTGTGGTTGTTTGACCAATTAAACTAGAAGCACTTTCTCCGGCTATTGTTTCGTATAGAAAAACATCTGCACTTGTTAATGGAGTCGAAAATGTTCCGTCTGTGACCACGCCTTTAAGTGTAAAATCAGCTTTTCCTTTCTTTTTACAACTACATATTAAAGAGATAATAACAATTGAAAATATATATAAAACCTTCATTTTACTGTGTTTGATAGAACTAAAGTACGAAGTTAAAAAATAATTGTTAATATGTTTATTAGCATTTTTTAACAATTGAAGGAATCATTTTTCTATTTTAGTGCCATAACTTAAATTATTATTATGTCAGAAGAAAACAATGGACTTCAGCCTCAAGGAAAACAAATGGGAGTTGCTGGTTTCGTATTAGCTCTTGCCACTTTGGTATTGTCTAGCTGGATCGCTGCAATTGCTGCAGCATCAATCATTTTGGGTGGAAGCGCTTGGTTAATGTACTTATGGTTAGTATTAGCTATCGTGAGTGTGGTATTGTCAGCAATGGGAATGTCTAAACTAGGAAAAACTGGTGGTAAAAAAGGATTAGCAACAGCTGGTTTGGTTATCGGTATTGTTTCTGTAGTATGGTGTGGGATTTTAGTAGCAGGTTTATCTGTTGCTGCTTCTGCTTCAGATACATTAGGAGACGATTGGAAAGATGCTATGGAGCAATTTGATGAGTTGAACGAAAACAACTAATTAGCTTCGCTAAATAAATTAAACCCTTTGTGTTAACTCACAAAGGGTTTTTTTTTGAATTTACTTTAATTTGATATCGTATTAATTGTATTTTTGGCCTCCTATGGAT
This sequence comes from uncultured Flavobacteriales bacterium, assembly GCA_963925035.1. Taxonomy (GTDB): domain Bacteria; phylum Bacteroidota; class Bacteroidia; order Flavobacteriales_D; family Crocinitomicaceae; genus UBA4466. The sequence continues at coordinate 82,420 of CAWUSK010000007.1, forward strand.
AATGAAATCAATTTTCTTGACCTAGAAATATCAGAAAACACAGGTCCTAAACAAAGACCAGTGTTTATTACTGTGTTGTGTATCTTGACGTTTGTTGGAGCTGGATTAGCCATTATTTCTTCATTGTTCAGTATGTTGACAATGGGTTTTGTTGAGAATACTATTAAAGGAATGGACGATGCCTTCAATCAATCAGATGTAGGAATGGATTTTGGGAATTCTTATCGTTGGATGAAAATTTCTTACATCTTAAATCTAGTAGGTTCATTGCTATGCCTTGCAGGTGCATTGTTCATGTGGAGATTGAAAAAAGTTGGATTTTACATCTATTTAATTGGGCAAATAATACCATTAGTAGGTTCATTTATGACGATGAACTCCTCATTAAATGGCATTATGGCTAATTTCGGGATGATTGTAATGATAATTGGAATGATGTTTCCGATAGCTTTCGTTATAATGTACGGTTTGAATTTAAAACACATGAAATAAGATGAGTGATTACGATGATTTATTAGATCCAGGAGTTAGAGATTCTGGAAACTCAGTAGTTGGAGATAAAATACCAAATGCAAATGCCATATTAACTTTAGGGATTCTTTCGATAGTTGGTTGTGGTTTATATATTTTACCAGGTTTAATCTGTGGGGTTATAGCGTTGTCATTGTTTCCAAAGGCAAAGAAGATTTATTTGCAGGATCCGTCACGTTTTGAAGACTCTTTTAAAAACGCTAAAGGTGGATTCGTGTGTGCAATAATTGGAACCTCTTTAGCGGCCCTTTTCTTTTTGGTCTTTATAGTTGCTTTCTTTATAGGTGCGTCAATGCTCACTAGGTTTTGATTGAATGTAGTTGGAGTTCGAATTTCGGAATCGACTGCTTAACATGTGGCTTTCAACGTTCACTTGAAGCTTTACTTCATGGTGATTTGACTGGAAGTTTTTCACTTTTTCCTGCAACTATTCCCTTGTTGATCGTTTTTCTTGCTCTCCCCATTCATTTAATGTTCAAGTTAAAGCATGGAGTAAGGGTCATTGTGTTTTCTTTTTCTATTTCAGCAATTCTAATCGTCGTGAATTATTCAGTTAAATTGAGTAACAATTCATTTTTCCATCAACATTCCGCTGAAATAGAGCGACAATTTTAGTGCTTTTACTACCTTTGACCAAATCTTCAAAAAAGAATTATGTCAGACGATAAGAAAATCATTTTTTCAATGGTTGGTGTTTCTAAAGATACGCCTCAAGGAAAGCAGATAATAAAGGATATTTACCTTTCATTTTACTACGGTGCAAAAATCGGAATCATTGGTTTGAATGGTTCAGGGAAATCGACTGTAATGAAAATTATTGCTGGTCTTGATCAAACTTACCGTGGAGATGTTGTGTTTTCAGATGGCTACACCGTAGGTTATTTACCTCAAGAGCCAGAATTGGATGAAAACAAAACTGTTAAGGAAATTGTAATGGAAGGCGTTCAAGAGACGGTAGACATTTTACAAGAATTTGAAGAAATCAATAATTCGTTTATGGACGAGGAAATCTTGAATGATCCAGATAAAATGGACAAATTGATTACCCGTCAAGGTTTAGTGCAAGATAAAATTGATGTATTAGATGCGTGGGAATTGGATACGAAATTAGAGCGCGCGATGGATGCACTAAGATGTCCGCCAGACGACCAGAAAATTGGAACATTATCTGGAGGTGAGCGCAGAAGGGTTGCTTTATGTCGATTACTATTAAAAACACCAGATGTTTTATTACTGGATGAGCCAACGAATCACTTGGATGCTGAATCAATTGAATGGTTAGAGCAACATTTGCAACATTATCAAGGAACTGTAATCGCGGTAACTCACGATAGATACTTCTTGGATAACGTCGCTGGTTGGATATTAGAATTAGATCGCGGTCAAGGAATTCCATGGAAAGGGAACTATTCTTCTTGGTTAGAACAAAAAGGAAATCGATTGAAAGAAGAGGAGAAATCCGAATCGAAACGACAAAAAATGTTAGCACGTGAGTTGGAATGGGTGCGAATGAATCCAAAAGGACGACATGCAAAAAACAAAGCGCGTATTACAAATTACGACAAGATGATGGCCGAGGATATTAATTCGAAAGAAGAAACTCTTGAGATGCCAATTCCGAACGGTCCGCGTTTGGGGACGAATGTTATTGATGCAGAACGCGTTTCAAAAGCATTTGGAGATAAAATATTATACGGAGATTTAAATTTCAGCCTTCCGCCAGCGGGAATTGTTGGAGTAGTTGGTCCGAATGGAGCAGGGAAAACGACAATTTTTAAAATGATCATGGGTGCTTTAGAACCGGATTCAGGAGAGTTTAAAGTTGGAGAAACTGTGAAATTAGGTTATGTGGATCAAACACACGATGATATTAGTCCAGATAAAACAGTATACGATGTTGTTTCTGACGGATTGGAGTACATTGAAATTGGTTCTCAAAAAGTAATTGCAAGAGCATATTTGTCAAAATTCAACTTCAGTGGATCTGATCAAAATAAAAAAGTAGGTGTTTTATCTGGTGGAGAGCGAAATCGTCTTCATTTAGCAATGACATTGAAAACTGAGGCAAACGTTCTTTTATTAGATGAGCCAACAAATGACATTGACGTAAATACATTGAGAGCACTGGAGGAAGGGATTATGAATTTTGCCGGTTGCGCCGTAGTTATTTCTCACGATAGATGGTTTTTAGATCGTATTTGTACACATATCCTTGCTTTTGAAGGTGATTCGGAAGTTTATTGGTTTGAAGGTTCTTATTCTGAGTATGAAGAAAATCGTAAAAAACGATTGGGAGATCACGCACCAAAACGTATTCGATACAAAAAATTAGTAAAATAATGAGTGAACAGCCTAATAATCCGCTTCACGGAAAAACACTGGAATCAATTCTTGTAGATTTGGTTGATTTGTTCGGATGGGAGGAATTGGGTTATTTAATTCCTGTAAATTGCTTTTTGAAGGATCCCAGTATTAAAAGTAGCTTGAAATTTTTACGAAAAATGCCTTGGGCTAGAGCGAAAGTTGAGAAGTTGTATATTGAACGCTTCCATCAATTTGATTCGAAAAAATAATTTTAGACGGTAATTGTTTTCCGTTGCTTAATAACTATATAATATGTCAGTAAGAAGTTTAGAGCCAAAAGAAATGTGGAATCATTTTGCAGATTTAAATGCAGTTCCACGTCCTTCAAAAAAAGAAGAAAAGGTTATTGAGTTTGTAATGAATTTTGGAAAATCTTTGGGATTCGAAACGCTTCAAGACAAAATTGGCAATGTAATTATCAAAAAACCTGCTTCTGAGGGAATGGAAGATAGAAAAACAGTTATTCTACAGTCGCACTTGGATATGGTGCATCAAAAGAATTCAAGTACTGTTTTCGATTTTGAAACACAAGGAATTGAAATGATTGTCGATGGTGATTGGGTAAAAGCAAATGGAACGACACTTGGTGCTGACAATGGAATTGGAGTTGCATCAATAATGGCTGTTCTTTCTTCTTCGACTATTTCACATCCAGCAATCGAAGCTATGTTTACAATTGATGAAGAGACAGGGATGACAGGAGCAATGCATTTGGATCCTTCTAATTTTTCCGGAAAAATCCTTTTGAATTTAGATACTGAAGACGATGATGAATTGTCGATTGGTTGTGCTGGTGGAATTGATACAAATACTAAATTTAATTATAAAACTGAAAAAGTTAATGCTGATTCAAAAGTAATTGAAATAGTAGTGAATGGTTTGCTTGGTGGACATTCAGGAATGGATATCGATAAAGGAAGGGGGAATGCGAACAAAATCATGAACCGTATTTTGTATCATCTGATTTCGATGATTGACTTTCAACTAATTTCTTTAGATGGTGGAAGTTTGCGTAATGCAATACCAAGAGAGTCTGTTGCAGTAATTGCGGTTAAATCGAATGATTTAGTATTTTTTTCTGCTGAATTGGAAAAGATTTCAACGATTTTGAAGGAAGAATTTAAAACAATTGAATTGAAGCTTGCCGTTTCGAGTAAGGAAATTGAATCTGAAGAGTTAGCCGTAGAAAAAGCAGAAGGGGTAAAAATCATCAATACCATTTATTCTGTGTTCAATGGCGTATTTCGCATGAGTCCAGACTTTGAAGGACTTGTAGAGACTTCTTCTAGTTTAGCACGTGTAATTGTTAAGAATGGAGAATTTATTACACAATCATTGCAGAGAAGTAGTGTTGAGAGCACAAAAGACGATGTGGCAAATTCTATTCGATCTTCGTTTGAATTGGCAGGATGTTCTGTCGTCCAAAATGGTGATTATCCAGGATGGCAACCGAATACGGATTCTGAAATTTTAAGTTTGATGACGGAAATCTATCACGAGCAATTTGAGGAAGAGCCGCAAGTGAAAGCATGCCACGCTGGATTGGAATGTGGAATTCTATTGAAGCACCTTCCGGATGTTGATATGATTTCTTTTGGTCCAAATATTCGAGCACCGCATTCACCAGATGAAAAAGTGCAAATTTCTTCCGTTCAAAAATTTTGGAGTTATTATTTAGAGACTTTAAAGAGAATTCCTCAAAAAGGGTAGGAGTGAGCGGTCAACACGAACTTGTCGAATTAGCCAATGCTAAGATGCCTTTTGGGAAGTACCAAGGTCGTTATTTAATCAATTTACCTGAATTCTATTTGATTTGGTATAAGAACCAAGGATTTCCAGCAGGGAAAATTGGTAGACAACTTGCACTTGTTTTAGAGCTAAAAGTCAATGGATTAGAAAACTTAATCTATCCACTCATAAAAAAATAAAATATTTTACAAATGGATAAATCAATCTAATTAGTTGTTATTCAATTATTTATAGTGAATTGTTATGTGTTTTAATTCAATCTATTTGTTTACAAAAGAAAAATAGTTGACATTTTTGTAACATTATTAAAAGAGGTACCGTAAATGTGGCTGTAATTAGTAAGTTATAGGATATGCAACCAATTTTAATGAACATGATTGAGAATAAAATAAAATCAGCAAAGTTTAAATTATCACAACACAAAGTACAAGGTGCAAATAGTACATTGTCTATTTTTCAAGTAGCTTCATTAATGGACTTAGTGAAAGGGGAGAAGAGTGCTGAAGGTCAGATTTATCAAAATCGATTCTTATTGAATTAGGATAATATTTAGGATATATGGTTCAGTCGTTCATGTAAATGGGCGACTTTTTTCTTTTTTGGTATGTAAATTTTGATTACTATTGTAAATAATCAAACAGTTTACAAATGTTAATTCAAGATCGGATCCAATTAATCATAAAGGCAAATAAAGAAACTCCTTCTTCTTTTGCTGACAAAGTTGGAATAAAACGATCAAACCTTTCCCATGTTCTAAGTGGGAGAAACAATCCTAGTTTGGACTTCCTGTCTAAAGTTATTACTACTTACCCCAATGTTAATGCATCTTGGCTAGTTACAGGAGAGACAAGGGAGGGTGACTTTAAAGAAGAGGTTGTGGTGAAAAAGTCAGTTGAAGAACATTCTGAGTTCAATCAAGTATTAAGTAAAGGATTCGTTGAGAAGATTGTTGTCTTTTATAGAGACAAAACATTCAGTGAATACAGCCCTAGTGAGCTATAACGCCGCTTGCGATTAATTCCTCGCCGATATAAATCGCGGCAAACTGTCCTGGCGTAATACCGCGTTGTTTTTCTTTGAATAAGATATAGATACCATCTTCTTTTACATGTACACTTCCTTCTTGTAAGTCTTGTCGATACCTTATTCTTATACTATAAGTGGTTCTATTTAAATCACTCAATATAAATTGATTAGATATAAAATGAAAGTCTTCTTTTTCTATTTTTAGAGCGTAACGATTTAATCCTGGATGTTCGTCAGTTTGTCCTGAATAAACTTCATTGGTAATAACATTTGTCCCGATAACAAAAGAAGGGTGAGGTCTGCCACCAATGTGAAGTCCTCTTCTTTGGCCTATAGTGTAGTAATGAGCGCCTTGGTGACTTGTAACTACTTCTCCCATTTTCTTTGTGAAGACAAATGGTTCTGCTAATGCTTGGACATTCTCGGGGGATACTTCTATTGCGTTATATGTTGAGAATTCAATTCTGTCTTCAGGGATTTCAATAATGTCTCCCTGAAGAGGATCTAGTTTTTGTTGCAGGAACGTTGGTAAACTAATCTTTCCAACGAAGCAAAGTCCTTGTGAGTCTTTCTTGTCTGCAGTATGCAAGCCACCTTTTTCCGCAATTTCACGAACTTCTGACTTCAATAGTTCTCCAATAGGAAATAGCGCTTTTGCCAATTGTTCTTGACTTAGTTGGCATAAGAAGTAGGATTGGTCTTTTCCTGGATCTTTCCCTGCTAAAAGTCCAAAAGTACCGTCTGCGTGCTCTGCTTTACGGCAGTAGTGACCTGTGGCAACGTAGTCGGCGCCTAATTCTAATGCAGCTTTTAAAAAAACATCAAATTTGATTTCTCTGTTGCACAATACATCAGGATTAGGTGTTCGTCCATTTTTGTATTCCTCAAACATGTAATCCACTATACGTTCCTTGTATTCAGTGCTAAGATCAATGACTTGAAAAGGAATATCGAGTTGTTGTGCTATGAGTAATGCATCGTTGGAATCGTCTATCCATGGGCAGTCGTCAGATAGGGTAACGGATTCGTCGTGCCAATTGCGCATAAACATTCCGATTACTTCGTAACCTTGTTCTTTAAGCAATAATGCAGTGACACTTGAATCAACACCTCCAGATAAACCTACAACTACTCGTTTCATGGTGCGAAATTAAGACTTATTTGAATTAAAACAAGGTAGAATATAAGTTACACATTTAGTTTACATTTGTAACATTTTACTTTAACATTTGTTTTGGATTGAAAGAAAAAATTCAGGGACATTTTTTGTAATTTCGTAGTCATTGAAAATTAAACTTATCATAGTGTTGTGTTTTGGCGTCAGTAATTCACTGTTTGCTCAAGACTGTGAAAACATTCTATTCACTGGAAGGGTAATTGATTCTTTACGTCCTCAATCTTTTTATAATCTAATGATCGTGAATAGATCTACAGGAAAAGGTGTTTTTGGCCAACCTAACGGTACTTTCTCTGTATATGCTTCTCAGGGTGATACAATTGCATTGTCTGTGCGTGGTTATCCTTATGTGAGTGTAATTGTGAATGGAAATGCTGAGTGTAGACATGAAGGAAAGTATTTCATAGAAAATAAGGCGCAAGAAATTACCGAGGTTGTTGTTCATCCGTTAAAATCTTTAGAGCAGATAAAAGAAGAGCGTTCTTCTTTGGCTTTAAGGGAAACTAGAATGGTAACGGGGATTGAAGTGTTGCAAAGTCCAATTACAGCTTTGTATCAGGCGTTCTCCAAGAAAGAGAAGGCGAAACGTTGGGTAGCGGCACAAGAGCATGAAGATAGCCAACGAAACGTTTTAAAGGAGTTGCTTCGCACGTATGTTGCTTACGAAGTAATAGAGTTGTCAGACGATGAATTTGATGAGTTTATAGCTTTCTTAAACATGGATGAGACTTTCTTGAAAACAGCGACAGAAATGGAGTTAATTACATTTATGCAGGATAAATTTGATCATTACCAATGGATGAAGGTTAAGAATAGAGATTTTCGAGATGTAGAAAATGATTAAATAGAATATTTATAAGCAAAAAAGGCGAATCAATTGATTCGCCTTTTTTAATGTCATTTAATTTCTCTTAGTTTCCCATTTCTTTCAATCTCTGATCTCTTTGCATCGGGTTTTCCTTTGTTTGAGAGCTTTTGAATAATTCAAATCGAGTGCTTGCTTTTTCAGCAGGCCAAGTATTATTGTTTAAATCGGTGTCTGCTGTTTCTAAAAACGGATCCAAACGAATGCCGCTTACTTTTTTATCGAAAATAAATATTTTCGACACCTTTTCTTCATGCATTTTCCAAATTTCAGCTGGAATGCGAATTACTTCAGTCGTGTTGTCTTCAAAAGTAAATTGCAGAATTAATGGCATTGGAACGCCTCCAATGTTTGTAAAGTGAATCTCATAGAATTGTTTTCCTGAGTTTAATAAGTCTAATTCTTCTTCTGAAAGAGACGTTTTTAGTTTTTCATAATCTGCTTTATCGATTGCGTCAACTGCATATTTGTCATGGTTTGCGTAGAAGTCATCAATGTTACTGTCTTTCTCGTTGATGGTTTCTTTGATTAATTCTTTGTTTCTAGTGTCTCCGATGAATTTGTCTTTTTTGCTGTCCGCATCTTTAGAAACAGATTTTTCAACGTCCGGGTTCATTGTGTTTAACTCGAAACTTTTTACTTCATCCATACTTATGTCTACATGATCTGTTGTGAAGAACCAGGCTCTCCAGAACCAGTCTAAATCAACAGCTGATGCATCTTCCATTGTTCTAAATAAATCTGCAGGACTTGGGTGTTTGAATTTCCAGCGTTCGCAATAAATTTTGAAAGAATAATCAAATAATTCTCGTCCCATTACAGTTTCACGCAAGATATTTAATGCTGTAGCAGGTTTTCCGTAGGCGTTGTTTCCAAATTGCCAGATAGACTCTGAATTCGTCATGATGGGAGAGATGTGTTTTTTGTCTCCTCGCATGTAGTCTGCTATAAGATAAGCAGGACCTCTTCTTGAAGGATAGCCGCGCTCCCATTCTTGTTCGGTTAAGTATTGTACAAAAGTATTTAAACCTTCATCCATCCATGACCATTGTCTTTCATCTGAGTTGATAATCATTGGGAAGAAGTTGTGTCCAACTTCATGGATAATAACTCCCCACATGCCATATTTTGTTTGCTCTGAATAAGTTCCGTCTGATTCTGGTCTACCTCCGTTAAAGCAAATCATAGGGTACTCCATTCCGATCCATTTAGAATGCACTGAAATAGCGACTGGATACGGATAGTCAACGGTGTATTTAGAATATGTCTTTACTGTGTGTGCAACAAGCTTAGTTGAATATCTTTCCCATAAAGGATTTCCTTCCTTCGGGTAATAAGACATCGCCATGATGTTTTTGCTCCCAACTTTTACGTTTTGTGCATCCCAAATAAACTTTCTAGACGATGCAAAAGCAAAGTCACGCACATTTGTCGCTTTAAATGTCCACGTTTTTAGTGCTTTTTCTTTTTTCTTTTCAGCAGCTTCAGCTTCGCTTTGTGTGACAATTAAAACAGGCGTATCAGAAGTGCTCGCTTGTTTGAATCTGTTGCGCTGTTCAGTTGTTAATACTGAGTTTGCGTTTTGCAATTCGCCAGTCGCGCCAACAATATGATCAGAAGGAACTGTAATGTTTACTTCGTAATCACCAAAAGGTAAGGCGAATTCGCCACGACCCAAAAATTGTTTGTTTTGCCAACCTTCAATATCGTTGTAAACACACATACGTGGGAAGAATTGAGCAATCGTGTAAAGGTAGTTGTCTTCTTCTTCAAAGTGCTCGTAACCACTTCTTCCACCAACTTTCATTCGGTCATTTATATTATACCACCATTTGATTTTGAATGAGATATAGGTATTTGGTTTAAGTGGTTGTTCAAGATTTATGCGCAACATTGTTTTGTTGATCGCATAGCTCATATTTTTACCAGAATTAGAAGTTACTTCTTCGATTTTAAATCCTCCATCGTAATCGATGAACTTCTTACTTAAATCACCGATTGATCTAAAATCTTCCATTCGTTCAACTTCAATCAGTTTTGAATCAGAATCTTTAGAATAAACGTTTTGATCCAATTGAATCCAAAGGTATTCCAATTGATCTGGGGAATTGTTCGTGTATGTAATTGTTTCAACACCTGATAATCGCTGAGTTTGGTCATTGATGGTTAAATCAATTTTATAGTCAGCTTTTTGTTGGTAGTAGTTGTGGCCTGGCGCTCCTGCAGCATTTCTGTACTCATTTGGTGTTGGTAACTCTTCTCCTAATTGAGCGAATTTGTTCTTTTGAGCAAAAGAAAATGCTGGAATAAGTACAGCTAAACAGAGTAGTTTTTTCATAATCTAGTTTAATAATAATGTTGTTTTACGTTCGTTTGATAAAAAATCAGTGGTGTAGCTTTTGGTTTGGTAGTATAGTGTAATTTTGTTCTGTTGCTGGAGGTATTCATCCATCAAAATGTCGTTTTTTATTTCTAAAGTGGGCGTAATGTCAATTGGCTCGGATTCAAAATAAAAATTTGTTACGCCATTTAAACTTGACTCAAAACCAAGCAAGCGAAGCACGCATACTTGGTTTTCTGTTTTCAACTGAAAGTGATTTGAAAAATATTCTGTGATTAAACGAGTCGTGCTCGAGTTTATCTCATACTTAGCTAAATCTATAGTTTCCCCGCCTTTTTTTTCGTAAATCTTTTCTAAATCGTGAGTTGTAAGGCTAATTGTAATTTCAAATTTTCGTGTAATATCGTTGTATTCCATTTCTGCAAATGAGAAAAAATATTCATGAGCCATTGAAGCAAATGAAATGCATGTGAGAAATAGAATACTTGCGAGTTTCTTCATTAAGTTCTCTTTAAAGTGCTAAACTAATAATAATATAATAATAGATGCCCAAAAATTAGGTGAGTGGTTGATCAGGATTATGATAGGTTTGAGAATAGTATTTTTATATTTGTCCTTATTCCAATTATTGCAAACAATGGCGTTTAAACAATTTGATTTCACTACGAGGTTAACGGCTTTAGGTATATTGATTTTTGTAATCGCTCAAGTTTATTTTGGTTTTTCAGAACTAGCAATTTCCTGGGATTCATTTGGTTATTACCTCTATCTACCTTACTCTTTTATTTATAATGACCTCAGTTTTTCGGATTTATCGCATGTAACAGGTATCGCTGAGCATTATGAAAGCACAGATACACTTTATCAGTTAACGCATGTGGCTAACGGGAATCATGTAATCAAATATCCTGTTGGAATGGCTATTTTATTCTCCCCTTTCTTTTTAATTGGACATTCTGCAGCCTATTTATTTGGTTATCCATTGGATGGTTTTTCCGCTCCATACGACACGATGGTATCAATTGGGAACTTGGTTTATGTGATTATCGGAATACTCTATTTAAGAAAAGTATTGGTGCATTTCTTCACTTCAAAGGTGGTAATCATTGCGCTTTTTGGAGTTGTAATTGGTACTAACTTCCTGTACATGGCTACAAAGGGAGCTGGAAGCTCACACGTTCCTTTGTTCGCTTTACATACAGTAGCATTGTATTTAACGATTAAATGGCATGAAGCTCCATCCGTAAAAAACAGTTTTAAATTTGGAGCGGTAATCGGCTTGATGATCATTGCTCGCCCGACGGAAATATTATTTTTACTCATTCCGCTATTTTGGGGAGTTACTTCAGTCAAAGTGTTTTTTCAAAAATATTATGAATTAATCACAAAAAGAACCTTAAGCCTATTTGTATTCAGCTTGGTAATTGTACTCATTGGTTTTATTCAACTCTTTTACTGGAAGGCAATTACCGGAGAATGGCTGTTTTATAGCTATGACAACGCAGGCGAGGGGTTTGACTTCATGCATCCATATTTAAAAGAATTTTTATTCAGCTATCGAAAAGGATGGTATTTGTACACACCAATTATGTTAATTGCAACCATTGGATTGTTATTTACGGTATTAAAAAAGTACAAACTTGGAATTTCCTTGGTGTTATTCTTCGGATTGAATGTTTGGATACTTTCGTCGTGGTCGTGCTGGTGGTATGCTGGAAGTTATAGCCAACGAAGTATGGTTCAGTCTTATCCTGAGATGGCAATTGCCCTTGGTGCAATTCTCACTTTTGCCATGGAACGTCTATGGTTAAAGAGAATTACACTGACAGTTGTCACTCTTTTAATCGCATTGAACTTGTTTCAAACTTGGCAGTTCCACAAGCGAATAATCAATGGCTCCAGAATGACGTCGGAGTATTATTGGACAGTTTTTGGAAAGACGTCAGTTCCTGAAGGAGCGGAGAATTTACTTATGATCAATCGACCTTCTGTTCAGAAGACAACACCAGAAGATATTAGTAAATACAAAAACGTTAAGAATATCTTATTTAAAAAGAGCGTTTCATTCACTGAGGATAATGAATTTGTGGATTTTGAGCGATTTGAATATTCGAAGTTGACTGAAAAAGATCATGGATGGATAAAATTATCTGGAAAAAGCTCCGTTGCTAAGCGCGGTGGTGATGAAGAATACTTGCTGGTAACTTGCTTTACACATAAAGATGAAAAATACAGTTATGTAACTTGGAGTCCATCTGAAATGCCTAAATACTCGATAGATTCTCTATCGAACTATTTTGAATTCTGGTATTTAACACCAGAAGTAAGAAGTGCAGAGGATAAATTTTTATTCGAGATATGGAACAGAGCCAAGAGCAATGTTAAAATAGAAGATTTAAGATTAGAAATATTTACGAAGAAATAATATCTTTAGCGCCCTATGAGCATTATTAAAAAACTTTCTATTGTTATTCCAGCTTACAACGAAGCGAAGACAATTCACTTTATCTTAAATAAGATTAAAGACGTTCAATTGACTAATAACATTGAAAAGGAATTGATTATTGTAAACGATGCTTCTTCTGATGGAACTGATGTTACAGTTGAGAAGTACATTTCTGAAAACCCAGAAATGAATATTCGTCTATTCAATCAGCCAGTGAACATGGGGAAGGGAGCTGCGCTTCATAAAGGAATTGAATTAGCAACTGGGGAGTATTTAATTATTCAAGATGCCGATTTAGAATACGACCCGGAAGAATATAACCGAATATTGAAGCCAGTTTTAGTTGGACAGGCAGATGTTGTTTACGGATCTCGCTTTATTGGTGGGAATCCGCACAGAATTTTGTTTTTCTGGCACTCAATTGGAAATCGTTTTTTAACACGTTTATCGAATGTGTTTACTAATTTGAATTTAACAGATATGGAAACATGTTACAAGTTGATTGAAACAAAAACAGCTCAATCATTGAGTTTAAAAGAAAATCGTTTTGGCTTTGAACCAGAGATCACTGCTAAACTATCACGTGTTCCTAAAATTCGCATCTACGAAGTCGGAATTTCTTATTATGGCAGAACATATGAAGAAGGGAAGAAAATCGGCTGGAAGGACGGATTTAGAGCAATTTATTGTATTGTGAAGTACAATGTTTTTAGTAGAAAATAAATTCGCGAAAACAGCTATATAATTTAAAGGTGAGAAGTATAAATTCTCACTTTTTTTTATGCTTATTCTTGATATACGATACAGTTAATATTCATTCCAGCACCGACAGAGGCAAATAGGATTTTATCACCGGTTTCAAGTTTATGCTTTTGAAGTTTAACTTTTTTGATTAAATCATATAGAGTATGCACTGGAGCCACAGAACTGTTTCCCAATCTCTCAATGATCATCGGCATAATATTCTCTGGGGCATCTTTAATTCCAAAAATTATATCGTAAGGCACCCAGTGTGGATTTTTAATTCCCAATCGATGTTTCACTCGCGAAGCAATGCTTGGTATGATATCAGTTTGGTTTGACCCTTTTATAACGTCACCGAAATTATGAGCGACAATAATCATATCTATTGATTCTATATCAATTCCCGAATTTTCTATAGCGCGTTCTGATGCAATCCACGTTATTTCTGAGCAAGATTGTGAATCATTGACATAACGTCGCACAGAAATACCTGTAATGTCCTTAAATTTCTCTATTACATCAAAATTATTGTTTTGTATTCGTCTACCATCGTTGAAACAAAATTGTTTGTTAAGTAATGTGGAGAGCAACAAAATTAAATCAAATCCACCCGCTATGCTAAGATGCAACAAAAAAAAATAGCTTCTCATTATTGAGAAGCTATTTTGTGAATATTTAGGAAGAATAAATTCTATTTTTTCTTATTCTTTAACTGCTCTTGTTGCGCCTTTTGCATTTGCTCCAAACGCTCTTGAAATTTAGACTTTCCTTTTTTCTTAGTTGAAGTCGCGGAAGCTTCTTTACGGTTTGCCATTTTCAATTTCAACTTTTCTTCATCCACAAAGAATTTCTTGATCATTATCATAATCAGAATTGAAATTAATGTTGAAATGAAGTAGTAATAACTCAATCCTGAAGAGTAGTTATTGAAGAAAAAGATCATCATAATAGGGAAGAAGTACATGATGACTTTCATGTTCGGCATTCCTGGTTGCTGTGGCGTTTGCATGTTACCACTGTTGATATGCGTATAAACCAACGTTGTTCCAGCCATTAATAAAGTAAACAAACTGATGTGATCTCCATACATCCAAATATTGAATCCGAAATCATAAATAGAATCGAAAGAAGATAAATCTTCTGCCCATAAAAATGATTCTTGTCTCAATGAGAAGGTAGATGGGAAGAAACGGAATACCGCTAATAAAATCGGCATCTGAATCAACATTGGAACACAACCAGCAAGCGGACTAGCTCCAGACTCTTTGTAGAGTGACATTGTTTCCATTTGTTTTTTCATTGCGTCAGCTTTGTCTGGAAACTTTGCTGTAATTTCTTCAATCTCTGGTTTTAATATTCTCATCTTAGCAGATGAAGTATACATTTTCCATTGAATTGGCATCAATGCAAATTTGATGATAAATGTCAATAATAAAATGGCTATTCCTAATCCCATTCCTGTTGAGCTTAAGAATTGAAATACCGGTTGAACAGCATAAATGTTGATCCAACGGAATAATCCCCAACCATAGTTCAATACATCCTCGTATTCGCTATCGTAAGAACTCAACACTTTGTCATCGTTTGGTCCAAAGAACCAGTTCATCTTCACAGACTCGTTATCAACGCTTTTCAAATTCAAATTCATTGAAGTAGAGAAGTCTTTAATGTGTGACCAGTTTTTGTCATCTCCATCTTCATAAGTATTGATTTTGAATGATGACCCTGTTTTTGAAAAACCATTTTCTGGACGCAAGAAAGAAGAGAAGTAGCCTTGTTTAAAGTTTACCCATTCTACTTTGTCTTCAGCTTCTTCTTCATCATCGCCCATTTCACTTAGCCACGAAAAACCTTCTTCTTGGTATTTGAAACAAACCGTTGAAACTCTTCTTTGCTCAGTGAATAAACGCTCAGTCTTACGCATAGAAGCTTTCCAGTTCAATACAACGTTCTGTGGCGTTACTTTACCCGCAAATCCTTTGATGTTGATGCTGTAATCGATATCGTAAGCATCTTTGTTGAATTGGTAAATAAACTCAATGGTTTGGTTGCCTTCTTTTTTTAATTGAAAAACAATACGATCGTTCGATTTAGATTTAACAGTGAATAATTCATTCGAAGTATTCAACTCTTTGCCATCCATAGGAATAACCAAGTGATTTGTTGCGTCTCCTTTTTTGAATAAAACCAAAGGGTTTTCAACTTCTGTTGATTTCTTTGCGTTGTATTTTTTAGCGTAATTTTTATACGTTTGGAATTCCTTTAATAGCACTGAAGAAATTTGTCCACCTTTTGTATCAAAGTCAATGATTAACTTCTCATTCTCCATGCGAATGATTTCTCCTTCGATAGCAACTTGCACTGCTGTTTCTTTAGTCGGGGCAGGAGTAACGGATATTTCTTTCTTTGAAATTGTATCAATGTAAATTAAATCTCCATTTTCTGCAACCAATTGTTTTCCATCTTCTCCTAGTTTTGCTGCAAGTGAACTTGTGGCAGTTTCATGCATCGAAGTTGAATCTTTAGTTCCTTTTTCGTCAGAAGCCACTGCTAATTCATTCGCTTTCTGTCTTTTTTCAGAAAGTTCTTGCTTTGCCTGCTTTTCTTTTAATTCTTCTTCTGAAGGTTGATTGAATATTGTAAAAACAGAGAGTATAACTCCAATTATTACTAATCCAATGACGGTATTTTTGTCCATTCTATATTATTTAACTTTTTATTTTATTTTGCTTTGTATTCCATTGCTGCAGTAATAAAGGCAACGAACAATGGGTGAGGATTGGCTACTGTGCTTTTGTATTCAGGGTGAAATTGCGCGCCAACAAACCAAGGATGATTTTCTATTTCGACTACTTCTACCAGACCTGTTTCAGGATTCTTTCCTGTCGCTTTCATTCCGTTAGCTTCAAACTCCTCTAGATACTCATTATTGAATTCATAACGATGCCTGTGTCTCTCAGAAATTTTATCGGAATTGTATGCTTTAAAGACATTAGATCCAGGAGTAAGCTGACATTTGTAAGCTCCAAGTCGCATTGTTCCTCCTAAATTTGAAATATTTTTTTGCTCTGTCATCATATCGATAACAGGGTACTTACAGTTCTCAGATATTTCTGTGGTATGTGCTTCTGTTTTTCCAAGTACATTTCGAGCGAATTCAATAACTGCACATTGCATACCCAAACAAATTCCGAAAAATGGAATATTATTTTCTCTTGCAAAACGAACGGTTTCTATCTTTCCTGAAATCCCTCTTGACCCAAATCCTGGTGCAACAAGAATTCCGTCCAGTCCTGCTAATTCATCAGCAACATTGTTAGGAGTAATTTTTTCAGAGTGAATCCATTTAACGTTGACTTTACAGTTGTTCGATACACCAGCGTGAATAAATGACTCACTAATTGATTTATAAGAATCTTTCAACTCAACATATTTTCCAACAAGACCTATATTTACTTCAGACTCTGGATTTTTTAATCGCGTTAAGAAGTTTTTCCAATTGTCTAAATCTGGAACCGATTTAGAAGGAAGGCCAAGTTTCTCTAATACGATCTTATCAAGTTCTTCTGATTGCATTAAAAGCGGAACGTCGTAGATTGTTTCAGCATCTCGTGCTTCAATTACAGCATTCATGTTAACGTTACAGAATTTCGCAATTTTACGACGAAGTGTTAGATCTAATTCATGTTCTGTTCTACAGCATAAAATGTCTGGTTGAACACCAAGTTCTAATAATTGTTTAACAGAATGTTGGGTTGGTTTTGTTTTTAATTCTCCAGCCGCAGCTAAGTATGGAACCAGCGTTAAGTGAATAACCAAACAATCTTCATCAAACTCCCATTTCAACTGACGAACAGCCTCAACATAAGGAAGTGACTCAATATCACCAACTGTTCCTCCGATTTCTGTAATAACGATGTCGTATGTTCCTTCTTTTGCAAGAAGTTGGATACGTTCTTTAATTTCATCTGTGATATGGGGGATAACTTGAACAGTTTTCCCTAAAAATTCACCACGACGCTCTTTATTAATTACAGATTGATAAATTCTACCAGTTGTTACGTTATTTGCCTGTGATGTCGGAACATTTAAGAAACGCTCGTAATGACCTAAATCTAAATCCGTTTCTGCACCATCATCCGTAACGAAACACTCACCGTGCTCATATGGATTCAGTGTTCCTGGGTCTATATTTATATATGGGTCTAATTTTTGAATGGTCGTCGAGTAACCTCGCGCCTGCAATAATTTCGCTAATGAAGCGGAGATAATTCCTTTTCCTAGAGACGATGTAACCCCTCCAGTTACGAATACATATTTTGTAGAATTTGACATACTTGGGTATAATGTAACTTCGGGTTGCAAAGTTAATACATTCATTCTAGTCACGCCCTATGAAGTTGATAAATATTTGTAAAAATCCAGAATAGTTGTTTTTTTAAGAACAAACAAGGTTAATTCGACCAGTTTTCATTCATTCCAAACTGTGTGTAGAATTTTGTTGGACGGACAGTTTCCTTTTCAAATGTGGGGCAACCATAGATGTCTAATCTTGGGTAGTGATAGCTTGTTCTTTCCATTTTTGCGGGTAGAATAAGCATGTCATGAATCAAACGGTTTTGAACCGCATGACGGATATGTTCGTTGTCCATTCCTATTCTTAAATGCATGTTTTGTTGGTAAGGAAGATTGGTGACCATAGATATGTAAGAGTTGCCGTGACTTGTTTTCCCATATGGTAAATCTTCCAACGATTTATAGCCTTTACGCATTTTTGGGCCTGTGCAGTTTACTTTTACACCGTTGACTGTTTCTCCAGTCCAAATTGCTAAGCCAGCGCCAATTTTGAAGTTTTCTAATTTGTATGAGATTAAAAAATGTCCTGTTCTAAAGCGATCTTTAGCATCTCCAGCAAAAACGTCATTCTCATGATAGAGACTGATGTTTTTTATGTGAATACCAAATCCACCTGAACGTTGTGAGGTTCCTGTATTGTCGAAATACCAAAGGTAATTGTAGGCTAGTCCGAAATCGTAATTGGTTTGGTGGTTTAATCCGTCGAATTGAAAGTCCCGGACTGTCTGACGTTTTCCTGCCAACAAAACTAATCCAAGTGAATTCCTGTTTTCCCAGAAATCTATTCGGTTTCCATAGCCTTTACCATAAAAGTAAAAAGTGCTTCCAGCATTGAATTGAAAAAAGTAATCGGTGTAATAAGCATTGAAATTGACACCTACGGCATTTATATGTGACCCGAGATTTATTGTTAAACCAACCTTTACTCCTGTATGATCTTTGACATAGCTCTGACTATATAAGAGGCACGGGAACAAAAAGAGGAATAAACTGCTTATTTTCATGTTAACACCAAAGTCAAAAACCATTCCAAATGGCAATATTGAATTTCGCAATGAAAATAGTCCAATTATCCCATTTCAAAACAAAAACTCTTTAATTTATTTACATTTATGAGATGTTTGCAAAAGGATTTTATTGGTTAGCACAGTTTATTGGATGGACAGCTTATTGCGGTTTGTTGTCACTCTCTGTTTACACAAAAAATCCGTCACATTTAGATTCGGTTTTCTTTTTGAATATAATGGTCATAATTGTTTCGGGAATTTCTGTGACGCATCTGCAGCGATTTATGTTTCTAAAGTTGGGTTGGCTTTCGTTTAAGCTTCCGCGCCTGATTCCGCGATTATTGCTGTCTTCATTTTTCTTCTCAATAATAATTGCAATTATTGATTTATCCACAGATTACATGTCAAACATCAACTCAATTAGAGAGAATCCTATTGAGATTTCAAATGTGATCGTCAACGTATTTTCGATATTATTACTGGTGTTATTTTGGAATGCAATTTATTTCACCTTTCACTTCTTTCAGCAATCTAGAAATCAAGAAGTACATAACTTGGAGCTTAAAGCAAGCAACAGAGAAAGTGAATTGAAGAATTTACGTTCACAATTGAATCCTCACTTTCTATTCAATTCACTAAACAGTATTCGTGCATTAATTACTGTAGAGCCTGAAAAAGCAAAGGTTTCTATAACAGCATTGTCTAATTTGTTGCGGCAGTCCTTGGTGTTAGGAAGGGAAAACCTCGTGGCTTTGGAGAATGAGCTTGACCTTGCGAAAAGCTATTTAGAATTAGAGAAAATACGTTTTGAAGAACGCTTAAGTATTGAATGGGAATTAGCTCCAGGGCTAGAATTGTTTCAGATCCCACCTTTTACACTTCAAATGTTGGTGGAAAATGCCATTAAACATGGTATTTCAAACCTGAAAGATGGAGGAGTGGTTCGGGTAAAGGTGATGGAAAACGACGAAGAAGTAGTAATTGAGGTAAAAAACTCTGGAAACCTAAATGAGATAGTTGATTTAGGGATTGGAATTGAAAATATTAAACAACGATTATTACTTCAGTACGGCACAGGTGCAACGTTTGATTTGAAGGAAAAGGAAGATTTTGTTTACGCAACAATGAGATTTAAAAAATGAGAATATATAAAACCATATTGATTGATGATGAGCGACTTGCGAGAGAAGAATTAAAGTTAATTCTAACTAAATTTCCACAAATCGAAGTTATCGGGGAGGCTCGGAATGGAGAGGAAGGAATAGAAATTATTTCTGGCTTAAAGCCAGACTTGATATTCTTAGACATTTCAATGCCCGGAATGACAGGTTTTGAAATGCTGAAGAAGTTAGAGCACATTCCACACGTTATATTCGTCACAGCCTACGATCAGTTTGCGTTGAAAGCATTTGAAGTCAATGCCTTGGATTATATTCTAAAACCTTTGGATCCTAAACGTCTTGCCGAAACATTAGATAAGCTGAAGTCATCGGATGAAGATGATTTCGAGTCTGAAGAACCGATTGAGGACCTAAATAGAAAATTGGGTGTCAACGATAACGTATTTATAAAAGATGGGGAGAAGTGCTACTTTGTAAAGCTCTCGGAAGTTCGAATGTTTGAATCGGATGGCAATTATGTAAAAGTTTATTTTGATAAGAACAGGCCGCTAATTTTGCGCTCATTGAATAGTTTTGAAGAACGCTTGGATGCAACTTACTTTTTTAGAGCGAATCGTAAGTTTATCATCAACCTCGACTGGGTGGTTGGAATTGAAAACTGGTTCAACGGCGGATTGCAATTAGAGCTTAGAACCGGCGACAAGGTTGAAGTGTCAAGAAGACAAGCAATTCGTTTTAGAGAAATTTTTACCATTTAATTTAATAAATGACTCAATTTCAATCCATTATTTCTCAAATTGATTCGGTATCAATTTTTGTGATTGACACAGTATTTGCTAAAAAGGATTATGTGCCCTTAGATTTATCAAAAGACAATCTAGAGTTAAAAGCTGTGGATGTAGCTTCTTCTGGTAGCTTAGGGATATTTGTTGACCAACAAATAAAAAGCAAAAACGGAAAAATTGCTTATGGAGGTTACCTCGAAACAAGAGGCATTTATCAAAGAAGTGAACACTTCAATATTGAATCGAGCCCGCTAGACGAACGAAACATACATTTAGGTGTTGATATATGGGCAAATGTAGGAACGATTGTTTTGGCCACTCTAGATTCAGAAGTGCACAGTTTTAACAACAATCTAAATCACGGGGATTACGGCCCAACTATTATTTTGAAACATCAAATAGACGATTTCACATTTTACACTTTGTACGGACACTTAAGCTTAGCGTCTCTTTCAGGTTTGGAAATTGGAATGCAATTTAAACAAGGAGAAACAATAGCTCAGTTAGGCTCGGCAGAGGTAAATGGTGATTATCCCCCACATTTACATTTTCAAATTATCATTGACATAGAAAATTACTCTGGCGATTATCCAGGTGTTTCAAGCATAAATAATTTAGGCTTTTATAGAGCAAATTGTCCAGACCCAAATCTATTGCTGAATTTGGGAGGGAGAATAAATTAATAAATTCAGAATAGAATTACCTATTATTGTTGCTACCCAACATAACTAATCTTATCCTTTTCCAATGCTATCAAGCGTTGTTTGTAAAGGTTTCCAACTGCTTGTTTGAACGTTTTCTTGCTCATTCCAACTGTTTCACGAATCAATTCAGGGTCGCTTTTGTCAGTAATATTGAGTGTTTTTCGAACTTTCAATATTTCAAGAAGTTTTTCAGCAGATCCTTCAATTTTTACGTAACCAGCTTTGTCCAAACGGATGTCTAATTTCCCGTCTTCTTCACGAACTTTGGAAACATAGCCTGTTGTCCAGTCACCACGTTTTATTGGGCGACTAATGTCATTGTGGAAAATCATTCCCGAATAACGATCGTTGACCACCACTTTTACTCCTAAATCTGTTGTTTCGCATATCAATAAGCTAACTTCTTCATTTTCGTCAAATTCTTCATCACAGAAGTAGAAGTAACGGTGCACACGCGTTGAACCAAATACACGATCGGTTTTCTCATCGAGTAGGAGGCACGTTAAGTAATAACGGTCTTCTTCAACTTTTAAATTTTGTTCTTTGAAGGGGATCATCAATTCCTTTTCCAGTCCCCAATCAGCAAAAGCACCAAAAAAGTTCACAGAGGTCACTTTTAAAAAAGCAAATCCGTTCATTTTTATTTTTGGAGTTTCTGTTGTTGCTACAGGTCTATCTTCAGAGTCACGGTAAACAAAAACGGTGATGATATCATCGATCTCCATTTCATCCGTGATGTATTTATTTGGTAAAAGAACACCGTCTGTATCACGGTCTTCGTTGATGTCAATTTCTCTAGAAGGCTTAGCAGAGCTCACATATTTTGAACTTAATGAATCTTCTGTAAATCCATTTCCTTCCTCTTTTTCGATTTCTTCAACCGCTTCAAGCTTTTTATTTTCAGAAGATTCTTCAGATTCAAAATTCTCCAATTCACCAAGATATGCCCCTACAGATGTAAATCTGAGGATTCTCAGTTCGTTCATTTCGCCAATTTTCATGTAACTAGAAATAGAGTGCCGACGCTAACTTTGAATTTATGATTAAAACAGGTAAAGCCGACTTGTTTGTAATTAAATTTTGTGCAAAGCTATCAAATTGCGGCAATAAACTCTCAGTATGGTAAGAATACGCTATTAAACCAACATCATTTTGTTTTACAAATTGCATAATTTTCTTTCCGTAACTCCCTCTAGTGGACAAAACATTTATAGCTGCTTCGATTCCGCGTTCCTCGTATTGCCTACTTACAATTCCAATCCTATTTTGTAAACGTGTGTTTAGAATTTCATCGCCTTGCTTTTCTGCTAATACATTTACCTTGGCTTTAAGAATGTTCGCCATATCTCCTGCGATATTTATAATTTGCAAGCTTTCTTTTGTTAGGTCAATCGGTATAGCGATTTTGCTAATATCTTTGATTTCAGTATTTTTTTGAACGATTAGAAAAGGACATTCAGCACTTGTAACTAATTTCATAGCGTAACTTCCTGAAAGACGCTGAAAACCTCTAATGCCATGCGTTCCCATGACTATTAATTGAGCTTTTTCTTCTTTTGCAATTTTGCCAATGTCCGTAAAAATATCTCCAACTTTTACCAATGTTGTAATTGTGACTCCGTAAGGTGAATCTAATTTTGTTTTTAAATCTTCCATCTCCTTTAAAACAGCCACAAGTTTGGCTTTGTCTGAAGCTAGATGCACAATGAGAATTTCAGCGTTAACACGTTTTCCTAAATGGATTGCATATTCTAATCCTTTTTCTGTTACAGCGGTGAAATCGTATGGTACGATGTATAGATTTTTACTCATGGGACAAATCAATTTAATAGACTAATATACGAAACAATATACTGAAAATAAATAAAAAATTAAAAATCACACATTTTCAGTGAATACAACGTGATAAAATGATCACTAAGTGCTTACTTTTTTTTCTTTCTTTTCTTGTTTACCACATCATCGTAAAATGAAACTTGAGAGGGGTCTCTTTTGTCATTCTTATCCGCTTTTGGCATATTACTTTTACCTTCCTTAGTCTCATTTTCCTTTGCATTTTCAGGTGTGATTGCAACATGTTCATACCCACCACCAGGTGCGTTTGCATCTTCAGGATTGATCCACTTCACTTTTACCTCCTTCTTTACAACTTTGCCTGTTTTCTCGTCTTTAACGTAAACATATTGTTTTTTAGGATCTTCTCCACTGTTGGTTCCTATGACATCTTCTTCCAATACCCATTTTCCATCGTCGAATTCAAAAGCATCGTAGGACATATCGGGAACGTAATAAGATTTGTAGTTCTTTAAAGTAGGTGATTCTGGAGAAAGGTGGTCAAAAATGATACGTTTTCTGCCTTCATCGTAATTAAGTGCCATCGAACTCTTTTTAGAATGCTCAAAGTAAACTCGTTTCATTGTTTCTCTTCCTTGCTTAAAAATAGGGCTTCCTAATTTTACGGTGCTCCCGCTAACATAAATGGCATCAATGATTTTTATTTGACTTGAAGGTCCGTAATAGTCCCAACCTAATACTGTGTAGATTGTTTTACTTCCTTTACTTACGGGGATGATTTTATAATACAAAGCTCCATACCATTCGTCTGAAGCAAGAATTTCTGTAGGTTGTGTTGGCATTCCAAAAGAGTTATCTTTAAGTTCAGTAACAAACTGTTCTTTCTTTCTCTTATCGTAATAAATAATGAAACACGTGTAATTCTGACTTAAATCGTCTTGTTCAATGTTGTAATTGACAATACGCATTTGTTTGTCAGGACTATTAATAAATCCAACAGTAGTTAATTTAGAAAATGGATATTCTATTGAACCTGGTTGCGCTAAAACACTAGCTAATTCTGTTCTGAATACTTTGTTTGCAGCATCTCTATCTGCGTTGTTTTCAGCAGAACGAAGTTTGTCAAGAAGAGGCAATAGATTTTCTTCATCTTCCGTAAATGGAGATTGTTGTCCAAAAGTTAATGTGGATACAATTAAAAAGATAAGCAATGTAATATTATTCATATACTAACTAACGTTCATTTGATTGTTTTGTTACTTGCACAAATACTTTACCAAATAGTTCAATCTAAAACTAAAGTTGTTTTAAAGCTTGAATTGTGTCTGTTGGATTTTCTGAATTAAAAACAAAACTTCCAGCAACCAATGCATCTGCACCTGCAGCGACTAATCTTTTTCCTGTTTCTAAATTCACACCACCGTCAACCTCTATAAGTGCACTAGAATTGTTTGATTGAATCAATATTTTCAGTTTACTTACTTTATCCACTGCGTTATTAATGAATTTTTGTCCACCAAACCCTGGATTTACAGACATGATCAATACTAAATCTAAATCATTAATTACATCTTCCAATACATTTACATTCGTATGTGGATTTAATGCAACACCAGCTTTCATTCCGTGAGCTTTAATCAGTTGAATTGTTCTGTGTAAATGAGAGCAGGCCTCATAATGAACCGTTAAGATATCTGTTCCAGCTTTCGCGAATTCTTCTACAAATTGATCTGGGTTAACAATCATAATATGCACATCTAAAGGCTTAGTCGCATGTTTTTTAATCGCTTTAATCACGGGAAAACCAAAAGAAATATTTGGAACAAAAACTCCATCCATTACATCTACGTGAAACCAATCGGCAGCTGAATTGTTAATCATTTCAACATCACGTTGAATATTGGCGAAATCACAGGATAATACTGAAGGGGAAATTATTACGGACATTTTGCTTTTTTTTTATACAAATTTAGTTTAATCTGATTGATTAATAAATAAAATTCAGCAATGGTTGAACGAATAGTGGAGAGCAGCATTCCTGAAATGGATGACTTAACGCACTTACTTTGAATGTTTATTGATATAAAATCTCAATAAATTCCTCATCTCTACCGTAAACATCGATGTGCATGCGCATTTCATTCTGTGCTCGAGTAACAGTTCTGTATTCGACAAAAATTGGAATAGGATCTAGTAAACGAATTTCATAATTCAATCCACGGCCTAGTAGCGTATCTAAAGAATCAGGAATCATTTTATTGAATTTGTTATTGTACTCGTCACGTAATAAAATTGCTTTTGCCAAATCAGTTGGATTTTGAGTTCGCATACAACCGTGAGAATAGGCCCGTACATCAACACCAAAAAGTCCTTTGGAAGGCGTATCATGAAAGTAAACACTGTGTGAATTATTAAAGTCAAACTTTAAAATTCCCAAGCTGTTATGTGTCCCTGGGTCTTGTACTACTTTATATGGAAATGAATTCTCTCTAATTTCACTCCAGTTTACCGTTGTTGGGTCAACTTCTTCTGTGTCCTTGTATATTTTGTAATGGTGTTTCGCTAAATAACCAACGTTTCTTTTAACAGATGGTAGAATTTCTTTACTCGAAATAGAATAGGGCACATTCCAATAGGGATAAACCACTATTTTCCGCAGGCGAGATGATAATTCAGGTGTTTGATTTTCATATTTTCCTACTACAATATTATGTTCGCTTTTTAAACTGTCATTGATGTACAAGCGCAGTTTGTATTCAGGAATATTGATGTTAATGAATTTCCCAGAACGTGGTGCTTGTGATCTGATTTTGTCCATTGCAAGAATGATTCGCTTCACTTTGTGTTGAGTACTTTCATTCAAAGCCATAGAAGTGTACTTTCCTATCACAGCATCAGGTGTCAAGGCATTTTCCTTTTGAAATTTAGCCAAACTTTCGGCTATTTTCAAGCTGTCATTTGTTCCTTTTCCCAAGTAGCCTTTGGAGATTAATGCGATTTTTGTTTGCTCAATAGCTCCTATCGAGTCGTATTTTATGGATTTGATTTCGAATGTTGCTGCGTCCAATTTATGCGTATTCACAAAGGCAATTAATCCATTTCCTATAACGTGATAGGTAGAATCCTGAGGTCCGAATTTTAAAAACTGTGAGCGCAGTTCGTCTTTTGTGTTGAACGTGATTTTCTTGTCAAATTCTTTCGCTGGAATAAGTAGCTTGGCCTTTTGCTGCTTGAGTTCGTAGTTAACCATTCCATGTTCAATATCACTTACAATGCGACTTAAAGAAAGTGTGATGAAAATTTCATCTTGAATATAATTGTCCGTCGATGCTTGATATAGTCGGCTTTTAGGAATACTCACTTCGTAACTTTTGGAAGCAATTTTCTTTAATTGAATTCCTTCCTTGGTTAAGGTCGAGTCATTGACCCATCTCGGTTTAAAACCTCGCGTTTTATAGTAGGTCGTCAAGTAAGAAAGGGTAGAATCAGGAAGATTCATTTGTGTAATGTAATCCTTTGTTAATGCCAATTTCATCTTTTTAACGAGGGAAATATCCTGATTTTCAAATGGTGTAATCTCTAATTCAGTATTTTTTTCTCCACAGGCTGTGAAAAAGAAAACAATTAGAATACTTTTTATGAGTGGCTTCATAGGTTAAGTTTGTTGAAATTCTTACTTTCGTGTACAACGAAACGAATATACTTATTTTTCTCTTATGGCTTTAAATGTACTTGTGATTATCATTATTGTTACCGTTGGTGTTTCACTAATGGCGTTCAACAATAGAATCATGATGGATAAGATGCTCTACATCCCATACGACTGCAAGCAAAACAATAATTACAGTCGAATTTTCTCCCATATTTTAATTCACGCTGATTGGGGACATTTATTGTTCAACATGCTGTCATTATTCTTTTTGGGAGACTTTTTATTATACAGTTTTATCGTTGAGTATGGTGCAACAATGGGGCAATTCCATTTCTTAGTATTATATGTTTTAGGTGCGCTATTCGCAACTTTAATTCCTTATGTTCGCAACCAGGATAACCCTCACTATCGTTCGTTAGGAGCGTCTGGAGCTGTTTCATCGGTAATCTTTGCTGCAATTCTTTGGAATCCAACGATGGAGATTGGATTATTGTTTATACCTTTTGCGATACCAGCCTATATCTTTGGCCCACTTTACCTCTTGTATGAGTTTTATGCAGATAAAAAGGGAACAACGGGAATTGCGCACGATGCACATATCGGAGGAGCCATTTTTGGAGTAGGATATATTTTGATAATTAATTTAGATAAAGGGAAAGAATTTATCGCAACCATTTTTGGATGATTATGCTATACGTCAACAATAACGGAGAAATAATAGAAAACATCGACTACACTATTAAAACGGGCAACCGTGGATATTTTTACGGCGATGGAGTTTTTGAAAGTATTCGCGTTTTAAATGGAAAGCCAATTAATTTAGCCAACCACATTTCTAGAATGCTTGAAGGAGCAAAGAAGATAAAGATGCGTCCACCCAGCTTTTTCAATGTTTCATTTTTTGAAGAGAGAATCATTGAATTGTGTAAAAAGTCGGTGATAACTGAAGGTGGTAAATGCCGTGTTTCCTTGGATCGATCAAGTGGAGGGAATTATCAGCCTGACTCGAATGAAGTTGAATTTTACATCGAGGTTTATCCAACTGAAGTTAATAAGTATGAGCTGAACCAGAAAGGAGTTGAACTTGATATTTACCTTGAGCATAAGAAAGATAAGTCGTCTCTGTCAAACTTTAAGACCAAAAATGGGTTGATATACATTATGGCCGCGATATCAGCGAAAGAGAAGGGATTAGACGATTATTTAATCACCAATTATTCCGGTGGAATACTGGAAAGCACATCCTCTAATTTGTTTGTTGTGAGTAATGGAGTTTTATACACTCCTGGACTAGAAGAAGGCTGCTTAGCTGGAACAATGCGCATGCAAGTTATTAACTTGGCTTTGGCAAGCGGAATGAAAGTGTATGAATGTAACATTCTACCACAAAACTTATTGGTCGCAGATGAAATCTTCTTAACGAACGCAATTAAAGGCATTACTTGGGTAAGTGGTTATCGCACAAAACGCTATTTCAACAATGTTTCGCGTAAAATGGTTGAAATCTTGAATCAATATTGGGCAATTAACGCATGAGTGGAACTCAACGAAAAAGTATAGAAATTGGTGCGTTTGTCGCTATTGTCCTAAAGAAAGATCAAGGTTCTGGAGATTTGACAGAAGGTTATGTTAAAAACATTCTAACGAATTCCACTGTCCATCCGCACGGAATAAAAGTACGATTAGAAGACGGTCAAGTTGGTCGCGTTAAAGAGATACTTGATTAGACTGATATGGTTGCGGAAATGTCAGCTCAAGACTCTGAAAATCGGATCATTGCACTGATTGATTACCTAGAAAAGGAAATCTACAAAATAGAAGGGGTTTTACGCGTAAAGTTGGACTTACACGACAACAAATTACTTACCTTAATGACTTGATGGTGGAGACAGTCAATCTTGCAAAGAAGGAACTAGAAAAGTCTGGAGAAATACAAATTAGAGACCGAAAAGCGCTGAGATAATTACATTGTTGTCAATTGTAACTAATTAAATCGAGGAGATATTCAAAATATTCAAATAGAAGCATTATCTTTGTGCACGTTTTATGAAAGGCTCAAATTTCATTTTCTGAACGTGTTATGGCACTTCTGAATTAATTTTCGGTAAATAGATTTAACGATTAATTTCCCAAACTTTTGTTTAGTACCAATGACTAATATGATTTGAGTAGGGAAATATTAAATTAAGAATAAATTGAATGGCAAAATCGCAAGAAACATTTAACAAAAAAGAAAAAGAAAAAAAACGATTAAAAAAGCGACAAGATAAGTTGCTTAAGAAGGAAGATCGCAAAGCAAACTCTGACGGTGGCGGATTGGATAACATGATGGCTTACTTGGATGAATTTGGAAACATTGTAGATACTCCGCCAGATCCGACGATCAAAAAGAAAAAGATTATCGCTGGTAACATTGAGTTAGGAGTTCCTAAACGTGAGGAAGGAGAGATTGAAGCGAACGAAGGGAAAGTGACTTTTTACAATGAATCAAAAGGTTATGGATTTATTAAAGACGGAAGAAATTCAGAGAATTACTTTTTTCACGTTAATGGATTGATAGACGAAGTAAAAGAAAATGATTCTGTTACTTATGAATTAGAAAGAGGAGCGAAAGGAATGAACGCTGTGAAAGTGAAGAAAATTTAATCGAATTTATACATTTAGAAAAGCCGTTTACATACTTGTAAACGGCTTTTTTGATATATTTACTATATGACGTATTTCTATATCTCTTGTTTTGCTGTGTTATTGGTGTTTTCGTCTTGTAATAAAGAAGGCTGTACCGATGAGTCTGCGACAAATACAGCAGGCGGTGCTAAAAAAGACGATGGTTCTTGTACGTACAAATCAACGGTTGTTTTTTGGCATACAAATACAACAAAGTCTGTACTTAACAGTCACGGTACCACAGCACTTGTGTATTACCTAGATGGCACTCAATTAGGCACTTCAGATCCAAATATAGTTTTTTCTTCTGCTCCAGATTGCAGTGAAACAATAGCTTTTGTGCGTTCTATTGCCTATGACCAAGCAACAACAAAAGTACTGAGCTACGAAGTGAAAAGTCAAACAGGACAACTTGAATTCAGTGGAACCATCACATTTACCAGTGACGGTTGCAATGCAGAAGAATTAGCTTATTAATTCAGTTCGATTATCAAAATCTATTCTCAGTATAATCACTTAATGGTTATATCTCTTAACTTTGCAGCCAATAAACAAGATTAGTATGAATTCTTTCGATCAGTTTAACCTAAAAAAGCATTTAAAAAATGCAGTTGATGATTTAGGTTTTACCGCGCCAACTCCCATTCAGGAAAAAACGTTTTCTACCATTCTATCTGGAAAAGATTTGGTTGGTATTGCTCAAACGGGAACAGGGAAAACATTGGCATATTTACTTCCAATACTGGAAGAGATGAAATATTCAAAAGAATTAAATCCTCGTGTTTTGATTCTTGTTCCGACGCGTGAGTTGGTTCAACAGGTTGTAGATCAAGCTGAAGAATTAGCCAAATACATGAATGTGCGTGTTGTTGGAGTGTACGGTGGAGCAAATATCAATACGCAAAGTATCGAATTGTCTCACGGTGTTGATATTTTAGTTGCAACACCGGGTCGTTTGTACGATTTGGCATTAGCGCGTGCTTTTCACGTCAAAGGAATCAAGAAATTGGTCATTGATGAAGTTGATGTCATGTTGGATTTAGGATTCCGTCCGCAGCTGACAAACATCATGGAAATCATTCCTGCAAAACGTCAAAATATCATGTTCTCTGCAACAATGACAGATCACGTGGATATCATGATTGATGACTTCTTTAAATCACCAGAGAAGATCTCAATTGCTGTAAGTGGAACTCCATTGGAGAATATTGAGCAAGAAAGCTACATCGTTCCTAACTTTTACACGAAAGTCAATTTACTGAAGTATTTACTTCAAGATAAATCTTGGTTCGAGAAAGTATTGGTATTTGTTGGCGATAAAAGAAGCGCAGACCGAGTGTTTAATGCACTCTTTGCTGAAATGAAAGAAGAAGTGGCAGTTATCCACTCAAATAAATCACAGAATTACCGTTTCCGTTCTATCGAGGATTTTGATGGAGGAAAGAATAGAATATTAGTCTCTACAGACGTAATGGCGCGTGGACTGGATTTAGAGAAGATTACACACGTAATCAACTTTGATACGCCTAAATTCCCTGAGAATTACATGCACAGAATCGGTAGAACTGGTCGTGCGAAACAAAAAGGACACACGATATTATTTTACACTGAGGCAGAACAGGCTTACAAAGATTCAATTGAAGCTTTGATGTCGCGTACAATTTTATTGACTGCGTTTCCTGATGAAGTAGAAATCTCGAAAGAGTTAACTCCAGAAGAGCGCCCACAGGAAGTTGAAATTAACTTGGGAGCAAAAGCTGTAAAATCTCAAAGTGGTGCTTTTCACGAAAAGAAAGCGAAAAACCAGAAAGTAAACGAAGGAGGATCTTATAAAAAGGAGATTGCGAAGAAGTATAAAAAACCGCAAACTAGGGGAGATAAGACCTACCACAAGAAGAAAAAAAGAGGTTAGTTACCATTAATAGTCAATGAATTTGAGTTTTATTGATATTTTTACGGTTCGATTACACAAAAGACAAGCAAAAACATGGCATTACAAGAAGAATTAAAGACACAAGGCGATTTTCTATTTAAAAACAGAAGTTACCTTCCGTTGATTATTTTAGTCGTTGGATTGTCTGTATACGCTTACGGAAAATATACCAACACGATGTGTTCTTCATCATGTTCTATGGAAATCTATTTGTACGTTAGTTTAGTAGTTAGCTTATTCGGTCAACTTATTCGTGTGTTAACTGTTGGTTATACACCACACAATACATCAGGAAGAAATACTTCTGAGGGACAAGTAGCAGGAGAGGTGAATTCAACAGGAATTTATTCAACTGTCCGTCATCCTTTGTATTTAGGAAACTTCTTTATGTGGTTAGGAGTTGCAATGATCACAGCTAACGCTTGGTTTATCGTTGCTTTCATATTGTTCTACATGTTTTACTACGAGCGCATCATGTATGCCGAAGAAGCATTCTTACGTAACAAATTCGATAGAGGATATTTGGATTGGGCAGATAGAACGCCTGCAATTATTCCTTCGTTCAAAAAATACGAGAAGTCGCGTTATCCGTTTAGCTTGAAAAAAGTATTGAAAATGGAGAAAAACGGATTGGTGGCAACATTCACTTTATTCTGGTTATTCGATTACGCAGGACAAATTATTGATACACGCCAATTCAACGTGGAAATGAACTTCTGGTTCTATGCTGCTGCCGCTTCGTTTGTGATTTACATTATCATTAAAGGAATGAAATCTGCAGGTAAATTAGAGACAAAAGACAGATAGAAACAGCTTAAAGATAAGTGAAAGACTTCTCGCGTTGAGATGGCTTTTTTTATTGAAATTTTGGTTTCGATTATACTGATATATGGTGTAGTTTTAAAGACTCTATTAGAGTTAGGATAAATGTCTAAGGGAAGTAATTAATGATTAGAACGAACGCTGTAATCCGCTGCAGTTGCAGTGCTGCGGAACATTTTCAATCATCTATACCCAAGCTCAATCGAAACAGGCAAGTGGTCTGAATAACCGCCCAAATACTTTTTACCGCCGTATGTTCTAAACGGAACTGTGTCGCCTTTGTAAACTTCTAAAAGAAACGAATTACTGTAAATTTTACCTGAATCTTTGATCGCTTTCACTTTTTTTCCGCTGAAGAAGTTTGCAGAAATCATAATGTGATCCAATACATCCCATTCACCTCGATAATTGTATGAACCTTTGTATTCACCTGATTCTTTCGTAATCATCGGTGTCAGCAATTCAGCGATTAGCTTTGCAGAATTATTTGTTGGGTAATCGTTCAAATCTCCCATGAATGCAATCATCGTTTTTGGACTATATTTTTGAACTGAATCAATGAATTCACGCGCTGCAGTTGCTGCAATCATTCGTTTTGGTTCACTTGCTTCTTCACCACCGCTGCGACTTGGCCAATGGTTCACCATTCCCATGATCGTATCTTTTCCGAATAGAAATTTACCCCAAACGATATCACGACTTGGTCTGTCACCCTCAGGCATGTTGTAACGAATGATTCCTGACTGGATCAGTTTCATAGAGGTGCTGTCGTAAATTAGCGCAACGTCAATTCCACGTTCGTCTAAGCTTTCGTAATGTACAACGCCGTAATTTGCTTTTAATTTATCATAGTTGACAATGTCACGAACCACTTGTTCGTTTTCAATCTCACAAATACCAATAATTAATGGTGAATTGAACAGTTCAAATACTTCATTGATGTGTTTTAGTTTTTCATTGTAACGCTCGTTGTTCCATTCACGCTCTGCACTTGGCAAGAACTCTGCATCGTCAATTTTAGGATCGTCTTGCGTGTCAAACAGGTTTTCGACATTGTAGAATGCGATGCTACGTTTAGTTTGAGAGCAAGCAACAGAGCTAATACCAATAAATGCAAGGAAAAAATAGGAAGTAATTTTATTCAATTTCATAATGTTTTTTATTTCGTTGGTGGGAGAATCAAATTTCGCGCCATTGGTCCTTCACAAAAAATAACATCAAGGATGGAAAGGCTTAATTGGAAATTCTCATATCCAGGAAACACTTGAATGTAAGGGGCTTTAATTTTCTCTTGAAATTCATCTTTCTGAACCAATGAGATACGCCGGTCATTTTCCTGTATTGGATGAAACTCTTTTGTCAATTCAATTTTTGTCTCAAGGTACAACCAATCTATAACTCGTTGGGTGATGGCTGTATTAAAGATTAATAAATTATTTGTTTCGTTAAAAAGAAGTTCTTCCACTTCCATGCTATAATACTCGAAAAAAGCCGAGGACTGGTAAGCACTTTTAATTGCGCGCCAATGTCTAATTCT
The DNA here is from genome assembly GCA_963925035.1 of uncultured Flavobacteriales bacterium. Taxonomy (GTDB): domain Bacteria; phylum Bacteroidota; class Bacteroidia; order Flavobacteriales_D; family Crocinitomicaceae; genus UBA4466. The sequence goes on from CAWUSK010000007.1 coordinate 116,041, forward strand.
CCAATTTTCCTCATCTGGCAGAATCACATTTTCCGTAGCTGTTTTTGAACCGTTCGGTTTTTTAGTTGGAATGGATAAAGATAAAACCCCATCTCCTCCAACAATATCACAGCGATTACGGTACGTTTGCTTTGGAAAATGCTCGTGCGCCTCAATTTGAATCAACGAATATTTCGCTAATTCTTTAAAATATGCAATACTTCCAAAATAGGAGGTAGGCAGGATCTGCATTATTTGATGATGTTAAATAAACGTTCCCAACGAATTCCTTTGTAAGCGCTTTTTGAGAACCAAACCATGGAAGCTTTTCCAACGATATGATCCTCAGGAACAAATCCCCAAACACGCGAATCGGCAGAGTTGTAGCGGTTATCTCCCATCATCCAATAGTAATTCATTGCAAAAGTATATTTCGTTGCTTTCTTGCCGTCGATAAAGATTCCATCTGCTTTTTCAACCAATTTGTGACCTTCGTAAGCCGTGATAATTCTTCTGTACCATGCAATGTTGTCCTTATCAATGTTAACTGTTTGACCTTTCGAAGGAATTTGGAATTTCGTAAAATTCGTCATCGTGTTGTTGACGTAGAAATCCTTCGGGTAAATATTCATATTTGCAATAATCTCACTTGTTGTAGGTTTTCTGTCCGTATCGCTGTATTGTCCCTCAATCACAGGTACATATCTTGCTTCAGGGAAAGAACGTTTCATTTGCGTCAATTGACTTTTTGTAAGATTCATTACAAAAGAACTGTCATCCTTTCTGAAATAATCATTTCGTTCCATTTCCATTCCGTATTTACTGTCCATTGTTGATGAACTCGGAAGTAAAATATTACTGAATGTGAACTGTAAATTTTGAAATTCAGTAACAACGGCTTTTTTACCATTTACATAAAGTACAGCATCTTTGATTTCCATCCAATCTCCTGGGATTCCAACACAACGTTTGATGTAATTCTCGCGCTTATCTACAGGACGGTAAATGACACCGTAATGCTCGATTATTTGTCCCGTACTTTGTTCAAACGCAATTTTATCTTCAGCTAGCATTTTACGCGCTTTTGACTTCCAAAGTGAAACGTGATCGATGTAATCTTGTCCATGTAAATCAATTACACGTTGCTGTGCATATTGTTTGGCATAGTTGTCCAACTCCATCATGTTAAGCTGATTACCTTGATTTGCAAGAAGAATACTGTCTTTAAATTGAGAAGCTATTTTAGAAGTGAAAGCATTGTTTTCTCGCCACAAGCGCAATGCTTCGTTGTTTACAATTCCGTGGTAATCGTGTCCCATCAAGCCATTTGGCATACGTGGATCGTAAACTGCTGTATCTCCAGAAGGATAATTAAAAACTACAACATCGTATCTATTTACCTTGCTAAATCCAGGCATACGCGTGTATTCTGAAGTTTCCAAAGTTGTATATGATTTCACATCTACCCACGGAACAGTATTGTGCACCAATGGATAGGATAGAGGAGTAACAGGTACTTTCGGTCCGTACGTTAATTTATTTACAAATAAGAAATCTCCAACCAGCAATGTTTTTTCCATCGAACCGGTAGGAATTTGAAATGGTTCAAAGACATATGTTCGAATAATACTTGCAGCGATTAAAGCAAACCAAATGGAATCTCCCCATTCTTTTACTTTAGATTTTTTTCCTGGTTTGTGGCGAGTGACAGCGCTAATTCCAAGTGCAAGTGCATGGCCGATTACAGGAAGTGCCAAGAATAGAGCTAAATGATCTCCCCATTCACGGTCTCCCATTTCTTTACTGTTTGCCCAGTTTGTTTCGGGTAAAATTTTATCGTCCGAATTCGCAATCTTCGCCATGATAATATATGGGAAGAATACTCCTTGCAAAGAATCTACAAGAGAGAAATATCCAAAGCGACGAATGTAAGAAAGGTTTGCAACAGACCACATCACTATGTGAACTCCGGGAAACACAAGTAACAAGGACCAAAAAGGTTTTTTACAACCTAACTTGAAGACAACATAATAATTGTAGACGGGAATTAAGGCTTCCCAAGGTTTTCTCTCAGCTTGCTCAAAACTTTTCCACCACAATGATAGGTAGGGATGCACAAGAATAAATAGGTAAAAATAAAGTACGTTCATGAGTTATAATTTAATGACATCTTGCATGGTGAAGACCCCTTTTTTACCGACAATCCATTCGGCTGCAATAACAGCTCCCAATCCAAATCCTTTTCGGTTATGAGCGATATGTTTTATTTCAATAGAGTCAATTTCTGACGTATAATCAACTATGTGCGTACCTGGAACTCCGTCTTCTCGGAAAGAAGTTACCGCAACTTGTCCGTTTTGAACGCCTGGTGGAGTGTTTTCATTGTGAATCCATGAAGAATAGTCTTCGTTCTCAGCCAACATGTCATTTGCAATTGAAACAGCCGTTCCACTTGGTGCATCAACTTTTTGCTTGTGGTGGATTTCTTGTACACTTGGTTTGTATTCAGTTTTCCCTTCCATCAATTGAGCTAATCTTCTATTGATATCAAAAAAGATGTTAACTCCAATACTAAAATTAGAGGCGTAGAGTAAACTTCCATTTTTTTGGTGAACGATTTCCTTTACGTTGTCTAATTCGATGTTCCAAGCCGTTGTGCCTACAATAACAGGCGTATTGTTTTTGATGCAATGTTTGATGTGATTTACAGCAAAATGAGGCACCGTAAACTCAATCGCGACATCTACATTCGAAAAGTCAATTAATTCAATTGGAGATTGACTGTTGCTTTTGGCTACGATGGAGTGACCTCGAGAAATTGCAATTTCTTCAATTACCTTCCCCATTTTCCCGTATCCAATAAGTGCTATATTCATAGGTTTCTTGTATTAAAACAAAAATAAAGTTTTAAGTATCACTCGCAATAGTTTTAACTAAAATTAAACATCTTAATTATTTAATTCTTAAGGTTAAGCCAACGCCAACTGAGCGTTGATTCAAAACAACAGGGTCTACCGAAAGTGTAAGGTCAGGCGAAACATCGAAGGTAACAAAATGTGCTTCAACACCCGCGTCTGCTAATTGTAATAGGTAAACTAAGGCAACTCCAACAATTGATAAATCTCTCCAACGACTATGTTGTTCATACAATGTCAAAACTCCTTGATCGTCATAGCTGCTCCATTTCGGGTCTCCAGGAAGATCGTCTAAACGCAGTTTATATTCTATTTTAAGAGCTGATTGAGCTTGTTGGTTGGATATTAAAAAGTAAGTAGTTGTAGCAAGCCCTGAATAAATCAATGGAACTTTCCAATATGCTTTACGCTGTCCTTTTGGCATTGCAATGTGATTGTAAACCTGTCCCGCTCCAGGCAACGCAGCAGAAAGTATTAAGGCTGTGCGAATGGAATGGTGTTTTACGGAATCCTTGATAAATGATTTTTGTTTAGCGTCTACTTGAAGTGAATCTTCTTGAGAAAAGCAAGAAAAAGTAAGTATACAAAAGAGTAGAGCTAGCCCTTTAATCATTTGTTCAATAATTCCATGATTCTATTCAAATCAACTTCAGAATTGAAGTTAACGATAATTCTTCCGCTACCGTTGTCCGATTTTTTAATATCAACTTTCGTTGCCAATTGATCGCTCAAATGCTCTTTAAAAACGTATTCATTGTTAGAAATTGTAGTGGGAGCTACTTTCTTAGAAGCGCCTTTTTCTTTTGAGCCGGCAGCAGCTATTTCTTCTCCACGTATCAATGCTTCGATATCGCGAACAGATAATTTTTCTTTTACAACACGTTGAAATAAAGCGATTTGAGTACACTCATCTCCAGCACTAACTAAAGCTCTTGCGTGTCCCATTGAGATCTCCATGTTTCGAACTCCAGCCTGAATTTCAGCAGGAAGTTTTAACATTCTCAAATGGTTGGTAATACTTGTACGACTTTTAGATATTTTCTGACTTAATTGATCTTGTGTTAAGTCACACTCTTCAATTAAACGTTGGTAAGAAAGTGCAACTTCAATTGGGTTTAAATCTTCACGTTGAATATTTTCCACCAATGCCATTTCTAACATTGTTTGATCGTTTGCAATTCTTACGTAAGCAGGAACTTCAGTCAAACCTGCAAGTTGCGAGGCTCTAAAACGACGTTCACCAGAAATCAATTGGTATTTATCACGACCTAACTTACGAACCGTAAGCGGTTGAATTATTCCGTGTGATTTAATGGATTCACTTAATTCCTGTAATGCTACTTTCTCGAAATTTGTTCGAGGATTAAATGGATTCGCTTCAATGCTAGAGATAGAAATATTGGAAATAGATCCAACAATCCCGTTCCCACTGTTGTTTGAAGTTATATCAGTTTCAGCACCTTCTAATAATGCGCTTAATCCTTTCCCTAATGCAGATCGCTTTTTAGTATTAGAGCTCATTGCTAATGTTTATTTTTTTATCCTCGTTAGAAATATGCGTCATGTTGTTTTTTTGCAACAGTTCACGTGTCAAGTTCAAATAGTTGATTGCACCTTTGCTGCCAGCATCGTGCATAATGATTGTTTCTCCGTAACTTGGAGCTTCACCCAATTTTGTGTTTCGGTGAATTACCGTATCAAACACAATCTCTTGGAAGTGCATTTTCACTTCTTCCACGACTTGATTTGCCAATCGAAGTCGTGTATCGTACATTGTCAATAGAATTCCTTCAATTTCCAAGTCTGTGTTCAATCGTCCTTGAACGATTTTAATTGTGTTTAATAATTTCCCTAATCCTTCCAATGCAAAGTATTCACATTGAACAGGAACAATAACTGAATCAGCTGCTGTTAAAGAGTTGACAGTTATTAATCCCAAAGAAGGTGAGCAGTCGATAATGATAAAATCATAATCGTCACGTATTTTCTCCAACGCAAACTTAAGCATATACTCGCGGTTTGGAAGGTTTATCATTTCTAATTCAGCACCAACCAAATCAATGTGAGAAGGAAGGATATATAAATTTGGATTGTCTGTTTTTATGATTAATTCAGATGGATCAGCATCGTTGATTAAGCAATCGTAAATATTGCGCGTGTTTTTTGGATCTAGGCCAACACCAGATGTAGCGTTTGCCTGTGGGTCTGCATCAATAATTAAAGTTTTATATTCCAAAACCCCCAAACAACCAGCTAAATTAATCGCTGTAGTTGTTTTTCCAACACCACCTTTCTGGTTTGCAATTGCTATAATTTTACCCATTCATCCTATAATTGAAGTCTAAAGATACGCTTATTGATACTGTAAAACGATTAAAACCACAAGGAGTTATCAACGGTTTTTTTGTTAAAACCTTGTGCAAAAGAATATTTGAGATTAAAAATCGACTTAACAATTTGAATTATAGGTCGTCAAAAGAGACTTCCGTGTAGCTTTTTATCGAATCATCAGTTGATTCATTCGGTTCGATAGCGTATTCACCAGTTTCTGCTAATTCTCCAATCTTATCGATTGCATCTACCAAGCCGACTTTGAATTTTTCAAAATCCTCCTTGTACAAAAATATTTTGTGCTTTTGGTAGCTTTCTCGACCTTCAACAAAGCTTTTTTTACTTTCTGTAATGGTGATGTAAAGGTCATTTCCTTTCGTTGATTTAACGTCAAAAAAGTAGGTTCTTTTTCCTGCTCTTACCACTTTAGAATAGACTTCATTATTCTTATCGTTCTCCATAACCTTCTCGCCTTTAAATTAGTTGTGCTTAACAAATATGCATTTTTTTTTTCAAAAAGCAAATTGTCGGTTAGGCGTTTTCTTCAGCCAACTGTTTTTTATACATTTCAGCATAAATTCCGTTCGAGCTCATTAATTCTTGATGTGTTCCTGCCTCGTTCACGGCTCCATGTTCTATATTAATAATACGTGTTGCGTTTCGAATGGATGAAATTCTGTGGCTCACAACCAAAGAAGTAGTTGTTTTTGTTTTCTTCAAATTATTCAGGATGATTTCTTCTGTTTCTGTATCAACAGCGGAAAGACAATCGTCGAGAATTAATAGTTTTGGATTGCGAATAAGTGCCCTTGCAATACTTAAACGTTGTTTCTGTCCACCACTTAGATTCACTCCTCGTTCGCCTAAAAGCGTTTCAAACTTACTTTTAAACTCAATGATATTGTGGTAAACATGTGCCAATTTGGTCACTTCAGTCAAGCGTTCCTCTGAAACATTGCCGTCAACGCTTCCAAATTCTAAGTTATTCTTAATCGTATCTGAAAATAGAAACACTTCTTGCGGAACAATTCCTGTTTGATTTCTATATGCTTCCATGTTGATGGACTTGATATTTACGCCATCAATTAGAACTTCTCCATGGTCTGCATCAATTTGACGCATCAATAGTTTTAATACAGTTGACTTCCCACTTCCTGTGCGACCAACAATTCCTAATGTTTCACCTTTTTCTAGTTTAAAGTTCAAGTTTTTAGCGGCTTGAATTCCTGAATTAGTATAGGTGTAACTAACGTTTTTAAACTCAATGACTCCTTGGAAATCGAATGGAGTAGTAGAATTGTTTACAATCTCTGGTGTAGTTTTTAAGAATTCATTTATTCTACCTTGACTTGCTGCAGCTCTCTGAGTAAGCGAGGTCACCCAGCCAATTGAAGCAAAAGGCCACGTCAACATATTTACGTAGAAAATGAAAGTTAAAATGTTACCGGGTGTAATGGTATTATCATAATAAAGCAATCCACCAAGATAGATACAAACAATGGTGCTTATTCCTATCAATAAGAAGATGGTTGGCATGAAAAACGAATTAACCAATACAAGCTTCATGCTCTTGTTTTTGTAGTTCTCGGCAGATTTTGAAAACTTAGATTTCGATTCAATCAAACGGCTGTAAGCCTTGATTACACGAATTCCAGTAAACGTTTCTTGTGCAATAGTTGACATGTTCGATTGTTCTTCTTGTACGGTTTTACTGATCGTATTGATTTTTGAAGCGACTTTGTAAATGATAAATGACATAATCGGCAAAGGAACCAAGACGGCAATTGTCAACGGCACACTAATTGCAGCCATGCTAATAATAACAAGAATAGAGAGTACGGCAAGGTTTATCGTGTACATCACGCCTGGTCCTAAATACATTCGTACATAAGAAACGTCTTCAGAGATTCGATTCATTAAATCTCCTGTATTATTTTTCTTATAAAAGGAATAGTTTAGCTTTTGGTAGTGCTTGTAAATCTCGTTTTTCAAGTCATATTCGATCAAACGCGACATAATAATAATGGTTTGACGCGTTAGAAATAGAAAAATACCTGAAATAAGGGACAGTAAGAGAAAATATCCACCAACTTTCATTGCATAAAACAAAAGGTCGTCAGGGTTGTTATTTGAAGACCATTTTGTCAATTGATCCGTCGTATCTCCAAAGAACTTAGGCATTTCCACTTTAAACCAGTTACTGCCAATAATAAATAGGATTCCAAAAAGAAAACGCCATTTGTATTTAAAAAAATATTTGTTGAGATAGCTCAGTGACTTCATCCGATAATTTTCTATTTTTGCCGTGCTATTTTGCATGACGTTGTAAAAGTATATAATTGAGTTAACATTTATGCTCTAAGGTATGTTTGAAGTAAAAAATATTGAGGATACGAACCTCGCTGAAAATCCTGTTATTGCTCAAATGAGCAAATACAATCACGAACAGTTGCTATTCTGCAATGATAACGTAACGGGTTTAAGGGCTATCATAGCCGTTCACAACACTGTATTAGGACCTGCACTTGGTGGAACACGAATGTGGCCATATGCTAATGAAAATGAAGCTTTGACAGATGTTTTGCGTTTATCTCGTGGAATGAGTTATAAAAACTCTATTTCAGGATTGAATCTAGGTGGAGGAAAGGCTGTAATCATTGGAGATCACAGAACAATGAAGTCTGAAGCACTTTTCAGAAGGTTCGGTAAATTCGTTGAAGGATTGGCAGGAAAATACATTACAGCGGAAGATGTTGGGATTTCTCCAATTGATATGGCGTATGTAAACATGGAAACAAATCACGTTGTTGGTTTGCCAGGAAAAAGTGGAGATCCATCACCAGTTACGGCATATGGAACTTTTATGGGAATGAAAGCATGCGCTAAAAAACAATTTGGTTCAGATAACTTGGCTGGTAAAACAGTTGCAGTTCAAGGAGTCGGTCACGTTGGTGAGTACCTAGTGAAGTTTTTAACGGAAGAAAATGCAAACGTTATTATCACAGATATCAATCAAGATGCATTGAAGAAAATCTCTAAAGAATACGGCGCTACAGTTGTGGGATTGGATGAAATTTACGATGTTGACATGGATATTTATGCACCTTGTGCTTTAGGGGCAACGGTAAACGATGATACTTTATCGCGCTTAAAATGTTCTATTATCGCTGGTGCAGCCAACAACCAATTACAAAACGAAGAAATCCACGGTAAAATAGTGATGGAAAAAGGGGTTATTTATGCTCCGGATTTTGCTCTAAATGCAGGTGGTGTTATCAACTGTTATTCTGAAGTGAAAGGTTTATCGTCGGAATGGGCAATGGACAAAGCAGAAGCAATCTATACTACAATTCATAATATTATTACTCGTTCTGCGTCTGAAAATGTTCCAACGTATAAAATTGCGAACATCATGGCAGAAGAACGAATTGAATCCATCGGGAAAGTAAAACTTCCTCTATAAAAAATTGAATGTTAAATAGACGCCATTTAAGAATTAAAGTACTTCAAGCGCTTTATGCATTTTTTCAGTCAGACAGTGACGATTTCGGAAAAACACAAAAGGAGTTAACGTTATCAGTAGAACGCATTTACGATTTGTATTTGTGCTTACTTCTTTCGTTTTCAGAGCTAAAAGCAATTGGAGAACACCGTATTGCAGAAAACAAAAAGAAAATTCGTCCTTCAGATGAAGAGATGAATCCGAATTTAAAATTTGTCAATAGCGTAATTACTTCAATTCTTGAAAACAATATTGAGTTGCGTGAAGCATGCGAAAAACGAAAAGTCAACTGGGTAGGAGATGAGCATCAAGAAATGTGGCGTAAAATCTACCTTCAAATTCGCGAAAGTGAAGTTTATTTTTCTCATATGAACAATGAGGCTAGTGGATTTGAAGAAGAAAAAGCATTTGCAATCGACTTATTTAAAGCTGACATCGCAAATTCAGAAATTCTTTACAATTACTTCGAAGAAAAAGACATTCACTGGATCGATGATATTGATTTAGCGTGTTCAATGGTGGTGAAAACAATAAAAGCATTTGAGCCAGAAGGTAAGAATGGTATTTTACCTTTGTACAAAGATAAAGAAGACGAAGTTGCGTTCATCAATGATCTATTGAAGAAAACAGTTGCAATGGATAAGGAAAATGAGCAAATCATTGACGATTATACCAAGAACTGGGAATTAGATCGAATTGCTAAAATGGACGTTATCTTAATGAAAATGGCAATTACTGAGATTCAAATTTTCAGTAATATTCCAACGAAAGTTACATTGAACGAGTACATTGAAATTTCTAAATTTTACAGTACACCAAAAAGTAACGCCTTTATCAATGGAGTATTGGACAAAGTGATTGATAAATTAAATACGGAAGGAAAAATAAACAAGATCGGAAGAGGTCTTAAAACTTAATAAACATGAAGAAAATAGTAGTTTTTTCGCTTTCATTAGCGCTTTTTACAGCTTGTGGAGGATCAACAGATTTATCGGTTGGTGATAAAACAACCATGGAAATCAATAAGCTTTTTGATGCAGGAGATGTAGTAAAAGGTGAGATGGTTTCTGCTGAATTTGAAATTACAAATACTGGAGATTATCCTTTGGTAATTGGAGAAGTAAAGGGTTCTTGTTCGTGCACAGTTGCGGATTATCCTCGTGAGCCAATCGCTCCAGGTGAAACCGGAATTGTCTCCGCACATGTCGATACTGATAAAGTAGAAGCAGGAATGATGAACAAAGGTGTTCGAATCGTAGCAAATACAAACCCTTCAATCATCGAAGTAGTGATTAGGGCGAATGTAATGAGAAAATAAAAACAAATAAATAGAGTAAGTTATGCAACAAATGATAATGTTGGTTCTGATTTTAGTAGTATTCTACTTTTTCATGATCAGACCACAAATGAAAAAACAAAAAGAATTAAAAAAATTCCGTGAAGGAATGAGTGTAGGCGATAAAGTTGTTACTATTGGAGGAATTCATGGTAAAATTTTAGAAGTTGCTGAATCAACAATCGTAATCAGTGTTGAAACTGGTAAATTGCGTTTGGACAAAGCTGCTATTTCTAGCTCGTCTGAGGATAAATTGACAGTAAAGTAATTTACAACTCGAAAATTTGAGGTGCAAAAAAGACCGTGGATAATATCTACGGTCTTTTTTTTTTACGTTCTGCAGGGTATTATTAATCGTCGAGTCGATAAGGGGAATATTCGATTCATTGATCTTCTGTAGAGTTATCGGTACCAATTTCATTCAAATGAACCATCATTCGCTCTAAACAAATATTCAGAATACGTTTGTTTACATCTGGAGCTATGGTAGTATAGAGTTTAAATTCCTCAACGGTAAATTGACCGAGGATTAAACCCGCCAACCGATGTTTGAAGGTGCTGTCTTTTGCAAATAAATTTGTTGCAAATGTACGCTGTTTGCCTTTTGATAACTCAGGAAACTCTTTATTCAGCTTCAGAACATGGTCCGAAACAAATGCTAAAATCAACAAATGTTGCATCTTGATGATTGGCCGTAAAGTCTCATTTTGAAAGACTTCATTGGGATGTGTCGTTTCATCAACTTTTGCAGATTCAACAACAGGGCGAAGAGTAATTCGTTTGTCCATAACTGTATTGTTTTGCGAAGTTAAGTATTAAAAGTGGTTTCACTTTAAGCATTGATAAGAAGTAATGAGTGATTTGCTGATAAATAGAAGTGTACATTTTAGTATAAAAAACTATATTTAGTACCATGAGTTCATCCAATGTATATTTAATTATCGGATCTTCGATATGGTTTTACCTTGAGATTCACAAGCGGAAAAGCGGAAACATTTCCTTTAAACGTTAACCAATTCGTTCTTTTCCAAACCAATAGAGAACTTTGTTAATCGGCCATGTGGAATTTTACAACAGACTGTCTCAGGCTAAAAAAAACTAATTTTGAAAAACGGGTTCACATTTTCCTCTTGAACGCTGAAATTGTTGGTACAGGTTTTTATGATCAGACCGACCAGAAAAATGTCGCCATCCATGAATTTATTCATATTCTGGATAAGCAAGACGGTAAAATTGATGGTGTTTTAGATAGGGTATGAATGAAATTGACGTTAAGCTTTGGCTGCACGTCATCAATAATAAAATGAACCAAATTGGAGTTGAAGAATCAGCCATGCGTAAATACGGAGCAGTAAACCAAGCTGAACTCTTAGCTGTTGTGAGTGAGTTTTTCTTTGAAAGTCCTAAAAAAATGAAAACGGAACATCTTTCATTGTTTATGGCATTGGATAGGTTTTAAAAAAAAAAAAATCCGAAAAATTTGAGTGCTAATTCAAGTCGAAACAAGTATACTTTTCGTTCATCTTACAATAGAGGTGAAAGTGTTTACAATAAAGGGTAAGCAATGAAAGTTGTTAAAATCATAGATTAAAAACTGTGAATTGATCAGATTTACACGCTGAGAAAAATAGTTGAACTATTCTGTAGCCGACCTTCAAATATTTTACTAGTTTAGTAAAAAATAAACCTTTCTACTACTGCTAAATTGAACTACATCCAACAAATAGAATTAGCGTTTTGTACCGTATCTCTGCGTGAAGATGGAATCATTGAACATCGATTTTTAATAGATACGCCTTACGAGATAGATGCATTTCATTTGAATGAAATAGCTAAAGCAATGACACGGATTTCCAACGGTAACAAAGTTGCTATTTTAAGCATTACAGGTTTGCATGGTTCAATTACACCCGATGCTAGAAAAGTCGATACCACCAAGGACAATGAATACACGCTTGCAATTGCTTTAGTTATTCAAGAATTATCTCAACGCCTTTTGGCTAATCTCTATTTTAAAATCAAAAAGGCGAATTATCCTGTTAATATTTTTAAAAGCGAAGATGAAGCGACTGAGTGGCTACATCAACAAATTCGCGCTAATCAACAGACAGGGTAGTAGTTTATCTGTCTTCAAATACATTGTTGAAAACTAAATTGATTAAATACTAGTCATATATTGACTAGTATTTAATAGCTTTGAGACAAGATTTTCATCCCTATGTTTTTGAACAATCACACATACTATAGCTTACGCTATGGAACTATCGACACCTCTGAACTATTGAGGCTAGGAAAGGAATGTGGTGTTTCTCAGCTTGTCTTAACAGATATCAACACAACATCTGCATGCATTGATTTTGTTCGAAAAGCGACTGAGTTTAATATAAAACCTATCGTTGGAATTGATTTCCGGAAAGGTGTCAAGCAACAATTTGTATGCGTTGCGAAAAATAATACGGGATTCCATGAAATCAATCAGTACCAAAGTGGTATTCTTAATGGAAATCAATTTTTGAGCGATGTAGCGCCAGATTTCACAAACGCATTCACCATTTACCCTTTTCAGAAAACGAAAGCATATACGCTGCGGAAAAATGAATTCATTGGCGTTCGGATAACTGACATTCCTTACATTAGACTTAAAAATTGTGATACTTCCAAGATGGTTGTTTTGCATACCACGACATTTCGAAGTAAAAAGGATTTCAATGCACATCGTTTGTTGCGTGCGATTGATAAGAATACACTGCTTAGCAAACTGTCTAAAGAAGAGCAAGGAGATGAGTCACAGCAAATGATTCAATTGTCTGAATTGGAAGCTGCTTTTTCGGAATACCCTGAGATTATTGAGAATACAGAATTTGTATTGAATGAATCGTCTATTTCATTTGACTTTTCGGATGCACGATCGGAGAATCAACAAACTTACACTGCCTCACGAGAAGAAGACCTGGAATTGTTACTGAAGCTATGCAAAGAAGGTTTGGATTACCGCTACCCAGAAATGAATGAAATCATTCAAGCGCGTGTTGATAAAGAGCTGGAAGCGATTAAGCAAATGAATTTTGTTTCCTATTTCTTAATCAATTGGGACATTGTGTCGTATGCTTATTCGAAAGGGTATTACCATGTTGGAAGAGGAAGCGGAGCGAATAGTGTGATAGCTTACTTATTGAAAATCACAGATGTTGACCCAATTGAGTTAGACTTATACTTTGAGCGTTTCATCAACCTGTTTAGGAAAAATCCACCTGATTTTGACATCGATTTTGCGTGGACAGACCGCGATGATGTTACACATTACATCTACCAACGCTTTCCCAATGTCGCACTTGTAGCGACGTATCACACGTTTAAAAATCGCTCAGTGATTCGAGAGCTCGGAAAGGTGTTTGGATTGCCAAAAGAAGAAATAGATCGTTTAACGCGCTCTTATTATGCTATTCAACCTGATTCGCTTGCTGCGTTGGTGTTGAAATACAGTGAATACATTCATGGATTCCCTAGTCATTTGAGTTTACACCCAAGTGGAATCGTCATTTCAGAGCGACCAATTCATTATTTTTCGCCTACGTTTATCTCCCAAAAAGGGTATAAAACCATTCAATTTGACATGCATACAGCGGAAGATGTAGGTTGGTTTAAGTTTGATATTCTAAGTCAGCGTGGACTGAGTAAAATAAAGGATTCCATTCGGATAATCGCTAAAAACCACCCTGAAGTGGGAGAGTTGGACGTGCACGACATTAAGCGATTCAAGGAAGATGAGCGAATAAAGAGAATGCTTTCTGAAGCAGATGCTGTTGGTTGTTTTTACGTGGAATCTCCTGCTATGCGTATGTTGTTGAGGAAATTGCGCGTTGATAATTACCTGGGATTAGTGGCAGCAAGTTCTGTAATACGCCCTGGTGTCGCTCAATCAGGAATGATGCAAGAGTACATCAAACGCTATAGGAATCCAGAAGCTATAAAAGATGTGAATCCTGTTCTTTATCAACTAATGCCCGAAACGTATGGTGTAATGGTGTATCAGGAAGATGTGATTAAAGTTGCGCATTATTTTGCAGGAATTTCACTGGGTGAAGCAGATAAAATGCGAAGAGGAATGTCGGGTAAGTTTCGCTCTAGAGAAGAGTTTGCAGAGGTCAAACAACAATTTTTCGATAATAGTCTCGCAAAAGGAAATCCACCTGAATTGACACAAGAAGTGTGGCGACAAACGGAAAGTTTTGCTGGTTATGCTTTTGCGAAAGGACATTCAGCTTCTTATGCTGTTGAAAGCTATCAGTGTTTGTTCTTGAAAGCGTATTATCCCTTGGAGTTTTTAGTCGCTACAGTGAATAATTACGGTGGATTTTTCTCTACAGAACTCTACATTCTTGAAGCGAAAAGGCTAGGAGCAACGATTGAATCGATTTGTGTCAACAAGAGTTTTATTGAAACAACAATCTACGGTACCACCATTTTTATTGGATTTCATTTACTCCATTCCTTTGACTCAAAAACAGCACGAATGGTTGAAGCAGAACGTTCGTTAAACGGTGATTTTGTTGATTTTCAAGACTTTTTAGACCGTGTGAGAATTTCACTCGAACAAATTACCTTGTTGATTCGCATTAACGCTTTTCGTTTTACAGGCAAAAATAAACGCGAATTGCTCTGGGAAGCACATATGAGAGTCGCTCCAGGAAAGAAAGTGACAACGGAAAAAGAACTTTTCCCAGTTAAAACAAGAGTTTTTGAAGTTCCAAAGTTGGTCTCAACTACAGGAGAAGATGCGTTTGATGAAATGGAGTTGATTGGATTTACTTTGAATTCCTTCTTCAATCTACTCTCACAGCAAAGTCAACGAACAATCACTGCTTCCAAAGATTTGATTCACCTCCACGGGCAAAAAGTATGGGTAAAAGGTTACCTCATTCATGTTAAAAAGACAACGACAGCAACCGGACAATTGATGAGTTTTGGTTGTTTCTTAGACGAAGAAGGAGGTTGGTTGGACACTGTTCATTTTCCTCCCGTTTTACAGCGGTACCCGTTCAAAGGTAAAGGTGTTTACGAAGTCTACGGCAAAGTAAATGTGGAATACGATTGCGTAATCATTGAAGCTGAATACCTTGAAAAGATGGGGATTATTGAAGATCCAAGGTATTCGGTTACTAGAACTGCTTCCAATCAAATGGTAACGGATAATTCCCGAATTGATTATTGGCCTAAAGAACGTAAATAAATTACGTTCATCACTCTCATCTTTGTATTATGGAACGCGCAATTGCACATATGGATCTTGACACCTTTTTCGTTTCTTGTGAGCGACTGATCGACAGTCGTTTAAACAACAGGCCTGTATTAATTGGCGGTACAACAGATAGGGGAGTTGTGGCTTCCTGCAGTTATGAGGCGCGTAAATTTGGAATTCACTCTGCCATGCCAATGAAAATGGCGAAGATATTATGTCCTGAAGCCATTGTTTTACGAGGAAATTCAGGCGTTTATTCGAAGTATTCAAAGATGGTGACTGAGATTATAAAAGAAGAGGTTCCGCTGTACGAAAAGACGTCTGTTGATGAGTTTTACTTGGATTTAACGGGAATGGACAAGTATTTTGGGTGTTATAAATTGGCTTCTGAGATTCGTTCTAAGATTATTCGAGAGAGTGGACTGCCCATTTCCTTTGGTTTATCACTCAATAAAACGGTTTCTAAAATCGCCACGGGTGAAGCAAAACCCAACAATAAAATCAATATTCTAAAAGGAACTGAAAAGCCGTTTTTAGGACCATTGTCAGTGCGTAAAATTCCGATGATTGGAGATGCTTCTTTCCGAAAACTGTGTGATTTAGGTGTGAAACGCATTCATTCCATTCAAGAAATGCCGGTAGAATTGATGGAGAAAGTCTTTGGTAAAAACGGAATTACTATGTGGAAGAAGGCGAATGGAATTGACAATAGTCCTGTGGTTCAGTACAACGAACGGAAGTCTATTTCTACCGAGCGTACTTTTGATAAAGACACGATTGATATTCAAAAACTAGAATCCATCATGGTGGCGATGGCCGAAAATTTAGTATTTCAATTGCGACGAGGAAACAAATTGGCGGCTTGTGTCACGGTAAAATTGCGTTATTCAGACTTTCAAACGTTTATACTGCAAAAGAAAATACCGTATAGCGCTTCGGACCATGTTTTGATTCCAATTGTACTGGAACTGTTTAAAAAGCTCTACAATCGTCGTGTTTTGGTGCGACTGATAGGTGTTCGCTACAGTCATTTGGTGGAAGGAGCGCATCAAATTAGTTTGTTTGAAGACTCGAGCATGTTGCAATTGTACAAAGCCATGGATGAAATTCGTGAGCGCTATGGCGATAGGGCAGTGATGCGCGCATCGGGAATGACGGCAAAAAGTATCAGTCGCTGGAATCCATTCAACGGAGAGCCACCACCGCTATTAGCGAATAGGAGGAGGTAATACTAATTTTTAAGTCGTGTGTAAATTTGAATCAAAAAATAATCAGCGTGTTTTATATCTTAAAAATATTAAAATGAATTATTTCATCATTTTAATACGCAATACGTAAAAAAAATACA
Source organism: uncultured Flavobacteriales bacterium (assembly GCA_963925035.1). Taxonomy (GTDB): domain Bacteria; phylum Bacteroidota; class Bacteroidia; order Flavobacteriales_D; family Crocinitomicaceae; genus UBA4466. Next base: position 132,691 of record CAWUSK010000007.1, read on the forward strand.
CTCTAGGAATAGTATCCACTTCAAAATTGACACTTTCAATTTGTTTATAGAAATGTATCCTGAAGGAAACAATGGCTCTCAAGCACCGAGTCATAGAGGTAAAAAAAAACCTGGCAAGCACAACTGTTATAAAATGCCCAAACAGAAAGTGCATTATGATAAGGGGGGCAGGAAAATCAATGTACAATACAAAGTATCATTACGAAAAAGGACATGCGAACTATGTATTATTACATACCATTCATTTATCCAACAAGAAATTACGGACAATGGAGATCGCAACAAGCAAAAAAGAAACACACGACATATCCAATAGTGTTGGAGCTAAATGCCTTAAATGGTGTTTTAATGATTTAAGAACGCAACGCATTTGTATTGCTTGAAATCGATCGAAAAACAGAAAGGTATGACAGTTTAGTGATTGCGAGACACAGAGCTGGATTAATTACAGACGTCCAATTTTCCCCGCATTTAGGAAATGTTAAAAATATAAAGAAGAAAAGAGGTCATTATCATTATTGATGATGACTTTGTTAAACTGTTTCGCCTTTGTTTAGTTTGATTATTCCAATAAAATCGAACGCCTTAATAATTGGATAAGCCAAGTCTAATTCATACCATTTAACGCCAAAATTAGCGCGAGTACCATCTTTGTGGTGATTGTTGTGATAACCTTCGCCAAACATTAAGAAGTCGAACGGCAACAAGTTCATTGATGTATTGGTGACTTCATAGTTTCTGTAACCGAATTTATGAGCAAACCAGTTGATAACAACACCGTGAAGTGGTCCCATAACGAAATGCATAGGCAAAAACAAGAAAACCCACCAAGCATCAGCAAAGAAGATGTAGAAAGTTATGTAAAAAGCAGCCCAAAATAAGCGACTTATCCAGCTGTGTGCAATTTTATCAAAGGCTTCCCAATGCGGAACACCATTTGTGAATTGCGCCTCTATTTCCACTTTATTATCGAAAATATCTGTGTACGTTTCTTTTGTTCTCCACATCATTGAAAGGATCGTTTTATCGTACTTAGGAGAATGTGGATCTTTCTCCGTGTCAGCATAAGCGTGATGCATTCTGTGCATAACACCATAACCATAAGCACTTAAGTAAGATGAGCCTTGTGTAATATAAGTAAAAACGAAAAATATTTTCTCCCAAAATGGAGACATTTCGAACATTTTGTGCGCAGCATAGCGGTGCAAGAAAAATGTTTGACTAAATAAGGAAAGGTACCAATGCGCAATTATGAAGATAAAAATTATCATGGTGTAGATGGGACACTAAATTAATATCGGAGAAACCATTTACTACGCCTAATTTAGATAAACAAAGTTACTATTATATTAGTTATTTATGGCTATAAAACCGAGCTTTTACATAAAAAATCATAAAATATTAAGGGGCCAAAAGTCAATCGGCTGACTGTCTGATTGATAGAAGGGATTGTTGCCTAAATGATAACAACTAAAAATCAATTGAACGAATTTTAGTTGAAGTACGGCATCTTGTCTTCCAATTTTCACATTGGCGATATACTCTGCATGAAAATGGTACAAGAATCGGTTTAATTGTAAAAATTAAAACTTACGTTCAGCCCATCTTTAGAAACTATCATCAATTTTCCATTAATCTGCTCGACTAAGGTTTCAGACAATAGAAGCCCCATAGTTTTTTGTCATATTTAACTCGCTGTCATGAATTCCAGCTACAATTCCTCCGATAACAATTACATTACCAACAATAATAGTCATGTAAGAAGTGATTTTGTAAATCTTTCCGTGACCATCTTTTTTTTGTTTTTGCTAAAGCAAAGAGACCTACTAATGAAATTAGCAAACCGAAAGAAACAGCCATTAACACGGGGATAATCAACATAGCGTTATAATTTATTTGATTAATAATTGAGTTAAGTTAGTTAATAATCAGGTGCCTAGGGATTAAACGTAAAATTAATGGTAAACAATGACTTTTTTTTGTCCCAAAGACTTTTATTCTCGGTTCTATATTAATTATAGAATCGATTTTACCTAAAACAGTGAATCGATGATCACGAAATTGAAAGGGGGGTTGTGGCAACTATTATCTCAATTATACTTCCTTCACGAACAAATCTCTGTCAAAACGTATTCTAGGACCGTAAATTCCATTCTCTGTTCGTTTACCAACACTAATTGCCATACAAACTTCTGCTTTTCCATAAGGTAAATTCAGCATTTTACGAACGCGTCGTTGGTCTAATCCTTCAATTGGACAGGTATCGTAACCGAAAGCACGAAAAGCCAGCATTAAATTTTCGCATGCTAAGGCAGTGGACTTATTGGACCAAACACGCATGTCTGCAATAGATTTAGGCTGTCTGACCATTGGTTTTTTGATTGCAATAAGATTAAATGCGATGCGTTTTACCATTCCAAGCCAACCGAATAGTCCCTGATTGTAGGCCAAAGGTGCAATTTTCTTGTAGTACATGATGGCAGAATCCGGTGCTTTTATTTCTTGCTTTTCAAACGAATCGAGCATTAGTTTGCTATTGCGCTTCCAGGTATCTCGGCGTGCCACAACAACAATCATTTCAGCTGCTGTTTTTACCGTATTTTGATCCAAGCAATAGGAAGTCAATAGTTCTCGTTTTTCGGTAGAGCGCACCCAGTAAAACTCCCACGGTTGCATGTTCGAGGAATTCGGCGCTAATAATGCTAAATCCAAACATTTGTTCATCAAATCTTCAGGAATTTTCTCTTCACTGTAGATTCTGCAACTGCGTCTATTTGCGACTAATTCCGTGAATGCTTCTGGATTGAAGTAATCAGAGTTTTCCGTATACTCGAACGTTGGTGTTTCTGAAAGGATACTTTTTGCCATTTTAGCTATATTTTTTATTTTAAAATACTGTAAAACAGTATAATTAAAAAGTTTAATTATACTATCACTTCATCAATTACTTCCGTAGAAATGTTTGCTCAATTCATTGTTCTCAAACGTAAACGCTACTTCGGTTTCTGTTCTGTCTAACTTATTGTTAATCGACAATGCCCACAATACAATTTCCATGTAAAAGTAAGCGTCGTTTATAGCCGCATTTGGACAGTATTCATTCACCAATTCCTTCAACGGAGCAACACTCTCTAGGTTTTTACGATAAACAGCATCTGTTGTATAATTGCCAATTTCTAAAAACGAATTATTGTTGAACCAGTTAATTACCTCTGTATAAGCCGTTGGGACGCCTTCTTTTTCTAGTTTTTGAATAGGAGGGAAGATGCTTTCGAATTTCTGTTGTACTGCTTCGTCAATAAGCAATTGAGCCACTTCAGCTGCTCCTTCTTGTTCTCCTTCGTACACTAATTCAATCTTTCCAGTAATAGAAGGAATGATCGACATGAAGTCCGTTAAACGAATGTGCGTGTGCTCCGAATCGGTTTCAATCAAACGAAGATTGGCTGAAGCGATTAAATTCTCCATGGCACTGATACTCAAACGAGCACTGACACCACTTTTCGAATCAACGTATTCACTGTCTCTGGCGACAAATGATACTTCTTCCAGTAAATCTTTTGCAATTTCACTGATGGTGATGTGCTGCCTGTCTGCCTCACTGATTTTTGCTTCTTGCGCCGTTATTTTCTTCGCAAGTTCAGTCGTTTTAGGGTAGTGCGTGAAGATTTGAGATCCAATTCTATCTTTCAGCGGCGTAACAATGCTCCCCCTGTTGGTATAATCTTCAGGATTTGCAGTGAAAATGAACTGAATATCCAAAGGCATTCTCAATTGAAAACCACGGATTTGAATATCGCCTTCTTGCAAGATGTTAAACAACGAAACCTGAATACGTGCTTGTAAATCCGGCAATTCATTGATGACAAATATACATCTGTTGGCACGTGGTATCATTCCATAATGCAATACGCGCTCATCCGAATACGGCAACTTTAACGTTGCAGCTTTAATTGGATCGATATCACCAATTAAATCGGCTACATTTACGTCTGGAGTCGCTAATTTTTCAAAGAAACGTTCTGAACGGTGCACCCACGAAATAGGAGTGAGGTCGCCCAATTCAAGCAATAAATCTTTGGCGTATTTTGAAATTGGATTGTACGGACTGTCATTGATTTCAGAACCTTTGACAATCGGCATGTATTCATCCAATAAATGAATCATATTGCGTGCAATCTTCGTCTTTGCTTGGCCTCTTAATCCCAACAAATTGATGTGATGTCCCGAAAGAATTGCTTTTTTCAATTGCGGAACAACTGTATCTTCATATCCCCATAAACCTTCAAAAACAGGCTCCTTCGCCTTGATTTTAGCGATTAGATTTTCTCTTAATTCTTCGTTAATGCTTCGGTCGATGTAACCTGAATCTTTTAACACTTTAAATGTAATATCTTCCTTCATCGTATTTCTTAAATCTTTTTAATTCTATTCTTTTCGTAATCTTCAAATATCATTTCTCCCAAGCCTTGAAGTCCTGTTAAAAAGGCTTTTCCTTGGTTTTGAGCAGTAAACATTTCCACAAATTTTCGCAGATAAGGATCTTGCGCAATCATAAACGTGGTAATCGGAATTCTTAGTTTTCGTGCCTCAGCAGCTTTTGTCAAGCATTTCGTGACAATCATTTCATCCAAGCCATTGCTATTCATGTAGAATTCACCGTTGGGCAATTTAATACAACTCGGTTTCCCGTCTGTAATCATGAAAATTTGCTTGTTGGTGTTTCTTTTTCTTCTCAGAATGTCCATTGCTAATTCCAACCCGGCAACGGTATTGGTGTGGTACGGACCAACGGTCAAGTAAGGTAAATCTTTGACTTTTATCGGCCAGGCTTCATTACCAAAAACAATGATGTCGATGGTATCTTTTGGGTATTTCCGGTGAATCAGTTCCACCAAAGCCATTGCGACTTTCTTGGCAGGCGTAATACGGTCTTCTCCATACAAAATCATGGAGTGACTGATGTCAATCATCAAAACCGTGCTCATTTGTGCTTTGTGGCGCGATTCTTCGACAATTAAATCGTTCTCCGTGAGTTTAAATTCACCGATTCCGTTGTTGATTTGCGCATTCTTCAAGCTTTCGCTCATGTTCACCGTCGATAAATCATCTCCAAAGTGAAAAGGGCGATTATCACCGTATTTTTCATCTCCAGCACCGATTTTCTTGGTTTTATGATCTCCAATTCCGCTCTTTTTCAGCTTTCCAAAGATCTGATCCAACGCAAATTGACGCAAAGCACTTTCTAATTTCGCTGTCAAAACGCTTTTGCCTTTCCCCGTTCCTTTGTTCCCGTCTTTGTCTTCGAGTTCTTCTTTGATGTAACCGCGTTTCTTTAAATCCTCTTTAAAGTCTTCCAGTGTATACGCTTCGTTAAAAATACCGTATTCCCTGTCCAAGGTGTCCAACCAATCAAACGCTTCGTCTAAATCTCCTGAAGTGTGTGTAATGAGTTCTTTGAAAATATCAAATACGCGGTCGAAAGGCGCAATGTCCTTTTCGGTGTATTTACTAAAGACAAAGCCTTCGTTAAAATGATTTGGTTGAAATTTACCCACTGGTTTCACATGTTTTTTAGGTGTATTACAAATATCGTTATTATATGCTCATAGATTAAGAAGGGGGATAGCAAAAACGTTAATTTTTCAGAATACGAGGAGTTATTTAATGCATTACATAGTGTGCTTTGAAAAATTGTCAACCACTTATGGCTTATAATGCATTGCGTTATGCTATTTAACTTGAGGTGCGAGGGAATTAGTTTTTTTTTTTTGAAGGGAGGAGTAAAAATCTATAAGAGGAGAGAAGAACAGTTTTAATTTTTAGGTTTTTTAATTAAATTAAATCCAACAGACAACATAAGTAATCTGTTCTTATAGCGCGTATTATATAAGGCATACTGCTCATTTGCTTTTCTGAGAGCGTCAGTTGCAAGATCGCCAAATCCATGCGCATAATTTAAGCCTACTCGGAGTCGGTCTTTAATCTTAATCCCAACCCCCATATAAAGTCCAAAATCGTAGTTTCTTCGATCCCACCATTCCAAGTCATCGAATTCAACTTTACTCTGTTCTTTATATGAATAGGAAATAGATGGCCCTGAAGTTGGTACCTCAGTATGGGTGATGTATGATTTATTGTGAGCCTCTCCAATAAAAGATAAATAGCAACCGTAATCTGCATAAAATCGCACGGTTTTATATCCAAATATTTGTTTAACAACTAAGGGCAAACTAATGTTGTAAATCCTTGTCTTTCTTGATAAATCGTATGTGTGATTGGATAGAATTGAGTCCGTCGATGTTCCCGTTGCACTGTATCTTGCGCCAGTCGAAGTGAACAAAAATCCAATTTCTAATGAAAGTTGAGCCTTGGAAGCTTCCTTCTTTATTAAGTTCATTTCTGTGACCATTATTCCGAGGTTAAATCCAGATTTGAAATCTGTATCCAGCTTTGTTTCGTTCATCTTTACAGACATAGTTGATGCATTATATCCAGCAGAAATCACAATATTAAAAGGTTCTTTTTGAGCAATTAAAGGAAACCCGAGAGAAACACAAACCAGAATGTGAGCGCAAAGTTTTATCATAAAGCTATTTGGTATGGAATATAGTAATTTTAAAATTAGTTATAAGAACTCAGAATTTATAAGTAAACCAATAATGTCCTATAATTAATATTATGTTAAATAGAATTACAACAAACACTTCTAAACTAATTCTTTTCAATCAATTCTAGCGTTACTGTATAACAATCCCTCTTCTCCATTTTTGCTTTCAACCAAGCATAAAAACTAATCATAAATATATCCTCTCTTTCTTTTGGGCGCCATACAATCGTCTTTTCAACCGTTTGTTTGAATTTGTCAGAATCTACGCTGTGTGCATTGTTGACCAGTTGTTTGATGAGTTTTAGAAAATTGTACGCATTATTCTGTGCGTTAGATTTTAATATCTGGCCGTATGTTCTATCCAAACTTTGTATACGCGATTCTAAGAGCGAAGATTCTTGCAGTTCAATCAATAAAATAATCTCCAGGAACTTTTTGTGCAACGTCCAGTCCAAACCAATTGTAGATTCGTACCAGCGATCGCTGCGAGTCAATTCACGTAAATGTTGTTTAGCGGCTGTAAAATTGCTTTGTTGCAGTTCAATCATCATACACACCAATCTATGATTCAATGTAGCATCGTGGTCGTAGTTATATAAAATAGGTTCTAGGACAGATAATGCCGTTTCATAATGTCCTATATAGTTGTAATACAGCGCTTCTAGGTTTTTGTATTTAACATAATGTTTAGGATATTGAACAGGATCGATACTTTCATTCAATAAGTTCAAGTAAACAGCACAATTGGGGAAATCTCTCCGTCTGAAGTAGATATTCGCCACATGGTAAATCAAGTCGATACGGTAGTTTGGATGTCGTACTTCGCCCTTTTTCTCCAGTATTTCCAGCTTCTCCACGAAAAACAAGTCAATTGTCGAGTAATCCTTCTTCGTTTCACCGGAAATGTCAGCTATTTGCGCTATTTGGCTGAGTATTTTGTAATTCAATCCAACTTCTTTATTGATTCCATACTTCAAAAAAGCATCAGTAAGAATGGTATCGAGGTCAAGATCTCCCGCTGTATTCTGAATAAACGCCTTGCGCACCATCGCAAAAAACATGTTCAAGCGTTCTTGTTCTATGAAACGTTGGGTGTTTTGGTTCAACTTCTCAAAGAGTTCCTCTTGATTTGGCGCACTGGCAAAGTGAGAATATTCAATTTGTGCGTGGTAGATTTCATTCAACAAGGTCAACTGTCCCACTTCTAACGCCCTCTCCTCTGCCCTTTTCAATAATTTAAACCCTTTTTTCTCTTGTTGGTTATCAAGGAACTTGCGGGCAACTAGAATCCATTTGATCAATTGCACTTCAATGGAAGCTTCTTTCTCCAAACTCAAAGACGCCATGAAGTCAATTAAACGATCAGCCACCCGTTTCTTCAGTACATTGTAAGCGTTTGAACCAATCTCTCGTTTTATTTCCGCTTCCGTTCCTTTCTCAATCGCCTTCACAAAAGCAATGTTTCGCGTATCGTGCCGCTTGTTTCTATCGTCTAAATAGCGCACAAATGATTTGACCTCTGCAGGACTTAAGACAGAAAGTGTGGATTTAATATCATTCATATATCGTAATAAATATACTATAATAATTCAGTATTAATAATATTTATAGTCATAATTTACATTTTTAATTTAGTAATAAATAGATTTAAATAGGATTTTTTAAGCGCTATGGTTACCCCACCTTTGACCCATAACTTAAAACAATGTATTATGACGAATGAAGAAATGAATGCACCGTTTACAAATGAAAACAAAGCATCAAGAAAAAAGGATTCATCAAGAGGAATGAAACCGACTCCAGCGTTTATTGGCGCTTCATGGGTAGCGTTAGGCCTAGGATTAATCTCTTACTGTATTGGACTATGGAACTCCGATATGTTACTCAATGAGAAAGGATATTACTTCACGGTAATTCTATTTGGCCTTTTCTCTGCTATTTCAGTACAGAAATGTGTCCGAGATCGTGCAGAAGGAATTGATGTAACAGACATTTACTATGGAATCAGTTGGTTTACAACGATAATATCCATTATTTTATTGGTGGTAGGGTTGCGCAACGCCGACATGTGGATGAGTGAAAAAGGATTCTACGGAATGTCATTTACACTCGCATTATTCGCAGCTATTGCCGTCCAGAAAAACACACGTGATGTTAAACTTTTTAAAGAGGACTAATAGTCTGATTTTAAGTTAGGAGAAGCCTCGATTTATCGGGGCTTTTTCTATATTTATAGGTATGAAAAACGAAATGATTTATTCAATTGTGGCAATTGGAGTGATTTCCATCTCCTTATTTCTGCCGTATGAATCGCATGACGATTATACTTCTGGTGGATTTTCGGGACTTCAACCTTGTTAGCTGAAGGACTGAAAACAATAGTAATTGCTTATATTCCAGCGTATATTCCAATCCTATTTATTGGTGTTTGACTTGCGATTATTAAGATTAAAGAGAACTTGGCTAAAGCTATTATTTCTTTGATTTTAAGTGTCTTGAATGTATTCTACATCCCATTTCTTGGATTTCCACTTGTATTTAATATGAACTCTTTCGGTCGAAGCTTTAATGTTTTTTTGAATGAACTCAGGATTTGAAATCACAATAAGCTTGATTCCTGCCATCTTCAAACGAAAAACACTTCCAAATTCCTTTTTCCAGCAATTTACCTGCTGATGTAAGCGAGGAATGTCCACCTTGAACATGCTGCCAAAGCACGGTAAGTAGTCCTTTCGGTCCGTCAAGTTTCTTATACGTTTTGAGTTCTGCCAATTACTTATTTAAATGGCCAACCATTAAAACCACCTTCCAGATCATACACTTCTTGAAACCCTAGAGATTTCATCATTGTAGCAGTTTTACCACTTCTTCCTCCTGAAGCACAGTAGATTAAAGTTGGTTTAGTTTTGTCTAATTTCTCCAATTGACTTTTGAAATTATCTCCATAAAAGTCCATGTTAGAGGCATCACCAATTTTTCCAGCATTGTATTCATCAGCCGTTCGAACATCAATTAATTGAATATTTTTATTACTTAATTTTGCTTGGAATTCCTTTGCAGTATAAACTTTGTTAATTGCTCCATCTGCACTATTTTCTGTGACTACTTTAGTTTGAGCCTCACTGCATGCTGCGAAGAAAATGAAACCTGCGATAAACACGATAAATTTTGACATATAATTTTTTTTTATTAATTTCTGAAATTTAGTCAATGATTGATAAACTAAAGTAACCAAAGTTACGGAGATAAGCTTAGTTTTGCAATCCAATCGAAACGAACATATGTTATCAAAAGAAGCTTTAAAAGAAAAAAACACCGCTTTCTGGACTGATTTTAGAAAAGCTATGAATAAACAAGCTTCTTCAACAGGGCGTCAAGTTAACTGGATTAACTATCCAACAAGTGTAAATGATGTTTATGTGCGTATGGAAGTGGATGCGAAAGGTGTTCGTTTGTGTCTTGATGTCCAACCTAAAGAAAATGGAATTCGTTCTATTATCTGGGAGCAAATGACAGAACTCAAAGCGATTATGCAAGCAGAAATGGGCATTGAAGCAATTTTCGATGAAGAAAGTCATTTTTGGAACGAGCGATTGATTTCACGCATTAAATGGGAAGACAATTCATTGAATTATTACAATGAAGAAGATGTTCCGAAGATTATTGAATTTTTAAAAGACAAACTTATGCGCTTTGATAAATTTTATCAGGAGTATAAAGATATTTTGATCAACCTTACCAATTAGAACCTTTTCACTATTTTTGAAGTATGAAGAAAACATTTGCGCTATTAGGATTACTAACCATTTCAGTTGCTGTTCAAGGACAAATTGAAATTTACAACGAAGACTTTGAAACATCTGGAATCCCTGCAACTTATACATTAGTTGACAATGATGGATTAACGCCAAATGCGGCTGTATCTGAGTATACAAGTGCTTGGATCGATAAAATTGATCCATTAGATCCAACAAATAATGTTGCATCTTCAACTTCATATTTCGAACCAATTGGGGAAGCTTCTCGTTGGTTGATTACTCCGGCAATTGCGCTTGGACCATTTGGAAACGTATTGTTCTGGGATGCACTGTCGCATGACCCTTCTTTTCCAGACGGATACAGAATTCTTGTTTCTACAACAGACACACAGCTAGTAAGTTTTACGGATACTTTGTTTTATGTGTTTGGTGAATTGGCTGATGAATGGCATACGCGTTCCGCGAGTTTAAGTGGAATTGGACTTGATGGAGAAGTTGTTTATGTCGCGTTTATTAACGAAACAGAAAATGGCTTCAAATTGTACTTGGACAACATTCGCGTAGAGAAGGAAAACACAATGAATGTTGAAGAAGCAAATGCAGTTACATTTATTATTTACCCAAATCCAGCGCAAAACTTCATTACAATTGATGGAATGGATGATCATTCTAAAGTGAACATTTTAGGAATTGACGGGAAGGTGGTGTTAAGTTCGATTGATTCTAAAATTGATATTTCAAGCTTATCGCCCGGTAAATACGTTGTTGAATTGATTTCTAAAAGTCAAATCACACGTACTTCATTGATTAAAAACTAGAGTTCTGGAAACGGTTTAATTTGAATCGAAAAAGGAATTTCTGATTGCTTGGTTGCGTTCAATAATACGCTATCTTCAGTGATATAAGGAATTTCAAAGTCCCACCGCTTATCGTCGAAAAAATCTATCGTCAATAAACGATTTTTAGAATCTAGGGCGAAACTGCCTTTTCTAGCAGGTTTTCGCGTTAAATCCTTCATGGAAATTAAGTCGCAATGCCCGTTTTGATGAAATATGATGATGTCTTTGTTTTCGTTTTTGACTGGTGCAATGTTCGCGTCCTGCAACAACATCTTGTTCACTATCCATATTTTGCTATTCGAATCTGTAAACAAGGATGTGTAATCGACAGACTCAAGTTCAATTCCTGTGGTACAAGCCGAAAACATGAGCGCTATGGAGAAGAACGGTTTGTACATTTAGAATAGCATCGCATTGTCCATGAGCGACTGGTAAACGATTTTTGAAACAGAATCTTTAACAGCATCTTTCACACGACCAAAACCACCTCCACCATCGATTGCTTCAACAGATTTAAAGTGATATTTGTTATCTTTCCATTCGAAAAGGCAGTTTAAAAAAGCCTGGTCTTCAGGTATATAGAATCGTATGATTAAATCTTTAATTCCATTTTTAGATTCTCTCGTTGCAATTAAATTTCCACGAAAACCATTGACTTTTACCAACTCATCTTTTTCGCGTTCAAACACAATCAGGTGTCGCATTGGTAATTTCGCTTCTTGATTTTTTATAACCGTTAATGCCTTCACTTGTAAAAGAAATGCATCTTTTAAATCTTTGCTGTTATTGAATTTGGTGAATTTGAAGTTTTTAGCAGAACAAGGGGCACAAACACTTCCCTCCACCTCTATTGTATCACAAATATCAAGTTCTTTCAGTAAGTTGTATTCCAATTTTGAATCAAAATAAGCTTGATCGAACAATGTTTCAATATACGTAACATCTCCCACCTTAAGTGCTGTTGAAGCAGGTTCTTTTACTTTCTCCTCGTCATCCTTGCAAGAGACAACTGCTAAAAGTAAAACAAGAAGGTACAAGCTCTTTTTCATGACTCTATAATTCAATTTCCACAAAAAAGTTACGGAAAAACGTTCAGTGATTTATTCATTGTTTCAGAAAACACACGTTGATTGATTCCTGTTTCAATCTTTTGCTCGTCAAACCATTCCAACATCAATTCCGTTGGCATGTTCCCTGTTAACGCATCTGTTGCCATTGGACAGCCTCCAAAACCTTTTATTGCGCCATCAAAACGGTGACAACCACCAGCGTAAGCTGCGGCTATTAATTTCTTAGCGTTTTGAGGTATTGTATGTAAATGTGCACCGAATTCTACATTCGGCAAGCTTGGGATTAATGTTTGAAAGACAGATGTAACCATTTCTGGCTTTCCAATACCAATTGTATCGGAAACCGCTTGAATTCGAATGTCCAATTCATGGTATAATTTATACGCCCACTCTGTAACAATATCTGGATGCCATTCCTCTCCGTAAGGATTACCAAATCCCATAGAAAGGTAAACAACCATTTCCTTGTTATTTTTCTTAGCTAAATTTTGTATTGCTTCAACGCGCTTGAATGAATCAGCAATTGAAGCATTTGTATTTCTCTTTTGGAACTGCTCTGAAATTGAAAATGGATAACCTATATAATCAATTCGTTCAATTCCTGATGCGATATTTGCACCTCTTTCATTCACAACAATTGATAGTAATTTTGAACTACTTTCATTTAAAACCTCGATCACTTCAAGTGTGTCGCGCATCTGTGGAATGGCTTTTGGAGAAACGAAACTTCCAAAATCTACCGTATCAAATCCACACTCTAAAATTGAATTGATGTAATCAATTTTAGCTGAAGTAGGAATAAAATCGTGTAGGCCTTGCATTGCGTCGCGAGGGCATTCTATGATTTTCAATTTATCCATGTCTTAAAAATACTATTTTTGAATTAAGATTGAGATAAAATTGCTTTGTTTATTCGCTTAATTAATTTGGGACCCTCATAGATGAAGCCCGTGTACAATTGAATCAAACTTGCACCAGCTTCTAATTTCTCCAAAGCATCATCCGCAGAGTGAATTCCACCTACCCCAATTATTGGAAACGATTTTTTTGATTTATCAGATAGATAGCGAATTACCTCAGTAGATTTAGCTCTAACCGGCTTCCCAGAAAGTCCACCCGCGCCAATTCCTTTAATTTTCGCATCCGACGTTTTCAATCCTTCTCGAGAAATTGTAGTATTCGAAGCAATTACACCATCCAATCGTACTAAGTCAATAATTTCAACAATATCGTCCAATTGTTCATTTGTTAAATCCGGCGCTATTTTCAATAGTATTGGTTTTCTACTTTCCTTTGTGGCGTTAATATCTTGCAAGGCCTGCAGCAATTTCGTTAGCGGCTCTTTCTCTTGCAATTCACGCAGGTTCGGCGTGTTTGGTGAAGAGACATTTACAACGAAGTAATCTACGTATGGAAAAAGCGCGTTGAACGATATAATATAGTCCTCAGTCGCATTTTCGTTCGGCGTGACTTTATTCTTTCCTATATTTCCTCCTATAATGATCGATGTTTTACGTTTTTTAAGGTTTTCAATCGCATTTTGAACCCCCTCGTTGTTGAACCCCATTCGATTGATAATTCCTGAATCGTCCTTCACTCGAAATAAACGCGGCCTATCATTCCCTGGCTGACCAATTGGGGTTACGGTACCAATTTCTATAAAACCAAAACCACAATAAGCGAGATCATTGAACATGGATGCGTTTTTATCGAACCCAGCAGCTAAGCCAATAGGATTAGGGAATTTAATTCCAAAAACTTCACGCTCTAATTTTGGTGATTTCACGGTATACATTTTACTCCATATTGATTTCATGCCAGGAATGGCTAATGCTAAACGAATAAGCTTAGCAGTGAAGTAATGAACCTTTTCAGGGTCAAAGAGAAATAGTAGCGAGCGAAGTATTTTATACATTGGAAATAGTTTTATACAAAGGTATAAACGACAACGAGGTGACATCAGCCACCTCGTTTAATTCTTTCAAGAAAATATCAACAATTGATTAGAACTTGTAACGTCCTTTCCATTTGTTTGATTTTCTTTGTTTTGCATAATCTTTGTATGTAATATTTCTAGCAACAACAATGTTAAGGTAGAAGTAAGTATCTTTTTGCTTGTCACCTCTTTGCTCACCTGCTCCAAACCATGTTGTGTTATCAACACTTGGGTTAGACAATACAGCTGATTCAGTACCGTAAAATGTTTGCAATAAGTTTCTGTCGTAATATGTTGTACCAACATCATCAATATAATCGGTGAATGTTTTTACATAAGTAGCCTCAATTCCAATTCTCCACATTCTATTGATTCCCATTCGAATTCCAAGTCCCGCAGGAATAGTTGCAGTTATAGGTAATGATTCTTTAGCTCCATCAGTTAATCCTTGTCCCTCTGTATGTAAAGGTCTTAAGGCAGTCCAACTTCCATTGTATTTACCTTTTGGATTAAAGTAGGCAATCCCGATTCCTCCAAACAAATACAATTGAAAGTTCTTGTCTTTCATTTTCTTACTATGACCACTTAAGTTGTAGCGGTTACCATATTTCTCATTCGCTAAAATGATTAATTCAACACGTTGAGAAAGTTCAAGAATAATACTTCTGAAGTTTAAATTTCTTGAGTTACGAATAACCTCTTGAGTTTGTGCATCGTCTCCTCTTAACAAACCAACATTCAAAGATGTAGTTGTTGCCCAATAAGGATGGAAACGGTAACGAAAACCAATCATTCCGCCGTAACCTGTTGAAGGCAAATCTAAATCGACAAGACTGTAATCTTTACCAATTTGATTTCTCCCTCCTAAATCTCCTAAGAATTGAGTCGCCCCTAATCCGAATAAAATTTCCTTTTTATTCAATGACCAATTTCGTTGAGTATTGAAATTAGTATGCTGACTAATAACTGTAAACGAAACTGTTACTGAGATCAGTAAAATTAGGTTAAATAAATATTTCATAGTTAAATCGTGTACTTAAGGACGAATCCTAAATTCATTCTGACAAAAGTAGTAAATGTTTTTCGATACTCCAAAAAGGTGAGTTCTTTTTTATTAAAAACTAATTGTTAATTATCTAATGGTCAATATGAACGAACAAGCCTATCTAATTACCTTTTATCGGTTTATAGTTAATCGACGGTAAAGTGAATTCTTTGTTGTACTCATTAATCGCTTTAATATTCGTAATGAAAATCATTTTTCCTAAATTGTGACTTTCAATAAAAAAATGCAGCTCTTCCGGTATAACATTCCCATTGATAGCTTTTACTGCATTCGATTTCCCATTGAAAAAGTTAAAGTCAAATGACGCGATGCGTATTTTAGGATTCAACTGGATACCTTTTTCTGAAAACAACTGATCCAGCGGTATTTCTCCTGTAAAAAATCCATTGATGTGTGGATACCGATTGTTCACAGCAACTTTTCGTATTTCAAAATCTTGGCTTTCAATTTCGATTACTTCTTCAACTTCTTGTTTTTCTTGTAGATCTTCCTGAATTGAAACCACCAAATTATGCTGAATAGTTGGTTTCTTTTCTGCAGAAACTGGCTTTTCAGATGCTGAACTATTCTCGTTTTTTACTTCAACTGGTTGTACAACATTAGCAGGTGCAACTACCTTTGCAGATAAAAGCTGTAAAAACTCCTTCTGATTGATCGGATCAGAGGCCGATACACTCGCATTGGAAGGATTCAAAGAAACAATTGAAATTGTTACCGTAAAGACAGCAATTCCGATTGGACCGTAGAACCAGGGATTCTTCCATGTAGCAGTTGGTAGTTGTTTAACCCGAGACAAAACAGTTGAAAAATTTTGTTTAGACTCAATATAGCCGGAACTTAAGTGTTCACGATCTACAATGGTTTGTGTTTTTTTCATGTGTTAGTGTTATTTCATAAATAGTATTTTCAATCGTTCAAGCGCTCTAAAAGCCTTTACTTTAGCATTGTTTTCAGTTAATTCAAGAATCATCCCTATTTCCCTGTAGGATCTTCTCTCAAAATAACGCATTTCTATTATTTCCAAATCACCATCTTTTAGCTCTTTCAAGCATTTAACAAGACGTGCCTTGTTTTCTGAAGAATCATCTTCCTCAAACTCTTCTATCATTTCAAACAAATGCATACTTTCAACATTTGTCGTTTTTCGAGCTTTTCGATCCCTGTATGCCTGATACAGTTCGCTTTTTGCAATACGATACAACCAAGACGAGAAAGGAACTCCTCTGTATTCAAATTTATGGAGATTGCTCATCGCCTTTATGAATACCTGAGATGTTACATCAAATGCCAAGTCTTGATCATCCATACGCTGATAGACGTAGCGAAATATCTGCTCGTGATACTTCTTGTACAAAGGCCCAAATCTCTCTGGATCCTTTTTCGCACTGCTAATCCAGGACAACTCCTCTTGGAGTATATCACTAGTTTGGTGATAAACTGGGTTCACTGCCATGGTTTCTGGTTTTATTTGTTCTAGCTTTTGAAGTTGGCTTGCAGTCCTTCTTCATAGGTATAACAATGTTTATATTATCTGGTTACACTTAGAAACGTTTAAAAAAGATAAATATTATGCATGCCTAATTAAATATACTTTAAAAATTATGTTTCAGGAGTCTTGAAGCGATTTCAAAAAGTTAATCAAATCTTTTTTGTCCTCCTTTGTAATGGAAAAAGGCTTTATTCTAGCCTCTTGATTGTACCCTCCATTTCCACCTTTTGCATAATATTCTATCACATCTTCTAAGGTTGCAATTGAACCATCATGCATATATGGTGCCGTAATAGAACTGTTTCTTAAACTGGGGACTTTAAAATAACCAATCATCGTTGAATCATTCTTAATTCTAAATCGACCTAGATCAGAATCTGACAACGCTGTTTTTCCGTTGTTATGCACTTTGAAATCGGTAAAAAATGGTGTAGAATGACATTTTATGCAGTTCAATTTCTCAGAAAAGAGCTTCCATCCGCGTTTCGCAGATTCAGAAATAGCATTCGACTTATCTTGGTAATAGTACTTATCGAAATCCGAGTTGCCACTGATCAAGGTTCTTTCATAACTGGCTATACTTCTCGTCAAAACCCATGTGTCAAAATCTCGTTGGTAAATCTTTTGTGCTGCTGCCTGATATGCTGGGTCGTTTCCTAGTTTCTCAATCACTTCCTTCATTGATGCCCCCATTTCGTTATGATCTAATATTGGAACCAATATTTGTTGTTCTAAGGATTTAATTTCACCATCAAACATAAAAACAGGTGCATATCCAATATTGAATAAAGATGGAGCGTTTCTAAAAGCAAGCCTCCCCTCTACTCCTTTTGCAAGCTTGCGTCCATCTGACAACGCCTTTTTTGCGACATGACAAGTAGCACAAGAGATTTCATTGTTTAACGAAAGGCGTTTATCAAAAAAGAGCTTTTTACCCAATGCTATTTTTTCCGCAGTAGCAGGATTGTCTTTCGGGTGCTCCATCGCATTGAAAGGCGATACAGAATCATTAATCCCTTGTTGACATTGAACAAGTATGAGCCAAAGAATAGAGAAAAAAAAGAAAGTCTGAACAATTGTCTTCATGATTTAATTGTAATGAATGACAACAAGGTACGTTATTTTACTTTTTCGAAACAATATATATCATCTCTTCCGGGATCAAACGGTAGCGACTTACTATTTCAGCAGGATAACTTTTATTGACATCAAATGTCTCTACTTCAAATCCAGCTTTTCTTAACCAATCTGGATAGTCATTACCGAATAACCGAACGTGATCTTTTTGCCAAAAATGCTTTTCTCTTTCTTCCGGAGAAGTAATTGAATCGTCTTCATAGGTTGTTTCTCTGCTGTAATCTTGCGGAACTTGCATAATTCCAAAACTACCTAGCTTCATCACTCGATACAATTCACGCATACATTGATGTGCATCTTCTACATGTTCCAAGACGTGATTGCAAAAAACAACGTCAAAACGATTGTCTTCCAATGGAATTTGATGCAAATCGAAATGCATGTCCGCAATTGGAGAAACCAAATCACCTGTTAAGTAGTTTAAATTCGCTTGTTTCTTGAACTTCTTATGAAAGCATTGTTCTGGAGCGATATGAAGTACATCTAATTTGGCGGCAGTAAAGAAGTTAGAATGGTCTTTTAAATACAGCCACATTAATCGATGGCGCTCTAATGTTAAGTCGAATGGACAGAGCACATTTTCGCGATGTGCGACATCTGACCCATACGATAAAAACTTGGAAAAACTTTTCTCACAAACCGGACATTCAACCTTGTCTCCCTTATATAACAGCGGTGCAACAAGCTTAAATGGATAACTAAGACGAATTAATAATGGCCTTGGTAATTTATTTAGTAAAAAGTTATAGAGTTTTTTCATCAATCAATAATCTGGCACAAAGATAATCAAACAAAGATAATTTCTAGTTTTCATCAAGGGAAAAGGATTATTTATAAGTATTGATTAATTTTGCTACGCTTGAGAAAAACACTTGTCATATCAATTTTATTCATAACTGGGCTTGCACAGGCTCAAAAGGATAAGAAAGTGCAGAACGATTCAGTTCCCTTTGAGTTATTCAAGAATGACGTTATATTGTCAGCTGATTTAGGATTCTATTCAGCACCTTTCAGTGTAAAAGATAATTACCAATTAGGAGTAACTAAATTGAAGTTTAAGAATAACCCAAAGCTTGTGTTAGGATTAGGGTTCTCCTACAAATGGTTTTCATTCCGATTTGGGATTGCCTTGCCTGTTAATTTGAAGTCAAAAGCAAAATTTGGTGAAACGGATTATTACGACGTTGGCTTGAGGTTCAACTTGAAACAAACATTTACGGCAGTAGATTTCAGAAATTACAAAGGTTTTGCAATCAAAGATGCCGAAAACTGGAACGATTCAATTAAAGAAAATAGCGGGCCTAATCAAATTAGATCAAATACAACATCAATTAGCGTTTCTGCAAATGTTTGGTGGTTCAAAGCGAAGGAATTCAATTATCAAGCGGCAATGGGGAAAGTTGGACACTATAAAGGACAAGGTAGAACGTGGTATTTTAAAAGTACATTGAATTTTTTCGGCGTATCAAACTTGTATGAGACATTAGTCCCTGCTGAACTGCTAGATTCAAGTGATCGATTGAATGCGCATGGAGTTGGAGCAATAGACATTGGATTCATTCCTGGTTATGCTTATGTAAATCGTATTAAAAACTGGCAATTTTCTATTATTGCTGGATTAGGAGGTGTAATTCAGGCCAAATATTACACGAATAATGGTGAATCTCGTGGATTCCTAGGAATTGCTCCTCGAATTGATTTGAATTTAATGGTTGGTTACACGCGACCGAAGTACTTTATTTTGTTGACATCTGAATTTGATATTAAATCATTTAACATCCAAGACTTAAGCTACAAACAATCGTATTACAACATACGTTTAACAGGCGGTTTTAGAATAAAAACAAGGGGTAAGAAAGCTAAACAAAAGGACTTGAAGACACGGGGATTAACCATGAATCCCTTAATTGCTCCAAAGTTGTAATCATCGGATTGTAAACTGAATAATCAAGAAATTTCTTTAAATCTGAAACATGAGTCATTTCTAACTCGCTTTCATTTTTGGTAATGACTAAATTCATTCTGTTGAAGAAATCCGTATTTATCTCACCTCCCATTGCTTTCACGAACTTCACCGAACTATCAATAGAACAGCCAGAAGCATTTGTTTGTGATTCATCAACAGCAAGTATTAAAAACTGATTTTTATACACCAAAGCTTCTGCTTTCAATCCTACTCCATGCGCTGCCCAATCCTCTACAAAAAAAGAAGATTGTTTTTGCAAGTAGTCATTTTCAGCTACTGACAACGGGCGGTCTGAAGTATAGACCCAAACTTTACTAGTGGAATTTAAATTCTTAAAAAACATATTATAAATCTGCCGCTGTTGCGATAAGTTCTGCTACATCCAATACTTGAACATCACCTTCCTTGTTAAAGTTTTTAACACCATCTGTCATCATTGTATTACAGAAAGGACAACCCGTTGCAATGATATCAGGTTGAAGTTCTAGCGCTTCTTCTGTGCGTTCAATATTAATCTCTTTATTTCCTTTTTCTGCCTCCTTAAACATCTGAGCACCTCCTGCTCCACAGCACAAACCTTTCGTTTTGCATCGTTTCATCTCAACTAACTCGCTGTCTAATTTTTCAATCAAAGCTCGTGGTGCTTCGTAAACATCATTCGCCCTTCCTAAATAGCATGGATCATGAAAAGTAATTTTCTTTCCTTTAAAAACGCCACCTTCTTTAATCACCAATTGACCTTGATTGATTAATTCTTGAATCAACTGTGTATGATGAATCACTTCGTATTTACCACCCAATTCAGGGTATTCATTTTTCAATGTATTGAAGCAATGCGGACAGGCTGTTACAATTTTCTTGACATCGTAACCATCCAATACTTGGATATTCATCATCGCCTGCATCTGAAACGTAAATTCATTTCCCGCGCGTTTTGCAGGATCTCCAGTACAGCTTTCTTCAGCTCCAAGAACAGCGAAGTCAACATTGCAATTGTTTAATATCTTAACTAGTGCCTTTGTTATTTTCTTAGCTCTATCGTCAAAACTTCCTGAACAACCTACCCAAAATAAAACATCAGGAACTTCGCCTTTAGCCATTTTTTCGGCCATTGTTGGTACAACTAAACTCATAATCTATTTCTTAAAAACTTGAATACTTACTTTCTCTTCTATTAAATCAGAGAATGTGCCTTCATATCTTGTTGCTCGTACGATGTGATTATCAATCCAATGGTAATTCCCTCCGCGCGGTTTCCCCATCAATATTCCATGGTATTTAAATCCGTGTTTATCGAGCCATTTTTCTGTCACTTTTCTGTGATCTTCAAATCTAGAAGTAAAAAACGTAATAACGTGACCTGCTTCAAACCAATTATTGATAGTTTCCAGTGCATCAGGATACAATTCTGCCGTAGCCATTCGTTCTGGTTCCTCATTCGGAATATCATCGCAAATAGTACCATCAATATCAATCATGTAATTCTTGACATCTTCAGGAAGCACGGGAGAAATCTTCTTTCCGTCTACTAAGATTTCCTTTAAATTGTCATTAGTCTTCATTTGCCCAATTTAAACGATCTGAAGGACTAAATTGCCAAGGAGCTCCATTGTTTTCAATGTTCGTTAACATTCCTGTTAATTCTGTTGGAACTTTTGATTCCTCCATGACTAAAAACCTTCTTAAATCAATGATAATTGACAATGGATCAATATTTACGGGGCACTCCTGAACACATGCATTACATGATGTACAAGCCCAAATTTCTTCTTCAGTGATAAAATCTCCTAAAAGACTTTTTCCATCGTCATAAGCTTCCCCATGCTTGCGACGATTTTCTCCAACTTCTTCCAAACGATCTCTGGTATCCATCATAATTTTTCGCGGAGAAAGTAATTTACCTGTAATACTTGCAGGACAAGCTGATGTACAACGACCACATTCAGTGCACGTATAGCTGTCCATTAAGTTTTTCCATGTCAAATCAGTGACATCTTTTGCTCCAAAACGTTGTGGTTCTGCAACTCCTCCCAATGGCGCTGCATAAGGGTCAGCTGATGGATCCATCATTAACTTTACTTCAGCAGTAACGGATTCCATATTCGTGAACTTCCCTTTCTTTTCGAGATTCGAATAAAAAGTATTTGGAAAAGCCAAGAAAATATGGAAATGCTTAGAATATGGTAAGTAATTCATAAATGCGAAAACCATGAAAATGTGTCCCCACCACCCTATTCTTTCCAATAAATGGAGAGATTCCATGCTCATTCCATCAAAAAGGAGTGGTCCAAGCGCGCTACTTACTGCAAAATTATAAGATTCTCCTGTTGCGGAAAGATGCATTACTTCATCCGCACCATTCATTGTAAAAATGCAAGAAACCAATACAAGCTCCATGAAAAGAATCATGTTAGCATCCATTTTTGGCCAACCTTTCATTTCAGACATCACCAAACGCGGTACTTTGATTAAATTTCTTCGAGAAAGGAAAATGATGGTTGCAACCAAAGCTAGTAATGATAGCACTTCAATAAAACTGATTACAAATGTGTAAAATCCTCCTAAACTATCTCTAAAGAAGCGATGAGACCCTGCTAATCCGTCTATAAAAATCTCAATCAATTCTACTTGCGTAATCATGAAAGCGGCATAAATCATCAGGTGAAGCAATGCAGGTATTGGACGACTGAACATTTTTTTTTGTCCAAGCGCCACTAAAGTCATGGTTTTGATTCGTTCCGACGTATTGCCTTTACGGTCAACATCACGACCTAAGCGAATGTTACTTCTTACTTTTAATACGTTCCATGTAAAAAAGCCGAATCCGACAATTAATAGAACTCCAAAAACAATTGTTGAAATCATATTAAAACGATTAATTTGGAATAGAATCCAATAAGTTTCTAAGTTTCTTTTCTTCTTTTGAAGTCAATGGGACTCCTTTCGTTTTTGCACCAAGTACAGAGAAATGTATGTATCGCTCTGGATGCAATTGAATATCATTGACTAAGTTTTGAAGTTCATGATTGGATTTCACAAGTTCGTTATATAACGTTTCGTCTCCTAACAATTTCCCTAATGTTCCTTCGCCTGATTTAGCTTGTTCAAGTATTGAATTTATTGAAGACAACGTGTTTTTCGCGTTTGTTATAACTCCTTTGAAATCAGATGTAACAAGATCATCCGTAATTTGCTTTACGTTTCCGACGATCGCTTTTACATTGTCGTTGCTTTTCTTTAAGTTAACTGTAATTGTCTCAACATTTGAAAGTATACGACTCAATTTTTGACGTTCGTCAACAACTAATCCTTCAATCTGATCTGCTGCATTACCAAATTTCTTAATTGCAATTTTAACTTCTTTCAAACTACCCTCTAACTCAGAAGTTGCAGTAGTATCCCAGAAAGCACTAACACTATTTACAACTTTATCCACCGAACTCATCATCGCTTGAAGCTTCTGGCTGATTGGATCTGCATAGCTTTTTACTTGTGCCATCATATCTGAAGCAACAATACCAGGTAGTTCATCCCCTGTTTTGTAATAACCTTTGGATAAGTCTGAACTAAACTGCAGCATTATTCCTTTGCTGAACAAATCTAGTGAACCAATCTCAACAGTCGTTCCTACTGGGATTTTAATGTCCTCATCTTGAATATTGAATGAAATCTTTACAGCACGATTTGTATCTCCTCCAGGAACATTTTCAACTGTCAACACACGACCAATCGTAACTCCATTAAGAGTTACAGGACTAGATGATGCCAATTGTCCTGAATTAGAAAAATATGCATAATACACTTCGTCTCCTCCGAAAAAGCTATTCCCCTTTAGAAAATTAACTCCAGCAACAAGTAAACCTATTGCGGCAACTGTGATAAAACCTGTAATTACTTCTTTAGATATCTTCAAAACTTTATTTTTCTGCTAATTTAACAGCTTTTTGCCAATTAATCCGCTCTCCGTTAAGGAATGCAACAACAAAAGCATGTTGAAAACCATTTTCTCTTAGTTTATTTTTCATTGAATTGGCATCCTCTAGATTGTTTGCGTAGGCACCGACGGTATATTTATAAAGTCCGTCTTGTTCGTATTGGTTAATAGTATAGCCTTTAAACTTAGGGTCTGTCAAGGAAATTCTTTTTTCAGAAGTTTCAATCTGAACTTTAAAGTAAACAATATCTTTTTCAATTGAAGAAATCTCCTTTGGTGGCGCCGTATTGTTGATAAAATTATTAGATGCTTCAGTTTCACCATCGACACCTTCCAACTCATTCTTATATTTTTTAAACGCAGTAAACATCGCATTTGCCATTTGGAGTTGAGTTTCTGGAGCATTTAAGAACTTTTCTTCCGTTGGATTGGTTAAAAAACCGGTTTCAATCAAAACGCTCGGCATTGTTGTTTTATACAACACTAAAAATCCAGCTTGTTTCACTCCTCTATCAAAACGACCGATAGAAGTGAATTCTTTTTGCAATTTGGACGCGAAGCTAATTGATTGGTCCAAAAATATACTCAATTGAATTTGTCGCGCAATAATTGCGTCAGGAGACATGTCAAAATCCTTGTATTTCGCACCACCATCATCTTCTAGGTGAATTGTTGCATTCTCTCTTTCCGCAACTTGCTGCTGTGATTCCGTTCGATGTAAACCTAGAACATAAGTTTCAGTCCCATATGCTTGAGCACTCGCAGCATTCGCATGAATACATATAAATAAATCAGCATTGCTTTTATTTGCGATTTTAGCTCTGTCCGCCAATTCAACAAAAACATCTTTGTCACGCGTATAAATCACTTTAATCTCGGGGTAGTTC
Source organism: uncultured Flavobacteriales bacterium (assembly GCA_963925035.1). Taxonomy (GTDB): domain Bacteria; phylum Bacteroidota; class Bacteroidia; order Flavobacteriales_D; family Crocinitomicaceae; genus UBA4466. Next base: position 157,383 of record CAWUSK010000007.1, read on the forward strand.
TTTTTAATCATATCGCCAAGCAATAAAGCCATGGATAAACATACATGCTTTTCTTGAGCAGATACACCATGGCAACCAGGATCCTTACCTCCGTGACCAGCGTCAATTACAACAGTTTTTACTGCTGAAAAATCACTTTCATCCATTTGAGCATATCCAAAAACAGGTACAAATGCAATTGCAAAAATGAAAATGGCATAAAATCTGTTGAACTCCTTTCTTTTTTCCATCGTTTAAAACGTAATTTTCATAGTTTTGCTTCGTTAAAAGCATATGTTAACAAAATAACACAGAATACTTGTTCAAAAAGTGTACCATACATCTAGTTTTACCCGTGACATTGTTAATAATGTTGGTCTCGCTAAATGGGTATGCTCAAATATCCGACACTATTTTCATCGATGAATCTGCTGTTGATGCTCCAATTATTTACAGCGCCAAAGATTCTATCTATACCGATTTAAAAAAAAGACAAATTCACTTATTCAATGAAGCTAAGGTAGACAATGGTGAAGTACAACTGAAAGCTGGTTACATTTTAATTGATTTAGGAAAGAATGAAATTTACGCGCGTTATTCATACGACAAAGACTCAAACCGTGTTCAGTTACCTGAATTTTCTGATGGGAAGGACGTTGTTAATGCAGCTGCTATTCGATTTAATACTCAAACTAAAAAGGGATACATTGAAGAAGTTGCCATAAAACAGGATGAAAATTACTTGTACATGGAAATTGCTAAACGTCACGCAAATGAAGAGATTCATTTCAAAAAGGGACGTTTTACAACCTGTGATTTACCCGACCCACATTATCATTTCCAACTCTCTAAAGCAATAATGATTCCGGACAAGCGAATTGTTTCTGGTCCAATGAATTTATGGATTAAAGGCGTTCCTACTCCACTAGGACTGCCTTTTATCGTCATTCCTCAGGCAGAAGACAGAACTTCAGGAGTTGTTTTCCCTCAAATTGTTCCAACTTCTCAATACGGTTTTGGATTGCAAGACTTAGGTTATTACATTCCAGTCAATGATCGTTTTCAAACAACTATTTACGGAAGTATATACAGCCGTGGTACATGGGGATTAAGAAATGAAAGTGATTATGCCAAACGGTATAAATTTCGAGGAAAGTTAGATCTTGGTTTTCAACAGTTCAAATCAGGATTTCCAACAAATACAAATCGCAATAAATTCAATATCAATTGGACCCACAATCAGGATAGAAAAGCAAATCCGTATTGGAATTTTTCTTCCAATGTGAATTTCGTTTCGGATAATACCACGAAAAACAGCTTGGACCCTTTGAATCAAACGTATTTTCAGAATACACTTTATTCAGATATTAACTTATCGCGTTCTTTCCCCGGAAAGCCAATGAGTGCGGGAATGAAGATTTCACTCCGCCAGAATTCAACATCTAATAACATCTCTTTAACTAGTCCTTCAGTTAACTTCAACGTTACGCGCTTCTTCCCATTCAAGAAAGCAATCAAAAGCACGAAAGAATTCGCTAAAGTGATTTCAAGAATTGGAGTGACGTATAATTTTGAAGGGATGAATCGTTCAGAGTTCGGAGATTCGTTATTGACACGAGGTGATTTCAATGGAATCGGAAGCCAATACATGAATGGTTTGAACCAAGGAATGACAGTCCAAACAACTGCAGGATTCTTCAAGAACACTTGGAAATTCACACCTTCCATCACGTATGGAAACAAAATGAATTTTCAGCAAATTCGAAAATCTTACGATCCCCTGTTGAATAACTCAGTTACTGACACGATTCAACAATTTGGAATGGCGCACAATTTATCATTTTCAGCACAAGTGACAACTGCGCTCTACACTTATTATAAATTCGTAGGAAAAAAGGAACCATTACTGCGACATGTTTTGACGCCTTCATTTAGCTTTCAATATGTGCCAAGTTTAAATAAGTTGATTACGGATAGCGTGGGAATTGACAAAGCGCCTGTTAGCTATTCTCCCTTTGAGCGAAGTGTTTATTCATCTGGAGTTAACAGAGACCAAGCTTTAATTAACTTCTCTTTCAGTAATACATTTGAATTAAAACGTAAATCTGACAAAGACACAATTACAGGGTTCAAAAAAACACGCATCATTGACGCTTTGACGTTTGGCGGGAATTATGACTTATTAAAGGATTCGATGAACCTGTCTGATATCCGAATCAACTTAAGAATCAGTCCGTTTAAATGGCTGAGTTTTGTCGCAAGCTCGAACTTTTCACCATACGACTGGGTAGATTCAACAGGAACTATTTTAGGGCAGTACGCGATAAAAACAAGAGGAGAATTAGGACGTTTTAATTCTACGTCACTTTCTACTGGAGTTACATTTACATCGAAAGAAAGTCGTAAAAAAATGGACGCCAATCTTGAATATATTTCAACTAATTGGAATTCTGATTATGAATACTTCATGCTATATCCGGAGAGAATCATCAATTTTGAAGTCCCTTGGAAAATTACATTTTCTCACATTTACGACCTAAGAGCGAATACTTTTATTAACACTTTGAATCCTGACCGTTGGACGCAGACTCAAACATTAGCTTTAAATGGAGATGTAAGTTTTACAAAGCGTTGGAAAGTATCTGGCGATATGAGTTTCAATTTAAAAGAAATGAAAGCCACTAACGCTCGGTTCACATTGACAAGAGACATGCACTGTTGGGCGCTTTCATTCAACTGGATTCCGCTGGGTGGAAACAAAAGTTTCTTATTCAGCATTCGTTCAACCTCTCAATTGTTCAGAGATGCGAAAATAGATGTTCGTAAACCGCCATTATTTCTTTAAATTACAATCAGTATGGATATAATTGATTTTAATTTCGAAAACGATACCGATATACAGCCAGGAGCAATTCTTGTTTCTGAACCTTTCATGAATGATGATTATTTTTCACGTTCTGTTGTGTTCTTATGCGATCATTCTGAAGATGGAAGTTATGGTTTTGTCCTAAATAAATATATTACCAACAAGATTTCAGAAGTGATTGAAGGTTTTCCTGAAGTAGAAACGAAAATCAGTCTCGGTGGGCCTGTGGACACTTCTAACCTATTTTACATTCATTCCCTCGGTAAGGAAATTCCAAACAGTCTTCCGGCAGCCAATGGAATGTACATTGGCGGTGAATTTGAAACCGTAAAAGCATTGCTAACTGAGTTTCCAGAAAAAGCAAAGCAAATTCGCTTTTTTATTGGTTATTCCGGTTGGTCGGACAATCAACTTCAAGGGGAAATTGATGAGAAATCTTGGATTGCACTGAATAAAGTTCCAAAAAAAATGATCCTGGATACTTCTAAAAAAGAAATCTGGAAAAAGATGTTGGAGCAGTTAGGCGGGAAGTTTAAAGTAATGTCTAAGTTTCCCAAAAACCCTTCGGATAATTAAAAAGTAATCGGTTTTTCATAACACCATTTTCTTTTATTACACAAAAGAAGTATCATACTTTATCAACAATCTCTCTATTTGACCTGAACATTTTTATCTTTGCAAATAAGTATAGTGAGAATTAAATTTCAATGAACAATAGCGCTCCATTAGCAGAGAGAATGCGTCCAAAAACACTTGATGAGTACGCTGGGCAAGACCACCTTTTAAAGCAGGGTGCTTCGTTGCGTTTGAACTTGGATGCTGGAATGATTCCTTCCATGATATTGTGGGGACCCCCAGGAGTTGGCAAAACAACATTAGCTCATCTGATAGCCAATCATTTAAAAAGACCTTTTCATACACTATCTGCCATTTCTTCTGGAGTGAAAGATGTACGTGAAGTCATTCAAAAAGTAGAACAAGCTGGAATGTTTCAACAATCTGGAACAATTTTATTCATTGATGAAATTCACCGTTTTTCGAAAGCTCAGCAAGATTCATTGCTAGGCGCTGTAGAAAAAGGAACCGTAACATTGATTGGGGCTACGACAGAAAACCCTTCATTTGAAGTGATTTCAGCATTACTTTCACGTTGTCAAGTCTATACTTTAAAAGAACATTCGAAAGAATCGTTGCTTGAAATTTTAACTAAGGCAATTGCTGAAGATGTTATTCTAAGCGAAAAAAAAATTATATTAAAGGAAACTAACGCTTTACTGGTGTTGTCTGGAGGTGATGCTCGGAAATTGTTGAATATTTTTGAAATTATCGTCGGGACGTTCAACAACAAAGATATTATCATTACCGATGAACGTGTGATGCAAAGTGCACAGCAATCTGTTGCTATGTATGACAAAGACGGTGAACAGCATTACGATATTATTTCAGCATTCATAAAATCCATTCGTGGAAGTGATCCAAATGCGGCCATTTATTGGTTAGCACGCATGGTAGAAGGCGGTGAAGACCCTAAGTTCATTGCTCGAAGGTTGATCATTTCAGCTTCAGAAGATATAGGACTAGCTAACACAAATGCCTTGTTAATAGCTAACAATTGTTTTCAAGCAGTTCAAGCAATTGGATGGCCGGAAGCACGTTTGGTGCTGGCACAATGCACACTTTACTTGGCTTCATCGCTAAAAGGAAATGCTTCCTACATGGCGATAAACAATGCGCAACAGCTCGTTAAAGAAACTGGAAATCTAGGCGTTCCTTTGCCGTTGAGAAATGCTCCAACTAAGTTGATGAAAGATTTAGGATACGGGAAAGGATATTTATATTCCCACGATTTCCCAGGTAATTTTGCTCAACAAGACTTTCTGCCAACTGAAATTGATGGAATGAATTTTTTTAACGCTGGAAGTAGTCCGAAAGAACAAGAAATAGCTCAAAACATTGACCGTTTGTGGGGTAATAAATACAACAAGAAATAATGGCTAAAGTCGCGTATTATATTTTTGTCATCCCTCTCTCCTATTTGCCATTAGGTTTTTTATACCTTCTAACCGATTTTTTCTATTTGTTACTGATCACCATTGCTCCTTACCGCAAAAAGGTAATAGTACAGAACATTGAGCGGAGTTTCCCAAACAAAACGAAGTCAGAAAAAGCAAAGATTAAACGTCAGTTTTACCGTCATTTAACACAATTACTTGCAGAAAGCGTAAAAGGACTTTCCATCTCTGAAAAAGAATTGAAAAACCGCATACGTGTCAAGAATCCTGAAATAATGGACGAATTATACGCAAACGGTAAGAATGTCTTGCTTGTTTCCGGGCATTACAACAATTGGGAATGGGTTATTTTATCCCAAGCTTTACTATTCAAACACGATGCGCTTGGAATCGGCATGCCAATGACTTCTGCATTTTGGGACGAGAAGGTAAATCAACGCAGGTCTCGTTTTGGAATGAAAGTCGTTCATGCAAAAAACTACAAGGAAGCTCTTAGCAACGACAAGGAAAGTTTAAAGTCAGTTCTTGTACTTTCAGATCAATCTCCGGGAGATTCTTTTAAGAGTTATTGGATGCAATTTCTGAATCAAAATACGGCTGTTTTATTTGGAGCAGAGATAATGGCGCATCAATTGGAATATGCAGTTGTTTTTTACGCTTTACACAAAGAAAAAAGGGGTAAATACGAAATGGAATTGTTTTTGATCACTGACAACCCGGCTGAAAAAGCGTGGGGAGAAATTACAGAAGCACATACACATTTATTGGAAAAAGAAATCAATAATGAGCCTAGTTCATGGTTATGGTCGCACAAACGATGGAAAAGAGATGTACCAGCCGATCTGAAAGGATTAAAAGAAAAACAACGAACTAAGTTCAATGAAAAATTTTATTCATAGTTTATCTATCTGCTTCGTGAGCTATTGCTTTGGACAAGATGTCTTGCCAAAACTTGTTCAAAAAAACGAGAACAATAAAACGTATTGCTATCAAGAATCTCCGATTTATGCAAGAGGAATCTTAATGGACGGTACGCGCTTATTTATCGGCAATTCAGATGGTTCTGTGTATTATTTCAATACAAAAACGGATGAGAGTATGCTCGTTTTTAAACTGCAATCCATTGATGAAATGCGAGACATTGAAAAAAGTGGTGAGCATATTCTTGCTTTACATAGCGGAACTGACGGGAAAATTGCAAAAATTGGACTTGATGGGTCAATCCAAATAATTGAAAAAGAAGAATGGAAAGGAGTTTTTCTAGATGGATTCGATTTTATTGGTAAGCAAGGGTTCATGATGGGAGATCCTACAAACGGTATTTTCAATCTATTCCATACAAGTGACGGGGGAGCAACCTGGTCGAAGTGTGAAGGAAAAATAGAAGTAAAAGAAGGTGAAGCAGGCTTTGCTGCAAGCGGGACAAATGTCCAGATGCTCAATTCCACAACTTATGCATTTGTTTCTGGTGGAAAAATCAGTCGTTTTTTCAAAAGCAATGACAATGGAAAAACATGGTTAAAAATTGTACTACCATATTACCCAGGTGAATCTTCTGGAGCTTATTCCATATGCTTTTCAAGTGAAAAGAAAGGAGTAATTGTAGGGGGAGATTACGCCAGTCCAAATTTAAAAATGAATACTTCGTTTTTTACAGAAGATGGCGGTGAAAGCTGGTTCAATGCAGAAACTCAAGTGAGAGGTTATAGATCTTGTGTGTATTTTACCAATGGAATATACTATGCCTGTGGAACAAATGGAATTGACTATTCATCTAATTACGGAGTAGATTGGAAACCATTTGCGAATGGAAGTTTTTTCAGTTTAACATCCTCTCCCACTCAACTTATTGCAACAGCAAAAAATGGCACAATTGAGTTTTTTGATTTAATACCTACAAAATGAGCATCATAGAGAAAGTAAAAAATGAAATAAAAGCACAATTTGAAGGCGAATCAACTGGGCACGATTGGCATCACATTTTACGTGTATATAACGTTGCAAAGTACATTCAAACCAAAGAAGGAGGCGATTTAGAAACAATCGAATTAGCAGCTTTGTTACACGATATTTCTGATCATAAATTCAACGGAGGCAAACTAGATGAAGGAGGAAAAGTAACTGAGGAGATATTGAAAAGACACTATGCATCTGAAGAGCTCATTAAAAACGTTCGCTACATCGTTGACAACATTAGTTTTAAAGGGGCAAAAGTACAATCCGAAATGGATTCCTTGGAAGGAAAAATTGTACAAGATGCTGACCGTTTGGATGCAATTGGAGCCATAGGAATCGCTCGAACGTTTGCATATGGCGGAAACCGAAATCAACCAATATACGAGCCAAATGGTGTAATAACAATGCACGATTCATTTGAAGCATACGCGACCACTAAAACCAGCTCAATCAATCACTTTTACGAGAAATTATTACTTTTAAAAGATCTATTAAATACAAAGACAGGCATTGAATTAGGAGAAAAACGGCATAACATTATGGCGGATTTTTTAACAGAGTTCCATCACGAATGGAATTTCAACCAAGAAGAAAATAAGTAGTATGAAAAAATTTGCATTAGGAGTTGATATTGGCGGAACAAACTCCGCATTTGGGCTTGTTGATGAAAATGGAGAGATTCATTTTGAAGATTCCGTTATAACAACAATGTCTTCTAATCCAACGAGTTTGGTGCATGAGATTTGTAATCGTATTGAGGCTAAAACTGACTTAATCAACGACATTTACGGGATTGGAATCGGTGCCCCGAATGGCAATTATTACAGCGGCGCTATCGAATTTGCCCCAAATTTAGCCTGGAAAGGAATCGTTCCATTGGTGAAAATATTTGAACAACGTTTTGGCGTAAAAGCAGTACTCACAAACGATGCAAACGCTGCAGCTGTGGGAGAACAATTGTTCGGTAACGCAAAAGACCTTACAGATTTCGTAACAATCACACTTGGGACAGGTCTAGGAAGTGGGATCATCATTGACAACCAACTGGTTTACGGAAAAAACAGTCTTGCCGGTGAATATGGTCACATCCGCGTTGTTCCAGGTGGGAGAGATTGTGGTTGCGGAAGGAAGGGTTGTCTGGAAACATATGCTTCAGCAACTGGAGTTGTACGCTCAATTCAACTTTACGATTCAGCTTACAAAGCATCTTCAGGAATTCTGAACATTGAAAAACCAAAAGCAGAAGATGTATTTCGTCTTGCTGAAGCTGGAGATGTTTTCTGTTCAGAAATTATTGATTATACAGCTAAAATATTAGGAGAAGCACTGGCTGAATTTGCCTGTTTCTCCAACCCTCAAGCATATGTGCTTTTTGGTGGAATAGCTCAGAGTGGTGATGATTTTGCGCAAAAAGTCAAAGGATTTATGGAGATTGGCTTACTAAACATCTACAAAGGTCAAATTGAAATTAGAATTTCTTCACTTCACGAGAAAAATGCAGCAGTGCTAGGCGCAGCATCGTTAATTAGAAAAGAATTAGCAAAATGAAACTAACAACACTCCTATTCGGAGGAATTTTACTAATTTCTTCCATTTCTTTCGGTCAAATTGAAAATCTAAAAAAGGCACAAGATGTTCGAAAGGTACATTTCGACAGAGGTCAAACCGTTAATAAAAAACATTTTTCTAAAACGCTCTACGTAAACCCGTTTATTGGAACTGGCGGGCACGGTCATACATATCCGGGCGCAAGCGCTCCTTTTGGAATGATGCAATTAAGTCCTGACACACGTTACGAGGGTTGGGACGGTTGTTCTGGTTATCATTATTCAGATTCAATTATTTACGGATTCAGTCACACACATTTATCTGGAACTGGTGTTCCAGATTATTGCGATTTACTTATCGTTCCTCAAAGTGGAAAAGCAATTACACAGCCGGGCTATTCAACTGAGGGGGGGTACGGATCGAAATTTTCGCATGCTAATGAAAAAGCGACTCCTGGATTCTACAGTGTTCATTTGGACGATGCAAACATTGATGTTCGCTTGACAGTGACGGAAAGAGCAGGATTTCATGAATACACTTTCAATAACACGAAAGACGAAAAACACATTTTAATCGACCTAGACCATCGTGATAAGCTTCACGGCGCCGAGTTCAATATCATTGACAAACAAACAATTGAAGGCCATCGGTTTTCTGAAGCTTGGGCCACAGACCAACTATTTTTCTTTCACTTAAAAACTGACATTCCATATTCGAAGGCAAAATTCATTCAAAAGAATGGACAGCACAAACTATTGCTCACCTTCCCCACTTCTGCCGTAAAAGTCAACGTTAAAGTCGGAATGTCAAATGTTGATACAAAAGGCGCGCGACAAAATTTAGAGAAAGAAATTCCTGATTGGGATTTCATGCAAGTGCATAAAACAACACAACGTGAATGGGAAAAGGAATTGGCGTGCGTATACTTCTATTCAGAAAATGAAGAATACATGTTCAATTTCTACACGGCACTTTACCATTCTTTCTTAGCACCAAACGTATTTTCAGATGTGGACGGTCGCTACTTAGGTCTTGATATGAATATTCATCAACTTGGGGATAGCACAGACCAGCATTACACGGTTTTCTCCTTGTGGGATACCTATCGCGCTACTCACCCGTTGTTTACATTGACACAAACAAGACGAAACAATGATTTTGTGCGAACGTTTCTTCGCCAATTTGACCAAGGAGGAGATTTACCAGTTTGGGAGTTGGCCGGCAATGAAACCGCTTGTATGATTGGTTACCACAGTGTTTCAGTAATGGCTGATGCATACATTAAAAACACAGGTTTAACTGAAATTGAACGTATAATAAAAGCAATGAAGACTACTGCTATGATTGATGAATTGGGTAAAAAACAATTTCATGAGCAAGGCTATATTAATGCTGGAAGCGAACCCGAATCAGTTTCAAAGGCACTCGAATATGCTTACGATGATTTTTGCATCTCACAAACAATTGAAACAGCGAATAAACGCAATGGGACTGCATTGGAAAATCCTTTTACGCTAAGTCAATTCAACTTCATCAATAATTTTGATCCAACGACTAAATTCATGCGCGCTAGACGAAATGGACAATGGTTCTACCCATTTGATCCAGCCGAAGTAAATTTCAATTACACGGAAGCAAACAGTTGGCAATATTCCTTGTATGCGCCACATGCGGTTGGCGTTTTACGCGATTTATTAGGTGGAAAAGACAGTCTTGAAGTTTGGTTGGACAGACTATTCTCCACTAAAATGGAACTTTCTGGAAGACATCAAGTTGATATTACAGGATTGATTGGGCAATACGCACATGGAAATGAACCCTCACATCATATGGCTTATTTGTACAATTACACCAATCGCCCTGATAAAACGCAATTGTTAACAAATCAAATCATTAATTCCATGTATCAAAATGCGCCAGATGGACTTTCTGGAAATGAAGATTGTGGACAAATGTCTTCTTGGTACGTGATGACAGCATTAGGCTTGTATCAAATTGCTCCAGGGAATCCTTATTATGAATTAACTTGCCCAATTACTAATAAAGCATCGATTAAGCTAGAGAATGGTAAAACACTGAATGTCATTACAAATGACGGTAGTGGAAAGAAGATGTATATAGACTCAGTTTACTTTAATGGAGAAAAAGTTGAAGGTTCATTTATTTCTCATGAAGAGTTACTTAACGGTGGGACATTAAGCTTTAAACTAATAGAATCGCCTAAGAAACAACAATTAGGAAAGCCAAATGCGCCGACGTTAATGACAATTCCAGAAGCGTTTGTATCCATTCCATTCTTTTATGAGACAGAGCACGTGTTCATCGATACAATGACGATTTCGTTAGGTGTTGTAACTCCAAAAAACGCTAAAATCTATTATACCTTAGATGGCACGGATCCGTCTATCTCTTCTGCGCTTTACAATAATCCTTTTACAATTTCTTCAACAACAAATATTAAAGTAGTTGCTATCAGTAAGTTTGGACGAAGCACAACCATTTCGAATCAATTTATTAAAAAGGACAATAGCGTTTCACTTGATTTAAAATCAAGCTATGCCAACCAATATGCTGCAGGCGGACCTTTTTCACTTATAGATGGAATTACTGGAGGAAATGAATACCGTACAGGCGATTGGCAAGGCTTCTGGGAACAAGATGTAGTTGCTGAAGTCTCGTTTACCGAAGCTCGTATGCTAAAATCAGTTGGAGTGAATTGTTTGAGTGATATGAAATCATGGATATTTCTACCAGAAGAAATCATTTTTGAAATTTCAACAGATGGAATTAATTATACAGCATTAAGTCCAATAAAAGTTGCTCAAGAGGTGAAATCGGACATGCTTCCTCACCGAAAGTCTTTCACAGTAGGAACAAATAGTTCTGCTGCAATTAAAAGCATTCGTTTACGCGTTAAACCGACAAAAGAATGTCCCGATTGGCATTTAGGTGACGGAAATCCAACATGGTTATTTCTAGACGAAATAACCTTCGAATAAATCAGTCTTAACAAATGTTCATGAATTGTTAATATTTAATTCAATTAAACAAGTACGATTCCTACTCATCATACTAGAAAGTTGGTATTTTAGCGGGAATATTTACAAATCAAAGAAAAGAAAATGAAAAATTTTAAAATCTCTTTAATCGCCTTCATGCTGATTCTCTCCTCAGTTGTTAAAGCGGATGAAGGAATGTGGTTGCCATTTTTATTGGGTAGAAATTATGAAGACATGAAAAAACATGGTCTTAATTTGACTCAAGAGGAAATATATTCTCTCAACAATTCATCTTTAAAAGATGCGATCATCTCGTTCGGTGGATTCTGTACAGGTGAAATCATTTCTAAGAAAGGATTGATCTTAACTAATCACCACTGCGGATACGATGCTATCGCTGGTGCCTCTACTAAAGCAAATAATTATTTAGACGAAGGTTTTTGGGCAAGAAGTTTAGACCAAGAAATTCCAGTTGCAGGATTAACAGCGTCATTTATTATTCGTATTGAAGACGTTTCTGCTACAATAAATAAGGAATTGAACGAGAACATGACTTTGGAAGAGCGTAACGCTAAAATCAAGGAATTGTCTGCGGTTCTATCTAAAGATGCAACAGAAGGAACACATTACGAAGCATTCGTGCGTGATTTTTATGAAGGAAATGAGTTTTATTTATTCGTAAAGGAAACTTTCAACGATGTTAGAATGGTTGGAGCACCGCCTCAATCTGCTGGTAAATTCGGTGGAGATACAGACAACTGGATGTGGCCGCGTCATACGGCAGATTTTTCAATGTTTAGAATTTATGCCGATGCTGACAATAAGCCTGCACAATTCTCAGCTGAGAATAAGCCTTACACTCCAAAACATTCTTTGCCAATCTCAATCAAAGGAGTTCAAGAAAACGATTACGCTATGATTCTTGGTTTTCCAGGTTCAACAGATCGTTATTTAAGTTCTTGGGGAGTTGAACAAGCAGTTTCCAAAGAACAGCCGAAACGTGTTGATATTCGTGGTGTAAAATTGGACATCATGAAGTCATACATGGACAAAGATGTTGATTTGAGATTGAAGTACTCATCTAAATATGCGCAAGTAGCAAATTACTGGAAGTATTTCATTGGACAATCAGAACAATTGAAAAACAATAAAGTCGCTGATAAAAAACGTAAGATTGAATCAGAATTTAAAACTTTCGTAGCCGGAAAAGATTTGTACAAGGACGTACTTCCTTCTCTTGAAAAGTATTACGCAGCAACAAATGATGTGATTAATATTAAGGTTTACCAGTCTGAATTTATCTACACGGTTGATGCTAATCTTGCTGCTTTCAGATATAAATTCTGGATTGACGCAATCAAAGGAGGAAATGCTGAACGTGCTGAGATGATCTTAGGTCGTTTGAATCAAGTCGTTGATGAATACTATGAGAATGCAAACACTGAATTGGAAGCACAAACGATTCACGATGTATTGGAAATGTATTTAAAAGATATTCCAGTTTCTCAAATGGGTCCACTTGCAAAATCAATTGCAGTAAAAGGTCACAAAGGATTGGATAAATTCTTTAAAGGGATAAAGTCAAAATCAATTTTCCTGAACAAAGATAAATTTGAAGCATTTAAAGCGAAACCAACTGAAAAAGCATTGTTGGCAGATCCATTGTTCAAATTAATCATGGACATGAATGGCGCTCATACACTAGCTACAAGTACAGATGAAATTACAAAAGCGACTGATGCTCAAGAGCAGGCAAATCGTTTATTTGTAAAGGGATTACGTGAAATGCAACCGGAGAAGAAATTTTATCCGAATGCAAATTCAACGATGCGTTTGACGTACGGTAATGTTTTACCTTACGATCCTAAAGATGGAGTTTCATACCACTACACGACTTCTATCGATGGTGTAATGGAAAAAGAAGATCCGAATGTTGCGGAATTCAACGTTCACCCAAGAATCAAAGAAGTCTGGAGCAGAAAAGATTTCGGTCAATATGCTGATAAAGATGGAAACTTAACGGTCAACTTCTTATCAAATAACGATATTACAGGCGGTAACTCAGGTTCTCCAGTGATAAATGGTGACGGTCAATTAATTGGAACTGCTTTTGACGGTAACTGGGAAGCGATGTCAGGAGATATTTACTTTGAGCCTAACATTCAACGTACAATATCTTTAGATATCCGTTACACGCTTTGGTTGGTTGATAAATGCTTTGGTGCAACAAACCTAATCGAAGAAATGGAATTAGTGAAGTAGTTGATCCAACTTCAACACTGAAAAATCCCGTTGACTAAGTAGTTAATGGGATTTTTTTATCCTTTCAAATGGCATAAATGGAATTAAAAGTTTTTTCTCTTTACTTTTATTGCTGGGATACTAATATTTGGGGCTATCAAAAAAGGTGATCAAGAAATAAAATCTCCTTTCACTTTCAACCTATATACGAAACTATCAAAGGGTACATTACTGTAAGTCTAAGTTTGTCTATCTGCCCAAATGAGCAAAAATGATTTTCTGAAATATGAAATGAGGCCTACAAAGAAGAAGTTGATTACCAAGGGCTGGTAGAATGGTTGAAATTTAAACTCCGTCAACATAAAGACCGTGTTCAGATCATTGATTTTTTAATGGGCATAGCATTCATTGATGGAGTCATAAACGAAAAGGAGTTGCACTTGATGAATAACTTAGTAATGCGCTTGGGACTATCTCCAAAAGAATTTGAAGGTATTCTTGGAATGCACAAGACATATGAAGAGAAATCAGTAAAAGCCAAGCAAAAACATAAGTTCCTTATGTAAGTAAGCTGAAATTGGCGACGCAAATTCTAGGAGTTTCTGAATACGCCTCCTTGGATGAAATTAAAATTGCATCACCCAGATCGATTTTTAAATGAAAGCGAAGAGCAACTGAAAATTGCACAAGAAGGATTCATGCACGTAAAAAAAAGTATCAGAAATAATTAAGAAAATGATTTAATTAAAGTTCTGACAACCACTTCATGGTGTCAACTCCATCTGCGTAATCGTTTAGCTTCGGCCTTTGTGCATCGCCAAAAGGAGTGTACTTTCCTCCTACTACAACTTGGATTTGGTCCTTGTGTGATTCAATATATTTAGTCACTTCTTGTTCATTTTCGTAAAAATGGTAGTGAATCATTGCCAAAGGCGAAAATAGTAATTCAGTTTCTCTTAACAAGACGAAATTATTATCCAGCAAAGGAGATTGATTCATCAAATAAACAGTTTTATTGTAATCGTAGTTATTGCCATATTTGTTGTTGCTGATTACGTTTGAATAACCAAAAATACCTTCAAAAAATCTTGAAATTTCAAATCCTTTTGGAAACAAAACGTGCGATACATTTCTACAACCCAAACCGAAATAATTGAAAACATCACTTCCAAGAGCTTCAATATGCTCTTTCGTTTCATTCCCCGTAAATACAGCCAAAGAAGTCCTATTACTTCTAAAAATGTGCGGATATTTACCGAAATACTGTTCGAAGTATTTCAAGGAATTATCACTTCCTGTAGCAATTACAGCTTCAATCCCTTCCAATCGTCCAGTTGTCAAAACAATGCGTTCTTTCAATTCTGGTACAAATGAAATAAGGTGCTCGGCCAAAGCTGGCAACAACGATTTATCGTCCGAACTTAATTTACAAATTACCTTATGTCCAGAAACGAGTGTCGAAAGAAAATCGTGGAAACCTACCAAAGGAATATTTCCAGCCATAATCAAGGCTACAGATTTTGGTTTTTCTGTAAATGAATAAGTTCCAGCCCATTCAGTCAATTGTTCTTCAGTCAATTGCATTCCGAGCGCCAACAAACTTTGCTGAACACTTTCTTTTGTAAACCAACCGTTGTAAGCTATTTGACGGCTTACAACCAACTGTAATTGTTCGTATTCATTTTTCGTAACGCCTAGATTGAAATCTTGCCACTCTCTCTCTTCACCCAAAGAAACCATTAGTTTTCCGAGTTGTAAGAATCCTTTTATTATCGCTTCTTGCTTCACGGTACAAAGTTAATGCTTAAAACCTTTTTGTACTAGTTTTTTACCGCAAAGTAAAAAGTAAGAACAATTACAAACGGAAGTTAAATGCACAAAGATTTTTACATCTATAAAATGGATGTCTTTGTGCTCTTTTCTTTTCAGTTCTATACTTCTCTTATCCTTGGCGTCTTTGCGATAAAAACTTGTTTAATATTCACATTCAATGTTAAGAACTCCATATTTATTAGCTATATCATATAAAAAGTAAATCAAGCTGTGTATATTTGCAAAAGTAAATCAAAGAAAATGGCAATTATTATAACAGACGAGTGTATCAATTGTGGCGCATGTGAACCAGAGTGTCCAAACAACGCTATCTACGAAGGTGGCGCTGAATGGAGATATTCAGATGGGACATCTTTAACTGGAATGATTACAACCTTGAACGGTGATGACGTTGTTGCTGACGATACAAAGGAACCAGTTGATATGGATGTATATTACATCGTAACTGATAAATGCACTGAGTGTGTTGGTTTTCATGACGAACCTCAATGCGCTGCTGTTTGTCCTGTAGACTGCTGTGTTGATGATCCAGATTTTAGAGAGTCTGATGATGAACTGCTTGCAAAAAAAGATTTCATGCACCTATAAGCTTTTTAAAGCATCAAAATAGACATTGCCGTTGTTCATTCATTTGAGCAACGATTTTTTTTTGAAGTTTTACCAAATAAGCATTGCCAAAAAGAATAATCGTGTTACTTTTGCGGCTGGGGTAAGTCTTGTACGACCAGCTCCCTCTGAATCCTCCAGGTCGGGAACGAAGCAAAGGTAAGAGGTTGAGCGGTGCGATATGAGTAGCTTACCCCTCTTTTTTTTAAAAAAAATCTACAACCATTTCATTCTTAACTCCTCCACTTTCGGGATCTCATCAAACGAAACATCTATAAGGTGTTCACCGGGAACTAAATTCAAGAAGTTGGACTTGAATTTTACACCGAATTTATTGGAGGTCAACCAGAAATCGCGCACAAAGCGTTTGTTCTCAACAGATATTACAGCTGTTTTAGCAACTGAATCAATTGCTTCTATCGAAAGTGTAATATCGTCCGCTTTTGCACTTTTATAGTCGCTTTTAATGTTTGCGAAATTCCGAGTAAGCTTCTCGCCTGTTGCGTTATTCCAAGTGAACTTCACCAACAGGTTTGATTTCGTCATTTCCTCAATAGACTTCTCATCAAAGGCAATCATTTTTGATCCCGCCCCGGTAAACCAAGCGTCATCATTCCATTCTTTAACAGTTTTGCCTTCTAAGTCAATTAGTTGAACATGAATGTTAGAGGTATAATTGTCCGGTAAATCATTCACAATATAATACGAGCGGTTTTCTAAATCGTCATATTTAGCCACAACAGCAACATTTTCGTAATCCTTTTTTACTTCGTATTGCAGTGCTTTCCAATTCCAGTTATAATCTACACTTGCCCACGTTGGAGCTGGCCAACAATCATTAACTTGCCAGTACAATGTGCCGCCACAACGCGGAAAATCTATTCTGTGACCTGCTACAGCCATACTCACCGCTTTTGCTTGTGTCAATTGGGAGTAATAAACGAAATCCTCAAAATTCTCAGGTTTTCCATACAAACCCTTTGCATGTTTCATGATCATATCGTTCCCAACATAACTCTTTTGATGATGCTTCATAACGTCAGAAGACAAATCCCATTGAGTTGTATCAGAAAACGTTAACAACGTATTGTATTCAGGAAAACTTTGGAATCCGTACTCAGCATTGAAACGCCCAATCTTTTTACCGAAGTCTTCCATAGGATCTTTCCCGTGCCAAACACCCCAATAATGCTGAGAACCATGATTGTATAAATCATCTTTGCCCCAATTACTCAAGGGCGATGTGTGAATGTATGGAAGGTTTGTAAATTCTTTAATGATATCGGGTGCCGTTTCTTTAAAGACTCTGTCGTATGAATGTTCAATTTCCTTGGCGCTTTTTCCGAACAGTCCATATTTTATTTGAAATCCCCAATTTCCCCAAGCCACTTCTACCTCATTGTTTCCATTAAAAAGTACAACACTCGGATGCGCTGCTATTCGAGGGATTTGCAAACGAAATTCTTTTGAAATATTCTCTATAAACGCATCATCACCAGGATACATGGCACATGCAAACATTAAATCCTCCCAGACCATAACCCCAAGTTCATCACATTTATCAAAGAAAACTTCATCTGGATAATAGCCGCCCCCCCACACACGCACCATGTTAAAGTTGGATTCAGCCATTAATTCGACCATCCGCTCAACGTCTTCATCTTTCACGCGTGCGGGGAAAATATCCTGTGGGATGTAATCTCCACCTTTACAAAATATTATTCTCCCATTGATTTTAAAATAATAACTAGTTCCCCACTCATCTTTTTCCATAACCAGCTCGGAAGTCTTAATTCCAAACTTTAAATCATATGAATCAATGTATTGATTTTTAATTGTTTGAATTTCAACTTTGTCGATGTATAAAAATGCTTCTCCTTGTCCTTGAGGCCACCATAATTTTGGATTATCAACTTGAACTCGACGTGTAAAAACACCTTTTCTGCGTTTCACTTTTTCAGTTCCAAAACGTTCACTTTCCCATATGATTTCGGAAACATCTTCATCTGAAAGATCAATATCGAATTCAATAATAGCCTTATCGTCACTCACAGATATAATCCGTGTTGTTTTTGAATTAACGTGACCGAAATTTGAAAACTCAATCCAAGCCGTTTTATTCAAACCAATTGTATTCATGCGCAATGCCCAGTCCCAACCAAATTGATATTGAGGTTTTCTAGTATAAGGCGCAATTGCAATAAAGTGATTATCGTTTGGAGCAGGTAAATGATATGAAGCATTCTCATACATCGTCTTGTGATACATGACTGGTGGTGTAAAAACAATAGTAAGTTCGTTCAACCCTTTCTTCAAGTGATTTTTTAAACGAATGGTATGCTCGATAAACGCATTGTCGCCCGTATAAATAAGTGAATCGTTGAGAAAAATCTTTGCATAAGTGTCTAAAGAAGGAATGTGTAACTCAATAAACTCACGTTTTAACTCTTCTTTTTCAAGGAAAAATATGGATTTAAATTCCCATTGATGATCTTCAATCCATCCGAATTTATTCTCATTCATTCCATAAAATGGATCAGGTAATTCCACAGTTGCAATTAGTGCTTCTTGAACAGAGCCTTTTTCACCGAGTTCAATCCACTCTTTTTTGATAGGATGAAGAATACTCCATGATAATTTCTTTTGTCCAAACCCAATCTGACTGATTGCCAACATAATAATTAGTAAATAACGCATTAGTCCCAACCTCTTAAGTATTCCGTTTCCACCATTTTGGTCTCACCGTTCATAGTCAACGCAAAATTGAAGCCAGAAAAAACGGAGTAACCGCCGTAATTTCCATTTTTATCAAGTGCTAAAAATCCAACTTGTAATCCAGTTATATCCTCGTGCTTTGCAATTATTCTTTCGCATGCAAGTTTACAAGCTTCTTTTGGTGTCTTACCTTGACGCATTAACTCAACAACTGTGTGGCTTCCAGCAATTCGAATAACAGCCTCTCCCAACCCGGTTGCACAGGCTGCTCCCACTTCTCCATCTACAAATAGTCCGGCGCCGATAATTGGCGAGTCACCTAATCTACCTGGTAATTTATATCCCCAACCACTAGTTGTGCAAGCGCCACTCAAATTTCCATTTGAATCTAAAGCTAACATTCCAATCGTATCGTGGTTTTCGTGGTTAATCACTGGCTTTTCGAACAATTCTTTATTTTCCTTTTTCCATGCTTTCCAATCCTTCTTAACTTCGTTAAGTGGTGTTTTAACCTTTGGAAACCCGTAATCTTTTGCGAAATCTTCAGCCCCTTCGCCAACTAGCATAACATGTTGCGTATTATCCATCACAGCTCTCGCTATCGAAATTGGATGTTCATATCCTTCAATGTAGCCAACAGCGCCACATCTCGACTTTTCATCCATAATACAAGCATCCAGAGTCAAGTGCCCATCTCTATCTGGCCTTCCGCCGATTCCAACACTTCTGTTCGTAATATCTGACTCAGTTGTTCTAACACCTTGTTCAACAGCATCCAATGCTCTTCCTCCTGCTTCTAGGACTTTCAACGCGTTCTTATTTGCAGCAATCCCATGTTCCCAAGTAGAGATCACAACAGGACCTTCAACCTTCCCTTCAAACGAAGAAGAAATTAGTTCTGTTGCATTCGACGGTTTTACTATCCCTAAAACCAATCCAGTCAATCCAAACTTAAAAAAAGTACGTCTTTTAAAATTCGCCATGTTTATTTGTTTCTTAAGTATTCTTTCAGCCAAACTCGATATTCGGCTACATTTTTTTCATGTTTTGTATTCGTTACTGCAAAATTATGTCCCACACCTCCTGGTTTTCCGCACATGAATATATAATTATCATTCGATGGATTTAACACTGCTTCAATTACTTTTGATGGAGGAATACAAATCGGTCCTGGAGGTAATCCATCGTATAAATAAGTATTGTATGGACAATCAATGTTTTTGTGCTTATTCAACAAGCGCTCAACGCCGTCCAATTTATTTCCCCAACAAAATTTAAACGTTGGGTCGGATTGCAAACGAATTCCTTGCTTTACGCGATTGAGGTAAAGTTTTGCAATAATAGGCCATTCTTCAGGCATGCGTGACTGTTCAGAATAAACTATACTCGCAATGGTTGCAGCTTCTGATGGTGACTTTAACCCAATAGATTTTAATTTTGCGTAACGTTCAGCCGTCCAAAATTCTTTGAATCGTTCAGCCATAAATGAAACGAAGGACTTTGCATCTGTATCAAAATACATTTTATAGTCTTCAGGTAGGAAAAGTGCTGGAATTTGTTCTAATGTAAAACCGTATTTCGTTAGGATTTCACTTGATTTTATAGTCTCCACAAGAGAAACGCTATCCGCTTCAATGCATTTGGAAATATTAGAAGCTACGTCTTCAATTGTCTTACAACGATTAAAAACAACATTCACCTTCACCTCTGCAACACCTTGTCCTTTCTCGTTTTTAGTAAAACCAAGAATAAGGTCTGAAATTTTCGTTCCATTCAAAATAATGTACTTTCCAGCAGCAAAATCTGCTGTATCTATGTTATTCTCGACCGAATAAGCTCTAATTTCAACTCCGTTTTCAACCACATTCTCATTGACCAAGGTTTCTATTAAATCTGAAAATGAAGGTTGTATTCTAAACAATAGTTTCACCTCAGATGAATTAATCGTTCTCGTTTCTTTTTGAAAATAATTAAGGATTCGATCTTTGTTGAGATAACCTAAGATTCCGCCTAAAATCAGTAGTACAAGACTTATTTTTTTACCCATTTCTCATAAATTGAAGCCTCAAGATACACACCTTCGTTCAGAAATGGCTTTTCTGTTTCGCCAATTTTTACAAATTCTCTTTTCTCAAAAAGTTGAATACTCGCCTTGTTCTCAGGGTGAACAACACATTTCAATCGATCAAGCCCTAATTTAACTGCTTCTTCTTCCAGTAAATCAAGAGCTAAATTTCCAAATCCTTTTTTTCTATTCTCTTTATCCGCGACTAAAATCCCAACGAATGATTCTTTGTTTTCAAAATCAATATCGAATAAATCTACGGTTCCTAATTGTTTATCTGTTGTTGAATCGCAAATAATCCACCTTCCTTGCTTTGCACGATCAATGTTTTGATTCTCCTCAATCATTCTTACGATATCAAACAGTTGATACTCACTTTTATTGTCGCTTGCATCCCAGTTGGCTGGATTATTCTCCCAGTTCATCACAAGAAGAGCGTCTGGGATGTCAATTGGACGAATATAAATAGGATTACTCATTGTCTTTTAGTTGCTTTAAGCGTGCATGAATATCGTCTGTAGAATACTCTGAAATTGCCTCGAAATTTTCTGGTAGATTAAATCCATAAACACGCTGAATTTGATTTTTCTCATCTAAGTCCATTAACAAATCAACCAATTGCCTCGAAAAGAATGAATTCAAAACTTCCTGAATTGGCTGTAAGCAAGTAATTTCAAAAGGAACCGTACAATCGTATTTCTGAAACGAAGTAGCAATATCTTGCAGATTCAATGTTGATTTAACTTCAAAACAGAGTGTTTTTATTTTCTTT
>CAWUSK010000008.1:0-34998 GCA_963925035.1 uncultured Flavobacteriales bacterium
AACGCCAGTCATTGGAACACCAGCAAATATTGTGTGTGAAGGAATAATGGCTTACACATTTACCTACACTGACTGTGCGGGCAATAGTTCGGTTTGGACATATACTTATACCGTTGACTTACCAACATTTGCAATCGCAACGGCACCAGGCGCAAGCACGGTAAACTGTCCAGCGAATGCAGCTGTTCAGCCAGCAGGCCCAGGAGCAGTAACAGACATGTGTGGAAACACCTTGACACCTGCCATCACTTCATCGGCAGCAGTAGCATGTGAAGGCGATCGCGTTTGGACATTTACGTATACAGATTGTGCGAGTAACGTTGTTGCATGGACTTACACTTATACTGTAGACATGCCAACCTTCGCTATCGCAACAGCACCAGGCGCAAGCACGGTAAACTGTCCAGCAGCAGCTGCAGCTCAACCAGCAGGTCCAGGAGTTGTAAACGATATGTGTGGAAACACCGTGACACCCGTGATCACTTCATCGGCAGCAGTAACATGTGAAGGAAACCGAGTATGGACATTCACCTACACAGATTGTGCCAGCAACGCTGTTGCATGGACGTATACTTATACCGTTGATATGCCAACATTTGCCATCGGAACAGCACCAGGAGCAAGTACGGTAAACTGTCCAGCGAATGCAGCTGTTCAGCCAGCAGGACCAGGAGTAGTAACAGATATGTGTGGAAACACCTTGACACCTGCCATCACTTCTTCGGCAGCAGTAGCATGTGAAGGTAACCGCGTATGGACATTTACGTATACCGATTGTGCGAGCAACGTTGTTGCTTGGACATACACTTACACGGTTGACATCCCAACCTTTACTATTCCATATGCGAATGGAGCATCAACGGTAAGTTGTGTTTCAGGTGCACAAGTTGATCCAGGTGATCCGGGCGTAGTAACAGATATGTGTGGAAACACTTTAACACCAGTGGTTACAGCACCGTCACCTTCGGGATGTACAGGAGTTGGAGCTGTTTGGACTTATACTTATACAGATTGTGCTGGAAACACAGCAGATTGGACGCATACCTATACAATTAATTTAGCGCCATTCTCGATTGCAACGGCACCCGGCGCAAGCACGGTAAACTGTTCAGCGAATGCAGCTGTTCAGCCAGCAGGTCCGGGAGTTGTGAACGATGCATGTGGTAATGTAATTACACCCGTCATCACTTCATCAGCGGCAGTAGCATGTGAAGGTAACCGAGTTTGGACATTTACTTACACAGATTGTGCTGGAAACACGGCTGCTTGGACATATACCTACACGGTTGACATGCCAATATTTGCAATTGGAACTCTAAATGGGGCGTCAACGGTGCAATGTATAGCTCAGGCTATTGCTCCTGCACCGCCAGCAGTGAATGACGTTTGTGGAAACGCAATTACGCCAGTAATGACGCAAAACGCAAACCCTGCTTGTGAGGGTGTTAAGATTTATACCTTTACTTATACAGATTGCGCAGCGAATGTTGTTGCTTGGACATATACTTACACAGTGGACATACCTGTATTAGCAATTGGAACTCCAAATGGGGCGTCAACGGTGCAATGTATAGCTCAGGTTGTTGCTCCTGTGCCACCAGCAGTGAATGACGTTTGTGGAAACGCAATCATTCCAGTAATGACGGAAAATGCCGATCCTGTTTGTGTAGGTGATAAAGTATATACCTTCACTTACACTGATTGTGCAGGAAGCGCGTCGATTTGGACATACACCTTCTCTATTAACGATAACGTTTTGCCAACGGCTAGCAATCCTGCGCCAATTTCGGTTCCTCTTTCGCTGTTGTCTGTTTTATTCCCAGATCCATTGGTGGTAATTGATGAAGCCGACAATTGTACGGCTAACCCAACGGTAGTATGGGTAAGTGATGTTTCTGATGGAAATGTGTGTAATTTAGAAGAGATTACCCGAACATATTCGGTGACTGATGATTGTGGAAATCAAATTTTTGTGACGCAAATAATCACAGTTCTTGCGGTTCCCGCGCCAATTGACGCTGGCCCAGATGCAACTATTTGTGCTGGTGAGTTCATTACTTTGGAGGCAGTAAACCCTTGGGGCGTGCCAATCTCATGGTCGCCAAACAATCCTCCTGTTGATGGAGTTCCGTTCCAACCAGGTTCGACTCAGACGTATACTGTCACAGCGGAAAACTTAGGCTGTATTTCAACGGATTCAGTTACTATTACTTTGCAGGAGTTACAGTTAGTGAGCTTCATTGGAGATATTTTGTCAGGTTGTGAGCCTTTAACAGTAACATTCACAAATACTTCTACAGCACCAAGCGGATTAGTTAATTGTGTGTGGAATATCAACGGTCAATCTTTGAGTGGATGTGGTTCAGTGGCATATACGTTTGATAATGCTGGTCTATATGATGTTACATTGACGACAACATCGGCAACGGGCTGTGTTAATTCAATTACTTACATAGATTATATAGATGTAGAGGCGATTCCAACGGCTTCCTTCAATGTATCGACGACGGAAGTATGGGATATTGACGCGCAGGTTGATTTCACAAACACATCTGTTGGTGCTTCTGATTATCTCTGGAATTTTGGAAATAATTCAGGATCTTCAATTCTTGATAACCCTTCGCACACTTTCCTTGACCTAGGCGTTGATTCGTATCAAGTTGAATTGATAGCATATAGCCCTCTTGGATGCACAGATACCGCTTACAGAACAATAAGTGTGCTTGAGGAGCTTATTTATTATGTTCCAAATACGTTTACTCCAGATGGAGATAACTACAACGAGTACTTCAAACCAATCTTCACAAGTGGCTATGATCCTTATGATTTTGATCTATTCATCTTTAATAGATGGGGAGAGATAATTTGGGAGTCACATGATGCTACTGTCGGTTGGGATGGAACATACGGCGGAAGTGTTGTACAAGATGGTACATATATTTGGAAGATTGAATTTAAATCATCTGAAACAGATAAACGTATCATGAAAACTGGGCACGTGAATATTATTAAATAAATAAAAAAGGCGATGTTATCATCAGCCAAGGTCGGAAGATTTTTCTTCCGACTTTTTTTCGTTTTATGAACACTTCTTTTTTGATTTAATAAATTTATTTTCAATATTTTAACTTTTTTATTACCGATTAAAAGCCGCAAAGTATAGCATCGATTTCGATGGGATATTACCTTACAATTCAAATGTATTTACTACTCGAAGATATAGCAGTGAGGAAATTGCACTACCTGCAGCGTTAATGAATCACGTGAAAAGAGAAAAGAATCACCAAAACATTTACGTTATGGATCGAGGACTCCAATCTATAAGGACTATGAAGTCTTTTAGTAAGGATTGTCTGTCGATTAAAAGAGAATAGAAAATTAGTTGAGCTAGGTTCGTTTATAACAGAAAATCAAGATTTAGATATAGGAGAATCAACCTTGATAAGAGATAGTAAAGTTCAATTGCAGACGGGTGTTCCAATTCAAAACAAGCGAGTAAACATACATTCTCGATAAGAACTCGGTGAAATACCGTTTCGTTTAGTCGTAGTTGAAAGTAAACTAGAAGAAGGCAAGCAATTTTGGTTTTTAACCAATGATTTTGAATTGTCTGCCAAAGAAATTGCACAAGCATATAGACGAAGATGGGATATAGAGGTTTTCTTTCGGTTCATTAAGCAAGAACTCAATGTTAGTCATCTTGTATCATTAAACAAAAACGGTATACAAGTAATGCTATACATGACTTTGATCGCAGCAATGCTAGTAATTGTGTATAAGAAGGCAAACAACATTGGCTACAAAGCTGCCAAAAGACGATTCTCTATCGAAATTAGGGACCTAGAAATAGCAATGATTGCAGTGCGTGCACTACGGAGGAAATCGAGGCCTCTATTTTAAGGCATAAAAAATGGCCGGAATTTCTTCCGACCTTGGCTGATGATAACATCGCCTTTTTTATTTAAGATCTCTTTCTTCTTTCCTTTTCCTTAATGATCAAGGATAGCTCTCTGGATGTTTGTCCAGCTGTAGATGTGTTTTCATCTGCTCGTCTAAGTAAATATGGTAAGACTTCATTAATTGGGCCGTATGGAACATATTTTGCAACTAAATAACCATGATGGGCTAAGTTGAATGAAATATGGTCGCTCATTCCTAATAATTGGGCAAAGTATAAACGATCGTCATCTTTTGATAAATTGTTCTTGCCTAGTAATTCAGTTAAAAACAATGAGCTTTCTTCATTATGCGTCCCAGCACAAATAGAAACATTTTCAATATTGTCCACAGATAATTCTAATGCGAGATTGTAATCTTTATCAGATGCAGCCTTGTTTACTTGGATTGGAGAGGGATAGCCCAAATTTTCAGCCCTATTCCTTTCCTTTTCCATGTATGCTCCTCGAACAATTTTTACTCCAAGAATATAATTATGTTCTTTCGCATGATTAATTTCATTTTTAAAAAAGACTAACCTGTCGTGACGATACATTTGTATTGTGTTGAATACAATTGCTTTTTGTGTATTATATTTCGTGCTCATTTGTTGCGCAATTAAATCTATACCATCCTGAATCCATGATTCCTCTCCGTCAATGAATACCGGAACAGAGCAATCAAAGGCAGCTTTACAAATTTGATCAATTCGTTCAATTAATTTTGAGTAATCAACTTTGTTTTCTTCTGAAAGCCCGTCGATTGATTTATTTGATTTCTCTAAAAGATCAAAACGACAAATACCCGTAACCTTAAATACAGCAAAAGGTATATTTTTATTATTCTTTCCTTCACGAATCGTTGCAATTATTTCATTAACAGTTTTATCAAAATCTTCTTCCGATGTTTTTCCTTCAATACTATAATCCAGAATTGTTTTGATATTAAATTGTGCTAATTCTTTTGACGTAAGAAGCGACTCTTGAATGGACTCACCTCCACAAAACTGGCGAAAAATTGTTTTCTTGATCAACCCTTTTATTGGTAAATGCATTTTTAATGCAATTGGAGTAACCCATTTCCCAAACTTCACAATGGTCGGATTTGCTACAATTTTAAATAACCAATAGGCTCGCCTTAAATCTTTGGAAGATTTACCACTAAAAGCAATTTCTGTATTATCAAATGAAATCATGAGTGCAAAATTAATCTGTTTTCAGTATTTCCGTATGCAAGACTACTTCTTTTTGTATTTTTGTTTTAATTTTCCCATCTACTATGAAATACATCGAAGCTCAAAATTATAAACTTGAAATAGGTAGCATAGTGAATTCGTCTCTTAACGAATTACTAAATAAATCTTATTCAACCGCTAAGAAAGTAATAATTGTAGATGAAAACACAAACGAGCATTGTTTAGATGCCTTGATTACCAATTTTGATGCGCTAAAGGATGCGGAAATTATATTATTACCCGGTGGAGAAGAAAACAAACAACTTTTTATTGCCCAAAATGTATGGGAAGCCCTTACTGAATATGGTGTAGGAAGGTATGATTTAATCATAAATCTCGGAGGCGGTGTTATCACAGATATGGGCGGATTTATTGCGTCATGTTATAAACGCGGATGCGATTTTATTAATATTCCAACAAGTCTTTTAGCCATGGTCGATGCTTCTCTTGGAGGCAAGACAGGCGTTAACTTAGGGTATTATAAGAATCAAATTGGTGTTTTTTCAAATCCTGTTGCTTTGTATATTGACCCTTCATTTTTGGAAACATTACCGGATGAGGAATACCTGAGTGGTTTTGCAGAAATGTTAAAACACGGTTTGATTGCAGATAAACAATTATTTACAGATGTGGTTAAATGTATGGATGGTGATTTGGAATTCAATGAAGAACTACTTATTCGCTGTATTGAGATAAAAAACAAGGTGGTACTTGAAGATCCAACTGAAAAAGGCTTACGAAAAACCTTGAATTTCGGTCATACAATTGGGCACGCAATCGAAGGATTCTACATGGAGGATACTATTTCTCATGGTCACGCTGTTGCCATTGGAATGGTAATGGAAGCCTATATTTCAACGAAAAAAACAGGATTGAGTGAGGACGACTATATGCTAATAGAAAATTCTATTCTCGGGAATTATGGTGTGCCTAAATTTTCAGACGAAGACATTCAAGAAATGATTAAAATGCTTAAAAACGACAAGAAGAATAGTGACAATGAAATTAAATGCTGCCTGCTTTCAAAAATTGGAGTTTGTACTTATGATCACTCGATTTCTGAGAAGTTGTTTTTAGAAACATTTTTACATTTCAAAAACAAACAAATAATTTTAAATTAAGACTTCAATCGGAGTAATTTGACTTTAATCGACTCGAGCCGAGAAATAAGGTCTGTTGCATCTGAATTACCAATATTCACGTCAACTGATTTTGATTTTAATGCTTTTTTCGCACCTTCAAGCGTGTAACCATTTTCTTTTACCAATTGATAAATCGTTTGAATTTTGAGAATCTCTTTTGGGGGAAATAATCGGTTTCCTTTGTTGTTTTTTTTTGGTTTAACAGAAGTAAATTCTTTTTCCCAAAAACGTATCAAAGAAGTGTTAACATTGAACATCGTAGCAACCTCTCCGATGGAGTAGTATAGTTTGGTTAACTCATTTTCTTTGATATTCGGCAAAACAATGTTCGATTTGTATCGAATATAGTTATTATTTTTCAGTTCAAAGTTTTGTTCGTGGAAAATTGTTAATTTCAAGTAATGGTAACTCAATATGCTCACAAGAAATAACACCGATGAATTAAATTATCAACGCAGAAGAGAATGGGTTTTTTTGTTGTTGGCAGGAATTTTCTTGGGTTCGCTGACCATGTTGAACATTCTTGGAATTTCTCGATTCATTGACCTGTCTGATTTCATTGGACTAGATTCAAACAGTGATGTTCGCTTTGTTGTTGCGGTTGGTGTTTTACCTTATCCAATCACCTTTTTCTGTACAGACATAATCTCAGAAATATATGGAAGAAAAAGGGCAAATATGGTTGTTTGGATAGGTTTAATCTTAAATTTATGGGTGTTGCTCGTAATGTGGTTTGGTGGTTGGCTAGGGGAGCCTAGCAATATATTGCCTTCTGGAAACTTGCCTTTAGAAATTATTGAAGGTCAAGCTATTGCGCCTCATGGCTATGCGTTTTATGAAATTAGAACGTTGACGTTCGGAGCGACATTTGCTTCGATGATTGCCTATATTTCTGCACAATTTATAGATGTTCACATTTTTCACTTTTTAAAAACAAAAACAAACGGTAAATTTTTATGGCTAAGGAATAATGTGTCAACATTGATGAGTCAGATGGTCGATTCAATGGCTGTTATATTAATTACTCACTTTTATGCCCATGCCCTGCCGATAGATGATTCGTCAAATTTATGGAGCATTCTTTGGATGTTTATCTTAAGCAGTTACCTGTTTAAATTCATTTTCGCTCTTCTTGACACAATACCAATTTATATTTCTGTCCGATTTCTAAGGAAATTCTTAAATGTTCAAGACGAACTAAGTTACTGATTCACGGAATTTAAGGTGCCAAATGAGATAAAGAATACTCAAGGCGGACATTATAATAATTGGTAATAATGTAATTCCAACAGAAGCAAAGTTGTTGTCATAAGTCAACAATGTACTAGCAGAACCTAGCATTACACCTAACTCTAATCCGATAAATAAAGTTCCTGCACCGATTCCTCGTCGTTCTGGATGAGATAAATCTGCAGTCCACGCGAATAGAGTAGGACTTGTTATACCAGTTGCCAATCCGAATACTATCGCCGCAGCAGTATAGAGAGCTACTGAATTTGAATTTGCTACCATGATTAAGCTTATTGTCAAAAGAGACATTCCGATAATTAAGGTTTTACGTCTTCCTATGATATCTGAAATACTACTTGCAAACAAACGCACTAACATGGTTGAAATGACGTAGAATAGGAAGAACCAACCTTTATTTTCTATTCCTAAATAACCAGAAATTTCAGGGGTAATAACCAATGTCATTCCTGATGCGGCAGCGGAAAGGGTCATAACTATAAAAGCGGGAATAACACTTGGTTCTAATACATCTTTCCATGTTATTTTCAGTAATGAAAACTTAAATTTCACAGGATTCGGTAAGGTCTCTTTCAACATTGTAACCATAATTACGGCTAAACAAGCAGATATCGCGGAAATGAAAAATAAACTATTCATTCCTAATGTGTTTTTAATTGGTGAACCTAGTGCCTGTCCGATTCCCATTCCAACTGAAAAGAAAACGCCCCAAATGCCCATACCAACCCCTCGCTTATTTTGAGGCAGAACATCGGTTATTAACGCAGTTGCACCTGTGGGCGCAAAACCTGCACTGAATCCGTGCATAAATCGAAAAAACAAAAAGAACGCTACTAAACCAAAGAGCGGATATAAAAGTGTGACGCATCCGCCAATGACAATACCAATGATCATTACCTTTTTACGACCAATAGTGTCGGATAATTTCCCTGAAAATGGCCGGGAAATCATTGCTGAAATGGAAAATAATGTAATGATTAAGCCTTTGTGATTTTCGCCCCCCATTTCAGAAATGAACCCGTTTAGTTCGGGAATGATCAAATTGAAACTGGCCATGAACAGCAACATTGATATACAAATGATCCAAAAATTTCGAGGGTACTTGAACTTCACAGCACAAAAATAGTCCGAAATCATTCTAATAAGTAAAAATGAAAGAATAATATTGATCTTTTAATTGAAAAACAAATGGTTGGTTTTAAAATTCTTGTTTATTTTGGTGTATGGAAAAAGAAGCAACGTTTGGAGCTGGATGTTTTTGGTGCATCGAAGCTTGTTTTAAAGATTTAAAGGGAGTATTGAAAGTTCTTCCGGGTTATTCTGGTGGAGAAGCATCTACGGCAAATTATAAGGCAGTATGTGAGGGTAAAACTGGACATGCCGAAGTTGCAAGGATTGTTTTCGACGATTCATTAGTGTCTTATGAAAAATTACTTGAGTTATTTTGGTTTGTGCACGACCCAACGCAGTTGAATCGCCAAGGGAACGATGTTGGAACACAATACAGATCAGTTGTTTTTTACCACGATGAAGCACAGAGTGCGAGTGCAATGTCCTTTAAACAGCGATTATCCGATGAGAAGGTTTGGAATACACCGATAATTACGGAAATATCTGAGCTTGAGAGCTTTTTTCCGGCGGAAGACTATCACCATAATTATTTGGAGAATAATCCAACAAATCCCTATTGTCAATCTACTGTGCGACCTAAAGTGGATAAATTTAAAAAAGTATTTGCAGATTTATTGAAATAAAGAAAGGGACTTTTAAAAGTCCCTTTCTTTATTTGTTTTGATTCAAATTACAAATTGGAATATATCTCCCATTGATCAGTCGTTAAAATTGTCTTTAACACTTTCGCCTCATCATTTTTATTTCCAACAATAAACTCTTGTTTACGGTCTTGAGGAACATCATTTCCATTCACAACAGCTTCAATTTTAGTCTCAACTTTAATGAAAAGGTCTTTGACTTGCTCGTGTTGAGTTGAATTTAAATTAACATCAATTTTTAATTTATTTGCACGACTAATTCCTTTTTGAGTTGGAGTTTGCTGAAGTTGTTGAATATTATTTGAACTAGTAATTTGTTCACTCGATTTATTTTGAGCATTAACTGAAAGTCCGTTTATCAACAGTGCACTTACAAGAAGTGATTTAAAAAGATTCATATTGATTATGTTATAAATTTGTGTCTATTAATTCGAAATCTCATGATTCCTTTCTTTATAGATGTAAATATACGAGAAAAGTTGCCTCATTGAATAGGTAATTTTCTCAATTTAGTTCATTTTTTGTTGAATTGCTCAAAAATCACCTTTTCAAATGGTTCTTAATCAACATCTACAATTACATACTAGTAGCTGCTTTAGTCGTAGCTTTTGAACCAGAATTCAATTTTTGCTGAGACGGTGAAAGAATTGAGTTTAACTCCCTGTCTTCAACTGATTGCAGTTCTGAATTAGCTTTCGATTTCTCAGCATCGCTCAGATTTGTGAAAGATGCTCTTCTGTTTTCAATTTTCAGAAATAGGTTTTTAACTGAAGTGAATTGGTCATCTGTTAATTCTACCTTTGATTTTAATTCCGTTGCTCTATTTGCAGCAGTTTGCTCGGGTGTTAGTTTTAGTTCGGCTACGCCAATTTTTCTAATTGGTTCTGCACTTCTTCTTACCTTTTCCTGAGCGTTAACAGAGTAACCTGCGCTAAGAGTAAATACTAGAATTGCTATTTGTGTTAATTTCATAATAATTAGTTTTAAGTTCTGTAATCACTAGATTCAATAAGTGTGCCAAAATACAATTGAACATTAAAAATACGAGAATTAACGCATATTACAATACAATCTTGTCGTTAATGTGTATATTTAGAAGTGAATTTTCAATGGATAATCCTATTTATTATTTTGGTTTCTTCTTGTGCCGGTTCTCGTGATTTGAATTCTAGCGCTGACAAGGTCTCTATTAATCTATCAAAACAGGGGTTACTTGAAGTTCCAATAGAATTAAAAGGCAATAAAATAGTCAAGGCCCTGCGGTTATTTGGAAATCAGATTTCTGAAATTCCTGAATGGATTTCCGAATTAGAAAGTTTAGAAAAATTGTATATCGGAAAAAACAAATTGACTTCTTTCCCTGAATCGATTGGTAATCTGAAAAACTTAAAATTACTTTCTGCGCAGTACAACGATATAGATACTTTGCCAAACTCTATCGTTAAATTAGAAAATTTAGAACAACTCATTTTAAATCAAAATAAAATAAGATACCTTCCAGATGAAATTGGAAAGTTGAAGAAATTAGAGATTTTACAATTGAAATTTAATGAATTAATGAAACTTCCCGAGTCAATCGGCGATTGTGGACAATTGCAATTTATTTACCTCAACCGAAATTATTTAGAGGAAATCCCAAGTTCTTTTGGTAGCCTAAGAAAACTTAGGGAAATATATTTATCTGGTGCTGGGCCGTTATTGAATGTTCCAGAATCGATGTGTGGGTTGCGCTATTTGGAGATTTTGGAAATTGATCCTACGATTATTGTTCCAACATGCTTACTTGTACTTCAAACGAACCAATTAAAAATTGTTGTCCATTAGCTTTTATTCTTCGTGATTACTAGGAAAAGAACTAAGTCATATGCGAAATGAGCAGCAATTGCAAACCACAATCCGAAAGTGATAAAGCCATAACTAATCAACAAAATAAAGGGTAGAACGATAAAGCCATATAAGGATTTCTTCCAGTTGAATGGATTCAAATACCCATGAATTGCAACAAAAGTTATGGATGTGATTAATGGTCCTAAATAATATTGAACTCCAGAACGAAAAAGTAACTCCTCTCCAATTCCTGCACACAAGGAAAGAAAGACACAATCAAATAGATTTAATCGCATGTCCTGAACTACTTTTCCCAAACGATTTGGCATGTCTGGGAAAATAGGCGCTTGCATAAATAACAAGGCTAAAAAGGCATAAACAGCACCTAGTTGAATTCCAATTCCAACTTTAAATACACTTAGATTTTCCAATTGAAAAATGGAAGTAATTGAAATGTCATTCAGCCAAGGCATTACAATAAAAGTGGGTATTGGAAACACAATTAATGTTACCAATCCCATTAAATAAATGACGCGCTTTTTCAACCTTTAACCGAACCTTAAGTGTTTAACTGTGTTTCCGTTATTGATTAATTGCTTTAGTGATTCAATTCCAATATTCAAATGTTCAGTTACATAGCTTGCTGTCACTTGTGTATCACTAGAACTTGTTTTTACACCTTCAGAAACCATTGGCTGGTCAGAAACTAAAAGTAAAGCACCAGTTGGAATTTCATTTGCAAAACCTACAGAAAAAATAGTCGCAGTCTCCATGTCAATGGCCATTGCTCTAATTTTTGTGAGATATTCCTTAAATTCATCGTCATGCTCCCAAACTCTTCTATTTGTGGTATAGCATGTTCCAGTCCAATAATCTCTGTTGTGATCTCGAATGGTTGTAGAAATTGCTTTTTGTAGAGCAAAGGAAGGTAAAGCGGGCACTTCTGGCGGGAAATAGTCGTTACTTGTTCCTTCTCCACGAATCGCTGCTATTGGTAAGATTAAATCACCAACTTCATTTTTCTTTTTCAAACCACCACATTTTCCTAAAAACAAAACACCTTTTGGTTTGATTGAAGAAAGTAAATCCATACAAGTTGCCGCTGAAGCACTGCCCATCCCAAAGTTAATGATTGTGATTCCTTTAGCTGTTGCACATTGCATCGGTTTGTCTTTTCCAATTACCGGAACGTTATGCTGTTCCGCAAATAAATTAACGTAATTGTGGAAATTGCAAAGTAGAATGTACTCTCCAAAGTTTTCTAATTTTTCGCCTGTATATCTTGGGAGCCAATTCTCCACTATTTCTTGTTTTGTTTTCATGCAAATTTTTTATGTAAAAAAAAGGGGAGTGACTAATCATTCCCCTTATTTATGTTCAATGAATATTAATCTAAGATACCATATTTATTACCATAATGAAGCATTTGCTCCACAAATGATTGCTTGTTTTCTATTTTAATATCGATGATTTCATCCTTATCATTTAAAACAGGTACAAATACAGGATTGACAAATCCATTGTATGGAGCAATGTTCAATGGCTTAACGCGCTCTAATACTTCTTTGTGAATTGCTTGATCTACATTCACTCCATAAGTTTCAACCAAAGCCTTACCAGCTTTGTAATCACCTTCAGACTTAATTCGTTGAATTTCTTTCAATAAATCTCCGAACAAGATGCGCAAAGCATCATAGTCGTTAATATTATAATATGTTTTACCGTTGCGTTCAATTTTTTCAACCACGTCATCGGCAGTACCTTTTTCTATTACCCAAGCGGCAACTAATTGTCGGTTTTGCATGTGTTCTTCTTCGACTTTTTTTCCTAGATCCAGTCGCTGTAATTGCGTCAACATTCCATTTCTGATGTATCCATCGTATTCTGCCTTACCAACGTCTAGTGTTGTAATTAATCCTAAATCGATTAGTTTCTTATCCATGATATAGTACAATCCAACTAAATCGGCGCGGGCCTCTTCCAAAGTACTTGCATAATTTTTAAGTGTTACAGCAGGTTGGCCAACTCCTTTGTTGATTTGACCGGAAGCATGGCCAACAACTTCATGCAATGCAGTGTGTAATTTCCCGGCTAGATGCGCATACTTTTCGGCTCTGTCAATCTCTTCTTGATCGTTTGCAAACTCTTCCGTTAAACTTGGACCGCCGGCTTTATTGTAGGCTGCAATAATATTCCCTAAGCTCACCGATTTAGAACCGTGGTCTTGACGAATCCAATTATTGTTGGGTAGATTCACTCCAATTGGAGTAGAAGGAGAAGCATCCCCTGATTCACTAGCAACTTGTACAACTTTATAACTCACTCCTTTTACATTTTTCTTTTTGTGAGAAGAAGTTAAAGGCGAATTATCTTCAAACCATTGTGCATTTTCAGCAACTACTTTCATTTGTTCAGAAGCCTCGAAGTCGGTAATCTGTACAATACTTTCAAAAGTTCCTCTTTTTCCAATCGCATCGCCATATACTTCAATAAATCCATTGATCCAGTCAATATCTCCTTTTGTGGATTTCGCCCATAAAATATTGTACTCATCCCATGTTGCTAAATCACCTGTTTTATAGTATTCAATTAACTTTTCAATCGAAGCTTTTTGTTCCTTGTTTTCAGCAACTGTCACCGCTTTTTTGAGCCAATAAATGATTTTATCAATTGCTTTGCCGTATTTTCCTCCTGATTTCCAAACAACTTCTTTCAACTTACCATCAATCAATTCCATTGTTGAGTTTAAACCATATTCAATTGGACGTTCATCATTTTTATCGATACGAGAGGCGTAATAATCATCCACCATTTTATTCGTCACGCCTTTTCCATAAAACCCATTTGCCGACGCTACAATCATATCAACATCGGAATCTTTCACTTTACGCTTCATGGCTTTTGTCTTAGAGAAGATGACATCTTTTGATTCAGTATCGATTGTAGTTTTTGTTTCCTTCAATAAGATATTGAAATACGATTCAGAAAACTGAGGCATGATTTTATCCATTCCATAATGGTGATGGATTCCGTTTGAGAACCAAATTTGTTTGGAGTAAGTCATGAACTTTTCCCAATCAGCAGATTTTTTAGCGCCTTTATAGTTTTCGATAATATGTTCTACTGCATTTCTAATTGGTAGATTTTGTGGATTATTTTGATCGTAGATTATATCTCGCCCAGCTAATCCAGCTTGAGCCATATAATAAACCAACTTTTTTTGATCAAGAGATAATTTATCAAATCCTTCAATATCGTATCGTAAAACTTGAATATCTGCAAATCGATCAACGATATTGCTTGAAGAAATTACTTTTAATTCTTCATTTTCTTTTGAATTTTCATTCACTTCAGATGGACCGCAAGAAGCTAAAATTAAGCTTAATCCAACGAAAGATGCTTGAACAGTTTTTAACATAGTATTCGACTTTTTAATGTTCTTCGAATGTACAAAAAAAGAGTCGACCCAAATGTGAATTAATTATAAATGGTCTAGAAAAGGTGTGAGTATTTTAAACTAGCTCCTTCAGTGCTTTTGGCGTTCCGATAGCTCGAGTAATGTAATCGACATTATGCTTTGGAGAGCGAGCTGGAGAAAATTCTCTTCCATAAAAGATGATTTGAAGATGCAATTTGTTCCATAATTCTCTTGGAAAATACTTTTTCGCATCTTTCTCTGTTTCCACCACATTTTTCCCACTTGTCATTCCCCAACGAACTAATAAACGGTGAATATGTGTGTCAACAGGAAATGCAGGGACCCCAAATGCTTGCGCCATTACAACAGATGCTGTTTTGTGACCAACGCCGGGAAGCTCTTCTAACTTTTCAAAATCAGCAGGAACTTCACCTCCGTATTTGTCAATGAGCATTTGAGAAAGCGTAAATATGGCATAAGATTTTCGTGGCGAAAGTCCGCACGGTTTGATGATTTCACGTATTTCCTCGATAGAAAGTTTTATCATGTCAAACGGATTGTTCGCAAGTGCAAAAAGCGCTGGAGTAATAAGGTTAACACGTTTGTCTGTGCATTGAGCGGAAAGTAAAACCGCAATCAGCAAAGTGTAAGAATCAGTATGATCCAGCGGAACTGGCGTTTCAGGATAGTTTTTCTCAAGTTCTTCAATAATGTATGCTGCTTTCTCTTTTTTCGTCATTTTATTTTGAATCCGTTCTTGATGAAATTGATAAACTCTTTGAATTGACTTTTAGAAGTAAACACTTTCTTCAGCTCTCGGCCCGTTTGAATGTTTTTTTGACGCTGAAGATCTGGATTTACTTCAACCGATTTAGGGTCTGTTTCTATTTGCTCAACTTTTTCTTCGTCCAAATCATCCATTAGTTCTAGTAAATGATCTTCTTCCTTCGAAAGTTTGTCTGCTCGTTTGAAACGTTCTGACGCAGCATTTTTATAACCTTTTTGTTCCAACAAAAGGCCTAAGTTATTTTGGGCAACTGCATCTTCTGGATCCATTTCCACGGCCTTTTCGTAATCTTTAACCGCTCCGTCAATATCACCAAAGTGATTTTTAGCAAATGCCCTTGAAGCATATCTATAACCGTAATTTGGTTGAATTGAAAGTGCTAAATCAAAATCTTTAAAACAGTTTTCTTTTTCATTTAGATGTAAATAAGCCACAGCCCTATCAGAAATGAGATTGCAGTCCTTCGGATCTTGTTCCATTGCCTTTGTGTACAAAGCGATTGATCCTTGTATATCTCCACTTTGCATTAAAGCGTGTGCCTCTTCGTGTATTTTGTTTGCAAACATTTGTAATTTCGTAAAATGTTAGACAAAGGTACCGACTTTCCGCAATACAGAAAACTTTCTAACGATAAGGTGTTTTATCGGATCTTAGATTATAGGCATTTTGATGAAATTCAAATCATCGGTACGAAAGCACAATTGAGGAATGTGGTTGCCGAACAATATCCCGAAATACTGCGAATTCAGGACATGTTAAGTTATGGAATTCCTGGTTTTGTTGCGTCCAATGAAGAGGAGTTCTTGAATATCAAAGGCAACTGCATTTTTATTTAATATCAGAACTTTTCCACAATCTTTTTTCTTACACCTTTTTTGGCTATTTTCATAAAGTGAAAAATTTGATTATTATTTTACTACTTATTTTTAGTTCCTGTTCGCTTAATGCCGATCAAGAAGCTTCCCTGCATCAAGCAATGGTTTCCTACGTCAATTCTAGAAATAACGGTGCTGTAATGTCGTATGTTGGATATACACATCCTAATATAGTTGCACATTATAAAACACAAGGTGATAGCCTTTTTCAAACTCATTTTGATGTGTCAAATGAAGAAGAACGGCCTTTTTTTCAAGATGGTATTATTCAAACGATAGAATCCGACGGAGAGAATATTCATGTGCAATATGAATTTGAGAAACATGAATTTTTTGAGTTTATGAACGGATCAAAAAAAGTAATCATTTTTGCAATAACTGAAAATACCGGGAAATCTTGGTTTTTTGCTGAGGAAGATGAATATTACAATGAAAAAATAATTCCGAAAAACAAACGATTAATAAAACGTTCATGAAGCAAATTTTATCTTTTTTGTGTGTCTTTTTCGTGATTGGAGCTTCAACCGGACAAGGAATTGTTCCAGCTGGTGCGCGATCTATGTCCATGGGAACTGCATCTGCGACTTTTGACGATGTTTGGGCGTATCAAAACAATCCTGGAGCATTAGGCGCGATAAAAACGTTTTCAGCTGGATTGTCGTATGAAAATCGATTTTTGCTGAAGGAGTTTCAAACGCAAGGTTTTGCAGTAGCGATTCCGTTGAAGGTTGGAGTTATTTCAGTTGGTGGAGATATGTTCGGTTATCGAAATTATAGATCTTACCAAGCGGGAATTGGCTACAGTATGAAGCTTTCAGAAAAGTTTTTTGCTGGAGTTCAATTGAATTACAAAGGATTATCTCTTTCATCTAATTACGGCTCAAAACATACGATTAGTGCGGCAGCTGGAATTTATGCTAAAGTCACGGAGAATTGGAAAATAGGAGTGAGCGCATACAATGTCGGCCGAGCTAAACTTTCAGACTTTGAAGACGACCGGTTTTCTACCGTTATCCGTCTTGGAACATCGTATTTATTCTCAGAGAAATTCTTAATCGCTATTGAAGGAGAAAAAGATATTGAGAATCCTTTCCGTTTTAAAACAGGATTGGAATACGAGCCGTTGAAGAATTTTTTCATCCGAGGAGGAATACAAACAACTCCTGTCGAAGTTTCATTTGGATTCGGTTATCATTTCAATCAAGTGCATATTGGAATTGGAAGTTCGTACCATCAAATTTTGGGTTGGTCGCCTAATTTTTCAATTGTTTTTCTATCTAAATCCAAAGAGTGATACGTTTAAAACATATCGTTATGTCCTCCTGCTTTCTTTT
Source organism: uncultured Flavobacteriales bacterium (assembly GCA_963925035.1). GTDB lineage: Bacteria > Bacteroidota > Bacteroidia > Flavobacteriales_D > Crocinitomicaceae > UBA4466. The sequence continues at coordinate 17,574 of CAWUSK010000008.1, forward strand.
CCTTGGAACGTTTGCTTTTGGGCAGGTTGAAGACATGAAAAACACTGTAATCCAACAGCGTATTGAGTTTATTTCTGAACAATTGGAATCGGAAAGTATTGATTTAACGAATGTCGTCGAACAGTTGATTTTTTTATACGACCATCCACTGAATTTAAACTCGGCAAGTTTCGAGCAATTGCAAGACATCGGTTTATTGTCGGACATTCAAATTAGTGATTTAATGCTGCACATTCGGCAATTCGGAAAGTTCATTTCCATTTATGAAATTCAATCGTTGAAGTATTGGGACATGAATACTATCCAAATGGTGTTGCCTTTTGTTCGTGTCGATGACAAGCTAGATCAATTGCATGTTTCATTAAAGGAAGCATTTCAACAAGGAAAGTTCGAAGCGTTTTTTAGATACCAAACTACAGGTGAAAATAAAAAGGGATATTCAGATGTGCCTGATTCAATAATACAGAATAGCAATTCGTATTACTACGGAAACAAAGATAGATATTACACTCGTTTGCGCTTCAGTTACCGAACGAATCTGAGTATCGGCATAACGGCTGAAAAAGATCCAGGAGAACAATTTTTTAAAGGAAATCAGAAATACGGTTTCGACTTTTATTCTGCACACGCTTTTTACAAAGGGGGAAAATATGTCCGCTCAATCGCAATTGGAGATTACCAAGTACAAATCGGTCAAGGATTGAATTTGTGGTCGGGTTATGCATTCGGCAAAACGGCAGATGTTACAAATGTTAAGAAGTCTGCAAATTCATTGAAAGCTTATACTTCTGTCGATGAAACTCGATTTTTACGAGGTGCAGCGGTTGAATTAGGATATCAGAATTTTGAACTTACAGTGTTTGGCTCTTATAAAGGAGTCGATGCGACTATTCTTGCAGATTCACTCACGGAAGAACAGGAGTTTGTCTCTAGTGTTAATTTAACGGGACTTCACCGAACGAACTCAGAAGTAGCCAAGAAAAATCAGCTGCAAGAAATCATGGCTGGAGGGAATTTACGTTACAAACGACGTTCGTTTCATGTTGGAATTGCTGGTGTTTATCAAGGTTACAACAAAACGTATTCGAAATCCATTTTGCCTTACAATCAATTCGATTTTAGAGGAAAAGGATCAGTTGGAATTAGCGCCGATTACAGTTGGGTAATTCGGAATTTTAACTTTTTCGGAGAAGTGGCAACTTCCACATACTCGGGTGGATTTGCGAATTTGCATGGTGTATTATTTTCATTAGATCAACGTGCTTCAATGAGTGTTGTGTACCGCAATTATGGTAGAAATTATCAAACGTTTTACAATGCAGGTTTTTCGGAAGGAAGTAATACACAGAATGAAAGTGGTTTGTATGCTGGACTAAAAGTGAATTTGACACGAACGTTTTCGATTAATTCGTATGTTGATATTTTTAAATTTCCATGGATGAAGTACCAAGTAGATGCACCTTCCAATGGACATGAATTTATGATTCAACCATCGTACAAACCAACTCGTGGCTTGGAAGTTTATGCACGATTTAGAGAACAACGACGACAAAAGAATAGCCGCGATTCTGATGGAACAATTACGGGAATTGAAGATGTTATTCAACGTAATTATCGGATAAATTTTAGTTATAAAGTTACGGAAAGTGTTCAGTTGAAATCGCGAATTGAATATGTAACGATTAACCGACCAAGTAATACACCAGAGGATGGAATTATTTTGACACAAGACATTTTATTTAAGCCAAAATCATTTCCTTTGGATGTAACGTTGCGTTATGCTTTATTCGACACAGACAGTTACGACACACGAATTTATACGTATGAAAACAATGCGTTGTATGTCTTCTCCGTTCCATCTTATTATTACAAAGGAAGTCGTGCCTATGCGATGATTCGCTACACATTTTTGCGGAAATTTGATCTCTGGGTGCGTTATGGAGTTAGTATCTACGCGAATCGAAAATCTTTAGGTTCAGGCTCAGAAGAAATTCTAGGGAATACAAAATCTGACATTACGGTTCAATTGAGAATGACGTTGTAGTAATTTACCTGAACTGCTTTGGTTTCTTTTGCTCAACTGCATTCTCTCCAATCTTGTCTTGTTTCAGTATAAAATGTTTCTAATTCCGAGTTTGACACTTTATTTTACTTTTCGATTCGCATAAGGAATTTCCTTATCAGTCAACGAATGTAAGAAGTTTACCAAATCTGTTTTTTCTTGTTGTGTAAAATTCAGTGGTTTTAGCATTAAAGTATCCATATTGATCGGCTTTTTGACGAAGTCGTAGGGATTACTGTAATAATCAATTACTTCTTCCAAGCTGTTAAACATTCCGTTATGCATATATGGAGCTGTCAAGGCAACGTTTCTTAATCCTGGAACTTTAAATCCCCCAATATCTTCTTGTTTTTTCGTGAAGTCGAATCGTCCTTTGTCCAATAATTTTACGCCATCGTAAAGTCCGATATTTCTAAATTCATCTCCAGTAAAATCAGGACCAAAGTGACAGTCAAAACATTTGGACTTATCATCAAGGAATAATTTTCTACCTCTTTGTTGAGATTCAGTCATTGCATTTAAATCCACGCCGTTTACAAATAAATCGTGCGGAGCGCTACCGTCACTTTCAAGGCTTCGTTGAAATTCAGAGAGTGCATTTGCTACATTCTTTGCATTAGGTTCTTCCTTGTAGATTTTATTGAACAAACGAACGTATTCAGGGTTCGCCTTAATTCTTTTCACGGCTTCGTCAAACGACAAGTTCATTTCCAATGGATTTTCGACAGGTCCAATTGCTTGTTCTTCTAAAGAAGCAGCTCTTCCATCATGAAAGAAAAACGAACGGCTCAACATATTCATAACTGAAGGCGTATTTCTTGTTCCGACGCTGTCATTTACTCCCAACGAAAAAGCTTTGTTATCTGCAAAGGCAAATTGTGGTTGGTGACAGCTAGCACATGCCAAAGAATTGTCAAGTGAAAGAATAGGGTCAAAGAAAAGTTCTTCACCGAGTTCAATCTCATCCCTGACTTTAAGTTTTTCAATGGTCACATCTTCCTTCTCCGCGCAACGAAAAGCCAAGAAAATAAATGCTGTGAAGTAGAGGAATTTCATAATGCAAAAGTAAGTATTTATTCCTCAAATTTAGTCTGTATATTATTATGAATAAATGAGCCCGGGCATATTTCTTCGATTATAATTCAAAAGTTTTCTTTGAGTTTAATCTTGAATAACCCTCATAGGCATAAATGGTGTAATCATCTGCTCACAGAAAGATTCATACTCTATTTATGCCTTCCAACTCCAACAGAAGATTCTTTGATAAGGGCTGTTGCAATTTGGCTGTGCTTGTTTCGGACGTATACCGTAATAAAGGTGTTAGATTGGACACTGAATTTAACATTCACAATAATGGTTTTGTATTTATTAAAAAAAACAACACTGGTGTCTTCGTGATATGCCATATAATACCATGGTAATTCCTTTAGTTGGATTTCGGCAACCGTTCTTCTGAGTTATTGAATCCCTTCCATATGGTAGGAATGGATTGAACTTATTGGATGATCATTTGAAATACACTATACGGCAGATTGTATTGCGCCAATTGTAAAGTCATTCGCGTCAATCACTTTCGCAAGTTTCGGCCATTCTTCTGGTGACATTTGACCGATACTAAAATCATCATCCAATTGCGGACTGCTATTTGATCTTTGACAACAAAACCCGAAACCCGAATCTAACTTTTGCTGATGAGGTGTTAAACATATGGTTTTGGGCAGACATGGATACAAGTTGCAGTGCAAACTTTAAGATGCTCTTCTCTAGTGGTCATAGGATTTATTTTGTAGTCGTATTATTAGACCATTTTTAAATGAGTAATATAATAGTTTTTCTCAATATGAGCTTACGCTTAATTAATTTTCACTTTATCCTAATGGTAGTTGTTAATATGTGAGTGAACGTCAATGATCATTATATAAATCGGTGTTTGGAATAACTAGAAATTAGTATTCAATATCCAAATTAAATATCGTTTTCAACGTGTGCAAATAAGGGTTTTTACGAGCCAGTGAAGCGAACTTGTCTTTTCCTGTTTGGAATTTTACTTCGGCATCAGGCGTTGACGTCATTTTTAGCTCAACATGAAGGTCGTAGTTTTTTAATTCTTTACGCAAGAAGCCTAGTAAATCTGATAAAAGTGGTCGAATATAATCGACTTGAACCTCATTGTCTACTTCCAAATCGTATGAAATGTCTGATTTAGCTTTCGGGTCACGTTTAATCAATGCATTGTAAAAGGTATCTCTTCCTTCGTCTTTCATTTGAAAGGCAAAACGTCTCCAGTACATTTTAAGATCGTCAATGGAAAATGGGTTGCGTGGCATGTTGCTCAAATCAACTGCGCCATCGACATTTTCTTCTGCTTTTTTCTCCATCATTTGTTTAATGGAAAGAGATGAAGAATTGAGTTTTCCAGATGGAGCAGTCATTACGCGCGGCGCAACTTTTTCCACTGGCTGCAGCGAAGCCGGTTTGACTTCAGGTTTGTTGATCACTTTCGTAGTAACCTTGTCTCTTAAATTCTGATTTGGGTAAGGAATTATCTTAACTAGATCCGTTAGGGATTTTTTTTTTCAAGCTCCTGATTGATGGAACATAATTGCATGAAGGCCATTTCGACCAGCAGTCGTTGGTTCTTTGCGGCTTTGTATTCCACATCTGCACGACTTAAAACGCCTAGAGCACGAAGAATGTGAGTTCCTTCTACACGTTTCGATTGCTCAACGAATTTTTCTTGAATCGACTCTCCAACTTCTAATAATTTAGCTGTTCGGACATCTTTACAAACCAATAAATTCCTGAAATGATCTGCTAGTCCAACTATGCAATTGTGCATGTCAAATCCTTTCTCCACAATATCGTTCAATAGTAATAGAACGTTTGGAATGTCTTCTTTTAATGTGTTGTCAACGATTTGGAAATAGTAATCGTAATCTAAGATGTTTAGATTGTCAATGACATTTTGATACGTAATCGAGTTTCCCGAAAATGTAACAATTTGATCGAAAATTGAAAGTGAATCACGTAATGCTCCGTCTGCTTTTTGTGCAATGATATGCAAAGCATCAGGTTCTGCGGTAATACCTTCTTTTTCTGCTATGAAAGCTAAATGATCAGCAATGTCTTTGACTTTGATTCTATTGAAATCAAAAATTTGACAACGCGATAAAATGGTTGGAATAATCTTGTGTTTTTCTGTTGTTGCTAGAATGAAAATCGCGTGTTTTGGCGGCTCTTCTAACGTTTTTAAAAACGCATTAAATGCTGAAGAGGACAACATGTGAACCTCATCAATGATATAGATTTTGTGCGTTCCCAATTGCGGAGCGACACGTACTTTATCAATTAAATTTCTGATTTCTTCTACTGAGTTGTTCGAAGCACCATCTAATTCATACACATTCAAAGATGCTCCAGAATTAAACGATTTACAAGATTCACATTCATCACAGGCTTCAATGTTTTCCGTTCTGTTAAAACAATTGATTGTTTTCGCTAAGATTCGCGCTGTAGAAGTTTTACCAACTCCACGTGACCCACAGAATAAAAAGGCTTGTGCTAAATGATCGTTTTTTATAGCGTTACGCAAAGTAGACGTAATCGATTTTTGACCAACAACGGTGTCAAAAGTCTGGGGTCTATATTTTCTCGCGGAAACTACGAATTCACTCATGTAACAAAGTTAATTTTTTGTTGGAATTAATAAAAGCGAAAAGTGATATTGTTAATAAGTTCTGTTTTATATGATAATTAACAATTGATAATTAAATTTCAAACCGAAGGCAATTATCAATTCTCCATTATTAATTGTCAATTCATTTTATGGTCGTCGAACAAGCATTTACAAGCAATATTTGCACTATTCAAAGCCAACGGTATTCCTCCTCCGGGATGCACTGAAACACCAGCAAAATACAATCCGCTTATGCGTTTACTGTAATTTGGGTGGCGGTAAAACGCTGAGAAACGGTTGTTTGATGCATTGCCGTAAATCGAACCTTGTTTACCTGAGTAACGCTCTTCGATATCACGTGGATCGAGCGTAATTTCTGTTGCAATCAATGAAGTAATGTCTTCGCCAAGTAAATTAGACATTTTTTCAATTACAAATGCTCTTTTTTCGTTGATTTCATTGTCCCAATCTTGGCCGTTTTCAATTGGAGCATTGATGAGTACAAACCAATTCTCGCAACCCGCTGGCGCATCGTCGGGAATGGCTTTTGATGAAATGTACAGGTAAAATGAAGGGTCTTTTGAGATGGTTTTGGATTCAAAAGCCTCATCAAATTCGCCTTTGTCGTTGTCAGAGAAAATCATATTGTGAACATGCAGCGTCTCAAATGACTTTTTAATTCCCCAGTGAAAGGCAAGTACAGAACTCGATTTCTCTTGATTTAGAATTTTTGTCGGTTGATATTCTTCTTTCAATAAACGTTCATATGTGAATGAAATATCCATGTTTGAGACTACAAATTCACAATCGAATTGTTGTTGCGCTGTTTTAATTCCTTTTATCGCTTTATCACGGACAATGATTTTTTCGACTTTTTCTCCAAAATGAAAATGGACACCTTGCTCTTTTGCTAATTCCATCAAGGCATCGGTGATTTGAATCATTCCATTTTTTGGTAAGAATGGAGGTGTGTTGATTTCTAAATGAGAAATCATATTCAACATTGCCGGAGCCTTGAATGGGTGACTTCCGTTGTACTGAGCAAAACGATTGAAGATTTGAACAGTTCTTTCGTTCTTGAAAGCTTTGGAATTCTCGTCGTTCATGGTGCTGAAAAGTTTGTAACTTGGTAAATGAGCGAGCGCTTTCACTAATTTTTTTCCAAACAAGCCTGTCCATCGGTGCAAGGACTTTTCGATGAATAGGGGAGAGATGAGTAAATAATTTTTCTCTGCTTTTGTTAAATAGTTGTTTACACTATCTGGGTTCTCACCTAATTTCTCAACTATTTCAGCAACGACTTGTGAGCGAGTGCTTCCCAATTCCAGCTGTGTTCCATCGGTGAAAAAGTATTTAAAAGAAAGGTCAAGCTCTGCCATTTCAAAAGCAGAAAAATCTTTACCGCACAAGCGGTAAAGATCTTCTAAATATTCTGGGCTGGTAAGCAGTGATGGACCTAGGTCGAATCGATATCCGTCTACAGAACGACTATTGATTTTCCCTCCTGGAAAAAGATTCGCTTCAAATACATGTGTTTCAATGCCTTTGTTTGCCAACCGAATTGCAGATGCAAGTCCAGCTATACCAGCGCCAATAATTGCTGCTTTTTTTTGCATTAATGCTTAGTCTAGGAATTTAATTGAATCGATGCTATCGTCTTCTTTGATTAAGTCAATTACGTCAAGACCTTCAGTCACAATTCCAAAACATGTGTGAACTCCGTCTAAATGTGCAGTATTATTTCTTGAGTGACAAACAAAAAATTGTGACCCACCAGTATTTTTTCCAGCGTGTGCCATAGAAAGAACTCCTCTTTCGTGATGTTGGTTCCCACCACTTACCTCACAATCGATTTGATATCCAGGACCGCCGGTTCCAGCCATTCCACTTGCTCCATCTCTAGAGTTTGGACATCCACCTTGAATTACGAAGTCAGGAAGTACACGGTGCCATTTCAGTCCGTCATAATATCCATCTTTTGCTAATTTCACAAAGTTTGCTACCGTTTTAGGTGCGTCAACATCATAAAACTTAACTTTCATTTCCCCTTTGTTTGTCTTAATAATTGCTTCCATTATCTGTAATTTTTAGCAAAGATACATTCTGTAGATTAGTTATCCCATTTTTATGGAAAGAATGTGGTCTAGGGCTAAATGAAATCCAGAGATTTTACCACAAAGAAACAAAGGGTACAAAGAATTATCAACTTATACACATTGCAATTTGTGTTCTTTGTTTCTTTGCGTTGTAAAGGCCAAGTATGCTGCTAACTTTTTTTGGCTTTGTCATTCTAGTTTTACAATTAACTTTGCACTATGCAACATTTCAAATTTCATAGAAAAGAGCTAAATTTATTTGGGGAAAACCACGTAAATATGGTTTACAATCAAGCGCACTTTTCGCAATTCATTCAACAGCCTTTTTCTTCAAATGCCTTTTCTAAGCAAATTGAGGATAAATCGAAGGAGTTTATGAGTAAAAAACGTGAAGTATTAGTTTCTGCGCTGAAGAATCAATATGCTTCTGTGAAGAATCAAGAAAATGCAATGGCATTAATTGAATCGTTGGCAAATAAAAATACGTTCACAGTAACTACGGGACATCAACTTTCGTTGTTTACAGGGCCGTTATTTTTTGTGATAAAAATTCTGCAAGCGATCAAGCAGGCAGAAGAGCTGAGCGTACAATTTCCAGAAAAGAAGTTTGTTCCTGTGTATTGGATGGCAGCAGAAGATCATGATTTTGAAGAAATTCAAAAAGCAACTATTTTTTCAAATGAATTAATTTGGAAGTCGAGTCAAGAAGGACCTGTTGGTCGTTTTGATTTAGATGGATTAGAGCTGGTAAAAAACCGTATTTCCGAATTGTATGCAAATAATCCTGAAAGTGAAATACATTCATTGATCAAGCATTACGACGGTGAAAATTTAACTGATGCGATGCGCAATATAGTGCATGCGTTATTTCATGATTTCAACTTGCTGATAATTGATGGTGATGATTCAACTCTGAAAAGGGAGTTTTCGACCATCATGAAAATGGAACTGGAAACTTCTTTTTCGTTTGACGCAGTTTCTAAGACGAATTCTGAATTAGAGAAAGTAGGGGGGAAGGTTCAAATTCATGCCAGAGAAATCAATTTGTTTTACATTGAAAAAGGATTGAGAAGTCGAATAGAAAAGAAAGATGACGATTATTTCATTGAAGGAAAAGGGCATTTCAAACGAGACAAAATATTTAGTTTGTTGTACGATAAACCTGAGTGTTTCTCGCCAAATGTTGTGTTACGACCTTTGTACCAAGAAACCATTTTGCCAAATTTAGCTTACATCGGTGGTGGTGGTGAAATTGCCTATTGGTTGCAATTGAAAGGAGTTTTTGATGCAGCATCAACTATTTATCCACTAATAGTTGTTCGGAATTCAATGATGATTATTGATGCAAATACGCATAAGAAAATTGAAAATACGCTGACAAAACTTTCAGATGTTTTTGAATCTACAGATACGCTAAAACGGAATTATGTAGAAGCAAATGCAGGTGAAGAATTGAATTTTGATGCGATGGATAATGCATTGAATCAACTGGGAGAAATAGTCGTTGAGCAAATTAATCATGTCGATCGAGGCATGGATAAATTTGCTGCTGCAGAAGTTGTTCATTTGGAAAAGCAAATTGAATCCATCAAAGATAAATTGGTAAAACGTTCTAAAGGAAAACACGACGCTGCCATGAAGCAAATTGAGCAAATCAAAGAACGACTTTTTCCAAGTGGAAATTTACAAGAACGCACAATCAATTTCTTCTCCTTTTGTCCCGATGGAATGTATTCAGAATTGCTGAAAGAAATGTTTAATGCTATTGATCCAAACGAGAAAGACTTTATAGTTCTTATTGAAAACGAAAAAACATAAAATAAACCACCGTTTATTGCGTTTCTAAAGCTAATTTCGCACAATGCTAAGACTATTTTTGTTTTTGTTTACTTTATTTACGGTTACAATTGGCGCTGCTCAGCAGGTTAAGTTGTCTGGAAAATGTGTAGATAAAAAAGGAACTCCAATTGAAAATGTTAAAGTCATTGCTAAAAGTGCAATAGTTCCTATCGTTTATACAGATGATAATGGAATTTACGACCTTACTTTTTCTAAGTTTGCTGCCGTTGAAGTTGAATACCGTATTTCAAATGATTTGATTGAGAATGAAACATACATACTAAGCGAGGAAATCACTCGGGCAAAAACGATAAAATTTAATTTTCAGCAAGAAGTTACGATACAAGTTCATACAGATCAAAAAAGTCCATTCGAATTAGCGAAATTGCCAGTTGCTGATTTACAAAACCTACCGATGGGAAGTGTTCCAAGGTATTTGATTTACACTACTGCAGCGACTTCAAACAATGAGTTGACTTCAAATTACAATGTTCGTGGAGGAAATTACGATGAAAACTTGGTGTACGTCAATGGATTCTTAATCAATAGACCATTTTTAACACGATCTGGACAGCAGGAGGGAATGAGCTTTATCAATACAGCATTGGTGGAATCGATTCAGTTTTCAGGAGGTGGATTTGATTCACAATACGGCGATAAATTAAGTTCAGTTCTTGATATTAAATACAAAACTCCAACAGATCAAAAGGTGCATGGTTCAGTTTTGGCTTCATTGCTTAATGCCGAGGCTCATGTGGAACAGGCAGTTGGTGCTAGATTCAACTATTTGGTAGGTGCACGTTATCAATCCAACGGCTATTTTTTAAACTCTCTCCCAACAAAAGGTGCGTACAATCCTGTTTATTGGGATGCGCAATTGGTGACGAATTTTGCAATTACTGAAAATATTACGTGGTCTGTATTGGGACATTTTTCTTCTAATAATTACCGATTTACGCCACAATCACAAGAAACGGATTTTGGTACGGCGAATGAAGCGTATTCATTTCGTGTCTATTACGAAGGGCAAGAAAACACCAAGTTTACAACAATGACAGGGGGAACATCCTTGAATTGGAAAGTCAACAAAAAGACCAATTTGGATTTATTCGCAACGGTTTTTAATTCTGTTGAATCTGAGTCGTTTGACATTTTAGGAGAATATTACATCAACGAATTAGAGACAGATCCATCGAAAGAAGAATTTGGAGACTCCATTGCAGTGCTGGGAGTTGGAGGTTTTTTAAATCACGCTAGAAATAGATTACACGCGACCATTATTAATATTTATCACAACGGAGACCACACTTTTTTCAAGGGCTATAAGGACGACAATCGCACTCGCTTTCAAAACCACGGATTGAAATGGGGTGTAAACTTCCAAATGGATGACTTTACAGATAAGCTGAGTGAGTGGAAATTAATTGATTCGGCGGGATATTCTATACCTCAAACCAATGATGGAGAGATTCTATTGTTTGAAACCATCAAAGGGGATTTAAACCTACAATCACAACGTTACACCGGATTTATGCAGTTTAATTCACTTTGGTCGGACAACAAGAGGAACCTACCTGTGACTCTAACACGAAAAGAAAAGATAAAAGATAAAATAACAAAGAAGAAAACGAAAGTAATTAGAACTTTTTCAGATACAATTGTCGAGTCTCCTTCTAAGTGGGCGTTAAGTGCAGGATTTAGAACTGGATACACTTCCGCGAATAGCGAGTTTTTTGTTACACCGAGAGCCTCTGTGAAATACTATCCACGCGCTTACATGGTGAAAAACGATAAGATCGTCAGACGTGATATGAATATTCATTTAGCTACAGGAATGTATTATCAACCACCATTCTACAGAGAGTTCAGAACGTTTGATGGCGATTTAAACTTGAATGTAAAGGCACAAAAATCGGTTCATGCTGTTGTTGGTACAGATGTTTACTTTAGAATGTGGAATCGTGAGGCACCGTTTAAATTTACAGCAGAAGCGTATTACAAATACATGTGGGACGTCAATCCATACGAAGTGGAAAACGTCCGAACAAGATATTACGCTGAAAACAATGCGGTAGCATATGCTGTTGGGTTTGACTTGAACGTGCACGGAGAATTTGTTGAAGGAATCGAATCGTTTTTTAAAGTTGGTTTTCTATCAACGAAAGAAGATATTTTGGATGATTTCTATTACAATTATTATAATTCAGAAGGTGTAGTAATAAATAGCACATTGGAGAATCAAGTTGTGACTGACAGTGTTCGTGTTAATCCAGGATACATTCCACGTCCAACAGACCAAATGTTTACATTAGGTGCCTTGATTCAAGATCGTATGCCAAATATTGAAAGTTTGAGTGTGCAAGTTGGTTTGCAATTTGGGTCACGTCTACCTTATGGCCCGCCAGATGAAAATAGATACAGAGATACTTTGCGTCAAAAGTCGTACTTCAGAGTTGACATTGGAACATCGTATGATTTCTTATACAAGCGAAGAAATAATCAAGGAAAAGGAAAAGAAAATTTCTTCACAAAATCGTTCACAGATGCCATCTTATCGTTCGAAGTATTCAACCTGTTAGGAGTAAACAATGTTCTCTCAAAACAATGGATTCAAGACGTAGAAGGGAAGTACTATTCTATTCCAAATTACTTAACTCAACGTAGGTTCAACTTGAAGTTGATATTGAGGTTTTAACTTTTGCAGAAATACACTCTGCTCGTTTTAAGGTAAATCTAATTGTTGTTACTTATCATTTTAGTCATCAAGTCGGTTAATTGACTCATTGTATTTGCAAGTTCGTTTTGCCTTTCTACAACTATTGCCACTGCATGAAATGTTTTGATTTGACTTTGTTGGCTGTTGAATAATTCTTGTGTTAAAAATTCAATTCTTTTTGACTGTTCATAGTACTTAGCATGAATTTCTATTTCATCTTCTCCCTTTAACCATTCATTGAAGTCTAAATTTTCCATAATCGTCTTTTAATTCTAAAAATAAGATTTTTTAATAACAACAATTCACTTTGTAGAATTCAGTATTGTTCATAGAACATTCCAAAAGTTAAGCTCTTTACTGGTAAGATTTTTGTTTTTGATTCTAAAATTTTAGCGTATTAATTGGTTTTCCACGAATCAATTACAATCTAATATTTATGATTAAGCATTTGGCTTCAACGTTTCGTGCATAGTTTTAAATTATTCAGAAATCATAAGTTCAAGTCGGTATGACTTACCCTTTCTTTGGATATAGAGAAAATAGTAGCCTGGTTTTAAGCTAGGTAGATGAATAGAATTAAAACTTTCAAACTTGAACTCATCGTAAACAATTTTCGAATCGATACTGAATATTGTCACATGCGCTTGATCAGTGTTCTGATTGAGGTGAATAGTATTTGGACTTTGAGCAGGATTCGGATACACTTGAAGTGTTGTCAACTGATCAACTTCATTGATACCCAAGAAACCTTCTTGAAGTCTTACAAGGCCTTTGGAGTAAGTACCTATCCAAACATTATCACCATTATCTTTTGTAATGGATAAGATGTAATCTTCAGGTAAATTTGAATTAGAGGTTGAATAAAACGTCCATGTTGCATCGTTTCGCTTAATCATTAATCCAAGAAGTTGGGTTCCCATGTATATGTTGTTGTCCATATCAAGCTTCATAGTTGTTAGACTATTGGTTAGTATAGCTGAATTGTCTGTATTATACGAAATCCAAAGTTGATTCCCAGGGTCTGAGAATAATCCACCAGCAGAACCAGCATACCATGGCTTACCCAAGTTGTCCATTTCAACTTTGAGAGCCGAATTATCAGGAACACCTGAGTTTAAAATATAATAGTTAGCAATTATATTTGAAGCATTGTCCATGTATATCAATCCTCCGTTGATCGTGCCGATGTACTTTTCATTGTTAAGCCCAACGCCGATTGAGGAGATATTATTAGTTGAAATGGAAGAATTCAAGGTTGTCCAGGTTACCCAAGAGATGTCATCAAAGCGTGTAAGTCCTTCCACTGTGCCCAGCCATTTGTGTTCGAGTTTATCAACAGATATTGTTTTTATGAAATTATCGGGAATGTCTGAATTGGCATCATTAAAACTTTGAAATGTAACACCATTATATTTCAGCATTCCATTTAATGTAGTTCCAATCCAAATAGCGTTGTTGGAGTCAACCGCTAACGCACGAATATAGTTATCCCCAATTGAGGAGTTAGCGGTATTGAAAATCTCCCAGGAGTCATTGGATAAATGTGCAAGACCATTATCTGTGCCAATCCACAATTCATTGTTGTTATCAATAGTCAGGCAGCGAACTGTATTGTTTGGGAGAGGAGAGTTTGATTCATTATATATTTCCCACGAAGGAACAATTGTTTGTGCAAACAAAATAGTTCCACCGCTTATGAACAGTGGAACTATTAAATGAAAAATTCGAATTAACATTCTGGATTACTGAATAATCAATCGAGTTGAATAGTCTTTATCTTCAAAGTGAATATTTAAAATATAAACACCTTTGGCTAAACCTTGTTCTTCGTAGCTCCATGTATTTAGACCTTGCTTATGAATAAACGTACTTGCATGTACTTGTTTACCTATCATATTTAACATTTGAATTTTGACTTCTCCATCATAAGCGGTAGTGAATTCAACATTGAATTCACCGTTGTTAGGGTTCGGAATTAGCTTTATCGATTTTTGGAATGCTATATTTTCGCCGATTCCAGCACATGACCGAACTACTGCTTCTACAGGAGTCATATCACTTGCACAAGAACTACTTGATGTGGAAATTTCCCAGTTGTAGAAATAGTAATAGTACGATGCTCCAGCAGAGGCTCCAGTAATGGACATGATCCCGGGTTCAGTATATGGATATGTAGCACTATTGTTATTTCGATATATTCCTCCAGAATTGATGTTCGTACCAACGAGTCGCAAAGCTGAATCAGCAGGAACACTAAACGCTAGGTCAATTACATTCTGGCCTGTGACCAAAGTTACATTCGTGGTCTCCAAAACAGCTCCTGTATTATCTTGCAGCTGAATTGTCATACTGCCATTTCCTTGCGAATAAACTAGAACTGATTCAAGGGTAAAAGCAACCTCACTATTGAAAATTTCATATTGTTCACTTGACAAAAAGCCACCGCCACCAATTCCGTTCGTGTAAGGTTCAGCGAATAAAGTGTCCAAGTATGAATTTGTATTCATTGCGTAATAAGTGGTTGTGGTATTCAGAATAGGCGTTGTGTAAGAGTTACCCGTTCCTACTAAAATACCCAAGTCGTTAAACCATGTGATAGTTCCCTCGCCAACTCCCGAAAGAGTCATAGCACCAGTAACACAAACGGTATCTCCAGTTAGCACAGGCGGGTCTGTTGAAATTAAATTAACCACAAAAGCATCTGAAGTATTTACACCACAATAACTAGTCACTTCACATGTGTATGAGCCATCAATAGTTGCCTCAATTGTTTGAGTAGTTTCTCCATTAGACCACAAGTAGCTCGATCCGCCTGAAGCCATAAGTTCAATTTCGTGACCGGCGCATAAATAATGTGAGTTATCAGAAGTGATCAACGGGGTAGAAGCTGTTCCTGCAGGTAACTGTTGTGTTAATGTCACTGGCACTGCGGTATAATTGTTATCATCATTTTCTTCAATAAAAACTTCATTCTTGTCAATTTCTAGAACTATGAAGTAGTCACCGTTGCATGTATTTGGTGGAACATTAATCCACATTCCGTCTAGGTGTTTTCCATATACATCAGTCCATCCAGATGATATTCCTTGTTCAATTAAAGAACAATTATAATTTCCACCGCCAAGGTTCCAATTTGGAAAATCAGAATTTAACAAGAGATTCCCTCCCAAATAAACAGTATTGTCATCTCTACAGTGCCCGTAATAAGTTGAACCTGAATTAGTTCCACACTGCCCGTAATCCATCAAACAAAATCCGATTTTCGCACCTGTTCCAACTATAGGCCAGTTGCGTGGGTCAGGATCCGCTGTTTCAACCCGCAACGTCATTACTGCCCAATCATCAACGTGGTTGTGTCCATGCGCAGGATGGTAGGTCATACTTCCAACATATTCATCGACATAAGTCATTAGATTGCTATTTTTTTTGTAAATCCTCTGAACTAATAATTGCTTCGGATTTGGATAACCATTTGGACAGGTAAACTCTCCAGTTGCAGAAACACCGAATACTGTATCATTACCGCATAAAAAAGTCCGTTGGTTGTTATCGTCTCGTCCTCTTACTGTGAATGAACCATGTCCAATGTTCGGAGTCGATCCAGAGACACGAAGTCTTCCGTTATCTAATCCTTGATTTGTAAAATTTTCTCCAGCTCCAGTTTGTGGATACTCAATGTATCCATTAGCACTAATTCCCAGCCAAGATGCTGTAATGTCTGGTAGTAAAAGACAATCAGATGATCCATCTGCGCAAACGCATGATGTCGCATTGGTAGTTGTGCATTGAGCGTTTACAAGTTTTGTAGAAAGAAGTAGTAAAGCAATAAGTAAAATAGTTTTCATAGTGTAGTTTATTTATGGCACAAAGTAGTAATAAAAATCTAAATTTTGCAAAAAGAGTTACTTATGACAAAATCTTGTTTATGTGTCGAGTATGAACTAATTAATATTAGGATATAAAATCAGGTTCTGGGTTCTGTCGCGTTAACCAAATCTCAATCTGACACTTACTGATTGAGGAATTAATTAGGCAGCTAAAGAACAAAATGTTTTGAAGGTTGTTTTTCTCGAATCAGCTATTTGATCCTTTCTAATTATGCTGACAACTTCGACGCCAGCCAGAGTCCGCTGGGCGGATTCAAACTACCTTCGGTGCTACTTAAAGCCCGTGTCTATCGATATTCGCCTCTTGATGTTGCGGTGGTCTTGTTCTACTATATTGTTTAAGTATTTGTATTGTCGGACTTTGATTTTTTTCACGGTCATCAGCTCACGATTAATTGAACGGATTCCTGATTTGTTCGCACCACTCTTATCGATATTAATTACTCTTTCTATTGTACCATCATAATACACATAGATAAGAACTGTGTTAGGCTTAAATGTAGCAAATCCAATACTTAAGATCTTGGTATCTGCCTCTAATATTTTGATGATAGTAACTTACTTTTGAAGAAGCATTCTTAAATCCTTCCCAAACTTCATATGGAACTCCTTTGAAGGAGTAATCTTTATTATTCATTTCTATAATTAGGGTTTCTGTTTGGCTGTTATATGATGCATTATTTATCCAAGAATCATCAGAAAAAGAGTCATCAAATGAGCTTGAACATGAGAAAAGAATTAAAGTTAAGCCTATTATTACTTTTTTTATTTTCATACAAATCAATTAAAAGGGTGGGACATCTAAAGTGATTGCATTACCAATTTCTTGAATCTCAACCGTAAATATAGGATGAATGTGTATACCGTCATAAAAATTATATGCCGTAAACCCTTTATTCAAAGTAGGTCGGTTAGGCTCAATTTTTAAAGTCACCTCTCCAATGGCCCTTTCTTTCGCTTGTAACAGCATACTAGAATAGAAACTATAGAAAGATTCAAAGTCAGGAAAAGCTGTGTTGAATCCATCGTAAGATTTAAACCTTTCCATATATCCAGGCTGAAAGTCTTCAATAGATTTATTAAGAATTGTTATTACATATTCAGGAAAAGTTAGGTGGCTGTACATATTTTTAATGATATTATTTCATG